>CAZTNV010000104.1:0-11913 GCA_964615535.1 uncultured Mycobacteriaceae bacterium | reverse complement strand
AGGCCTATCTCGCCGGGCTGATCCTGCTCGGCGCGGCGCCCTGCACGGCGATGGTGTTCGTGTGGTCGCAGCTGACCCGCGGCGACCCGACCTACACGCTGGTCCAGGTCTCGGTCAACGACGTGATCATGATCTTCGCCTTTGCGCCGATCGTGGCCTTCCTGCTGGGGGTCACCGACATTCCGGTGCCGTGGGAGACGCTGCTGCTCTCGGTCGGCCTCTACGTGGTCATCCCGCTGGCCGCCGGCATCGTCACGCGGCGCTGGCTGGTCGCCCATGCCAGCCGGGGCGAGAGCGGCGAGGCGGCGGTGGCGCGCTTCACCGCCGCGATCAAGCCGTTCTCGGTGATCGGCCTGCTGGCCACCGTGGTGCTGCTGTTCGGCTTCCAGGGCCAGATCATCCTGGATCAGCCGGTGCTGATCGCGCTGATCGCGGTGCCGCTGCTGATCCAGTCCTATGGCATCTTCGCGCTGACCTATGCCGCGGCCTGGGCATGGCGGGTGCCGTTCAACGTCGCCGCACCCTGCGCCATGATCGGCACCTCGAACTTTTTCGAACTGGCCGTCGCGGTGGCGATCAGCCTGTTCGGGCTGCAATCGGGTGCCGCGCTGGCGACGGTGGTGGGCGTTCTGGTCGAGGTTCCGGTGATGTTGTCGCTGGTCGCCTTCGCCAACCGGACCCAGGGTCTGTTCCCGAAGGGCTGAGGCCGGGCCGCGGCGGCCCGGTCCCCATGCCGGCCGCTATGGCCGGACCGCTGCGATGATCGCGGAGGCGACGTAGCGCTCGGCACCGGTGCCGGGCGCCCAGCCGGCGATCACGGCGCGGCTCGCCTCGTTCACCGCGATCGAGACATCGGCGAAACCCGCCTCCTCCAGCCAGCGCGTGATGTCGGCCACCGGCGAGGCGCCGCCGATGCAGCACGCGACCAGGGTCAGGTCGCCGGTCAGTGCGTCGGGCAGATCGGATGTCGCGACCACATCGGAGACGCAGACTCGTCCGCCCGGCTTCAGCACCCGGAAGATTTCGCGAAACACGGCGGCCTTCTGGGGCGACAGATTGATCACGCAGTTGGACATCACCACGTCCACGCTGCCATCCGCGACCGGCAGATGCTCGATCTCGCCCAGCCGGAACTCCACATTGGCGAACCCGGCCCGGGCGGCATTGGCCCGCGCCCTGGCCAGCATTTCCGGGGTCATGTCGACGCCGATCACCCGGCCTTCCGGCCCGACCCGGCGGGCACTCAGGAAGCAGTCGAGACCGCCGCCGGAGCCCAGATCGAGCACGGTCTGTCCCGGCCGCAGGCTGGCGATGGCAACCGGATTGCCGCAGCCAAGGCCCAGATCGCTGCCCTCCGGCACCTCGGCCAGCGCGATCTCGTCATAACCGAGATCACGGGACTCCGTCTTGCAGGCTGCCATGGCCGTATTCGGCGCGGGGTCGCAGCAGGACGGGACCGCGGCGGCCGGGGCGCAGCATGAATCGTCCGCCCGGACCGCCACCGCGGCATAATGGTCGCGGACGGCCTGGCGGACCTCGTGAGAGTCCTTTTCAGTCATGGAATATCCTCGAAGAGTGTTTTTGCCCGGCCGGTCCCGGCCGAGCGGCAAAGCGCGTTCCGATCGGCCGGATCGGAGTTGGCCGGCGACTCGCCGATGCCTGCGGGGCCTGTCCCGATGCCGGGCGTTCGGCCGGCTCCGACTTCGCCATACCCCAACGGCAGGGTCAACGACCGGCTTTCGTCCTGGTCGAGGATACCAGAGACCGGCCGCGCATCCGGTCGAGTTTTCATGAACATTCAGTGATGTCAAACGCCAATCGGCTCGATCAGATCCGCAGGATCGGCGTGGGTCCGGTTGACGAAAACGGGGCATATGGCGGTCTGGGCATGCGGCGTGCAGACCATCGCGTCGCCGCTTCGCCACCGGGGCCACGAGACCCGATCCCGCGGGTCCGGCCGCGACGGCGAGACCCAGCCTCGACACAACCCGACCCCACCGTTCCGCCACCCCCAGGCCTACGAGGGCGAGATGCCATACCAACGCATAACCTTGACCCATTTCCTGATCGAGGAGCAGCGCCGGCTGGGCGGCTCCGGGTCCTTCACCGGACTGATCACCGACATCATCACCGCGTGCAAGATGATCTCGCACGAGGTCAATCGCGGCGCGCTGGCCAACAATCTGGGCACCGCCGGCTCGGAAAACGTCCAGGGCGAGCAGCAGAAGAAGCTCGACGTGCTGGCCAACGACATCTTCCTCCACATGAATGCGCTGGGCGGCAATTACGCCGGCATGGCGTCGGAGGAGCTGGATGACGTCCATGCGGTGCACGGCGCCGCCGACGGCCGGTATCTGCTGCTGTTCGATCCGCTCGACGGCTCGTCCAACATCGATGTCAACATCTCGGTCGGCACCATCTTCTCGGTGCTGCGCATGCCCGAGGGCGCCGATCCGTCCGCCGAGGCCAGCTTTCTCCAGGCGGGCGCGCGGCAGGTCGCGGCGGGTTATGCGCTGTACGGGTCCTCGACCATGCTGGTGCTGACCACCGGCAACGGCGTCAACGGCTTCACCCTCGACCAGAACATCGGCGAGTTCGTGCTGACCCATCCGGGTATGCGCATTCCCGAAGAGACGCGGGAATTCACCATCAACACCTCGCGCGCCCGGTTCTGGGAGCCGGCGGTCAAGCGCTATGTCGATGAATGCCTGGCCGGCAAGGACGGCCCGCGCGAGATCGATTTCAACATGCGCTGGGTCGCCTCGATGGTCGCCGACGTCCACCGCATCCTGTGCCGCGGCGGCATCTTCCTGTATCCGGTGGATGCGGAGAACCGGAAGAAGGGCGGCAAGCTGCGCCTGATGTACGAGGCCAATCCGATGGCCTTCATCGTCGAGCAGGCGGGCGGCGCCGCCACCACCGGCCGCAAGCGGATCATGGACATCCAGCCCCAGGACCTGCATCAGCGCGTGCCGGTGATCCTCGGCTCGAAATCCGAGGTCGAGCGGGTCGCCCATTACCACTGGGAACACGCCGCCGCCATGTGACCGGCCGGCCGCGCGTGATCGACCGGGCTTCGGCCGCCCTCGGGCGGCCGAAGCCCGGTCAAGAGATCAGCCGAGCCGCAATTCCTGGAAGAAATCGTTGCCCTTGTCATCGACGATGATGAAGGCCGGGAAGTCCTCGACCTCGATCCGCCAGATCGCCTCCATGCCCAGATCCTCGAAGGCGATGCACTCGACCTTCCTGATGCAGTCCTGGGCCAGCCGCGCCGCGCCGCCGCCGATCGAGCCGAGATAGAACCCGCCGTACTTCTTGCAAGCCTCGCGGACCTGCGGGCTGCGGTTGCCCTTGGCCAGCATGACCATCGACGCGCCCTGCGACTGGAACTGGTCGACGAAGGCGTCCATCCGGCCCGCTGTGGTCGGGCCGAACGAACCCGAAGGATAGCCCTCCGGCGTCTTGGCCGGCCCGGCGTAATAGATCGGGTGGTTCTTGAAAAAATCGGGCAGCGGCTGGCCGGCCTCGAGCTGCGCGCGCAGCCGGGCATGGGCCAGGTCGCGGGCGACGATCAGCGTGCCGGTCAGCGACAGCCGGGTGCGGATCGGGTGCTGGCTCAGCGTTGCCAGGATTTCCGACATCGGGCGGGACAGGTCGATCCGCACCACCTCGCCGGCAAGCTGGTCCGCCGCCAGCTCGGGCAGGAATCGGGCCGGGTTGGACTCCAGCGCCTCGATGAACACGCCGTCGCGGGTGATCTTGCCGAGCGCCTGGCGGTCGGCCGAGCACGACACGCCCAGCCCGATCGGCATGCTGGCACCGTGCCGCGGCAGCCGGATCACCCGCACGTCGTGGCAGAAATATTTGCCGCCGAACTGTGCGCCGATGCCCATCGCCTGGGTCATCTTGTGGACCGTCGCTTCCATTTCCAGGTCGCGGAAGGCGTGACCGGCCTCCGATCCCTGGGTCGGCAGCCCGTCCAGATAGCGGGCGGAGGCGAGCTTGACGGTCTTCAGGTTCATCTCCGCGCTGGTCCCGCCGACCACCACCGCCAGATGATAGGGCGGACAGGCCGCGGTGCCGAGCGTGCGGATCTTCTCGTCCAGAAAGGCGAGCAGCCGGTCCGGGGTCAGCACCGATGGCACCGCCTGGAACAAAAAGGTCTTGTTGGCCGAGCCGCCGCCCTTGGCCATGAACAGGAACTTGTAGGCGTCCTCGCCTTCCTCGTAGATGTCGATCTGCGAGGGCAGGTTGCTGCCGGTGTTCTTCTCCTCGAACATCGACAGCGGCGCGAGCTGGCTGTAGCGGAGGTTGCGCTTCTTGTAGGCGTCCATCACGCCGGCGGCCAGCGCGGCCTCGTCGCCGCCGCGGGTCCAGACGCGCCGCCCCTTTTTGCCCATCACGATGGCGGTGCCGGTATCCTGGCACATCGGCAGCACGCCGCCCGCCGCGATATTGGCGTTCTTCAGCAGGTCGAACGCGACGAAGCGGTCGTTGGGCGAGGCCTCGGGGTCTTCCAGGATGTTGCGGAGCTGCTGGAGATGACCGGGACGCAGCAGATGATTGATGTCGATCAGTGCCTGCTCGGCCAAAATCCGCAGCGCCTCGGGCTCGACCTTGAGCACCTCTTCGCCCTCGAAGCTGGCGACCGACACGTGGTCGCCGGTCAGCTTGCGGTACTCGGTCTCGTCCTTGCCCAGGGGAAACAGCGACGTGCTGGCCCGGGCAACGCTCAAATCGTCCGGCATGATGGACCTCCCTCGCGATCGGTTCCGCTGCCGACCCAACGGCAATGGGCGCCCGAACCGCAACGGAAAGTGTCCGGGACATCCGGAAAAGGGCCGGTCGCAGGCGCGGCGATCCTTATACACTGCAATCCGGCTGCAACAACAGCCGATCGGTTTGACCCTCTCGGCCCGCACCGTCACACATTGAACCGGAAGTGGAAGATGTCGCCGTCCTGGACCAGGTACTCCTTGCCCTCCTGACGCATTTTGCCGGCATCCTTGGCGGCCTGTTCGCCGCCCAGGGTGACGAAGCTGCCGTAATCGATGGTCTCGGCTCGGATGAATCCGCGCTGGAAATCGGTGTGGATCACCCCCGCCGCCTCGGGCGCGGTGGCGCCGCGATGGACCGTCCAGGCGCGCGCCTCCTTCGGCCCCACCGTGAAGAAGGTCAGCAGGCCGAGCAGCCGTTGACCGGCGCGAATCACCTTGTTCAGCCCCGGCTCCTCCAGCCCCAGAGAGGCCAGAAAGTCGCGCTTCTCCTCCGGATCGGTGAGCTGCGCCACCTCGGCCTCGATTGCCGCGGAGATCACCACCGCCTCGGCGCCCTTGTCCCGCGCCATTGCCTCGACGCTTCGGGACTGCTCGTTGCCGGTCGCGGCACTGGCCTCATCGACGTTGCAGACATACAGCACCGGCTTGGCGGAGATCAGTTGCAGCCGGCGGAACGGCTCCGCTTCGTCCGGCGCCAGCGACAGGGTGCGAGCGGGCTGGCCGTCCTGCAGCACCTTCAACGCCCGCTCCATCAGATCCAGCTCCGCCTTGGCCTCCTTGTCGCCGCCGCGCGCCCGCTTGGTGCCCGCCTGGATGCGCCGCTCCAGGCTTTCCAGATCGGCGATCATCAGCTCGGTTTCGACGATCTCGGCGTCGCGCACCGGGTCGATCGAGCCCTCGACATGGGTCACGTCGCCGGCGAAGCAGCGCAGCACATGGAGCACCGCATCGACCTCGCGGATATGGCCGAGGAACTGGTTGCCCAGTCCTTCGCCGCGCGAGGCGCCACGCACCAGCCCCGCGATGTCGACGAATTCGAGCTGGGTCGGAATCACCTTGGCCGATCTCGCCAGCACCGCCAGCCGGTCAAGCCGCTCGTCGGGCACCGCAACCCGGCCGACATTGGGCTCGATGGTGCAGAACGGATAGTTCGCCGCCTCGGCCGCCTGGGTCGAGGTCAGCGCATTGAACAGGGTCGACTTGCCGACATTGGGCAGGCCGATGATGCCGCAATTGAAACCCATGGAAAATCCCGCTGAAAACCGGCCCGGCCGGCGCCCCGCAAGGGACCGCCGGCCGGTGGAGCACGGGATCGGTGTCTAGCACATTCCGGCGCGCTTGGCGTGGACTTGTCGCGCGACGGCAGGGCGTGTCTAGGGCTTCGGCCCGATGGTGTCGGCCATGCGGGCTCGCCGGTCGCCGATCGGCTCGGGCCGGCCGGTGGTGGTATCCTCGCCCGTCTGATGCTCCATTTCGGAGTTGATCTCGGCGCCCAGCAGGACCGCGAACGCGCTCAGATACAGCCACATCAACAGGATCACCACCGCGCCCACCGAACCATAGGTCGCGTTGTAATCGGCGAGGTTCGACACGTACCACGAAAACACGATCGACCCGACCAGCCACAGTACGGTGGCGATCACCGCGCCCCAGCTCACCCAGCGCCATTGCGCCTGCTCGCGGCTCGGTCCATAGCGGTACAGCACCGCCAGCCCGGCCATCACCATCAGCGCCAGCACCGGCCAGCGCGCCAGCCGGATCAGCGTATCGGCCCAGCCGCCCAGTCCGATGAAGCCCAGCACCGCCGGCAACACCACCACCATCGACAACGCCAGGATGATGAACAGGATGGCGCCCAGGGTCAGGGCGAAGGCGAGGGCGTTGAGGGCGAAAAAGCCGCGCTTCTCGCCCTCTTCATAGGCGACGTTGAGGGCAGTGATGAATCCCTTCACCCCGCTCATCGTGCTCCACAGCGCGATCGAAAGGCCGACCACCAGACCGAGACTGAGACCGCTGGGCGGCGCCGAGGCCAGCCGGACCAGTTGCTGCTCGATGATTTCGAAGCCCTGCTCGGGCATCACCTCGCGCATCGCGGTGATCTGATTCTGTACGACCGTCGGGTCGGCGACCAGGCCGTAGATCGAGATCAGGGCGGCGATCGCCGGAAAGATCGCCAGCATCGAGTAGAACGCGACCCCGGCGGCGATCAGCGCGATGTTGTCCCGACCGATTTCGCCCCAGACCCTAAGCGCGATGTCGCGCCAGCCGCGCGCCGGGATCTGCGAGGGGCGGGCCGCCTGCCGGCCCCGCCCCTCGGAAAGCTGCGCGTCTCCGCTGCCGGGACGCCCGCTTTCAGGGGGCGCGATTTCGGCCCCTCGCTCCTGGGTCGGCCGCTCCTGGGAGGGGTGCTCAGGTCCGGGCCGTGCGGCAGCCCGCCGTGCGGCGGGCTGCCTTTGGGATGATCGCGGTTTTGCCATCGCCCTCGCTCACGCGGCTCCGGATGCTCAGATCGATCCCTGGCGGCGGGAGCCCTCCCGTTCCGCCTCGCCATGGTGCGATTCGCCCCGCACCTCTTCCCGCGCGGCGTCGGTCGCGGCCTTGACCACCCGTTCGGCCTTCTCGACGGCCGTGCGCATGTAGTCCTTGGCGCCCTCGCGGCTCAGCCCTTCCGAACGGGCCTCCTCGCTGGCCGCATCGGCCGCTGCCGAAGCCGCCGTCTTGGCGCGATCGACGGCTTCCTCGATCCCGGCCTTGGCGCGGTGAATCACGTCCTCGCGCGCTCCGCCCATCGTTTCGCTTTCGCGCCTGCTCAGCGGCAGGGCGGCGCCGAGCGCCGCGCCGACCGCCACGCCGACCGCCGCGGCGATCAGCGGCTGTTCGTTGATCATGTGCATCATGCTTTCGCCCGACCGCCCGACCGACTGGCCGAACTGGGACAGGCGTCCGCGCCCGGACTCCCCGGCATCGTGCCCGTCGCCGCCGCGATGGGCCATGCCGCGCACTGCCTCTCCGGCGCTGCTCAGCCTGCTGCGCACGCCTTCCGCCGCGTGGCCGGCGCGTTCGCGCAGCCGATGACCCATGCCGCCGCCGGTCTCGCGAGCCCTGGCGGCGCCGTGCTCCATGCTTTCGCGCGTGCGTTCGGCGGCCTGCCGGGCGCGGGCGCCGATCCCGCCGCCGCGCTGCTCATAGCCGCCGGGGCCGCCGGGGCCGCCGGGCGTCACGACTTCGCCGGCGTCCGAGCCCTCACGCCCGTAATAGGCCCGGGGTTCGCCTCCGGCGTAGTCGCCTTCGCCATAGCCCGCAGTCGCATAGCCCTCGGGATGGACCCGCCGGCCGCCCCGATATTCCTCCTCCCGCCCGTACTCTCGCGGGTAGCTTTCACGCCCGTACCCCTCGCGCGGATAGCCTTCCCTGGCATGCTCGTCGGGGTATGTAGCTTGGGGCCCGCCATACTCCCGCACGATATCGCGACCGCCCTGCGCCGACCGGCTTTTCCGCGAGCCCCCGGAAACCGCCAGCCACAGCGCGCCGGCCCCGATCAGGGCGACCGGCATCGGATGATTGCGGATCGTGTTGCCGAGCGTGTTGACGAACGTGCCGGCTCCGCCTTCTCGCATGTATCGCATTGCCTGATCCATAAGTTGCCCCGGCGACAAACGTTCCTGAATGGCATCGATCGTGCCGTCCAGACGTGCCCGGGTATGTTCTATTTCTCGTTCGAGCTGCTGCGGCGACTTGTCGCTGTCCGGAACGGTTTCCGTTTGCCGGATTTCGGCCTGCCTGGCATCTGAACGGGCAGTCTCGGGGGGCGAGTCGACGGTCATCGCACCTGCTCCTTGGCCAGTTCCTTGTCCTTGCGCAGGCTTTCGGCCGTCCGGTGGGGAGTGAGCCTCTCCGCGCTGAGATTGCTTCGTCCGACCATCAGCAGGATCACCCCGATCAGCACCGCCACGCCGCCCACGATCAGCGCCGACAGCCACGGGTCGAGCCAGATCGCCAGCCCGTACACCGCGGCCTCGAGCAGAATGATGAGCCCCGCGAACGCGATCAGCGCGCCGGCGCCGAGCGACATCACGCCGGATCGCAGATTGCTGATCTTCTCGTTGATTTCGGCGCGGGCGAGCCGGACCTCTTGACGAACCAGAGTGCTGGCGTCTCGGGCAAGGTCGGAGAGCAGCGCGCCGAGCGGCTTCTCCTCATGATGATGGACGGTCGGCATCAGATCGTTCCTCCGATGTCCCCCGGCCGGCGCGGCGGCACCGGCTGGTCGGGGCCGATCGCGGTCGGGGAAGGGGAAACCGGCGAGCTGGCCGGCGTGGTGCCGCCCATACCGTACGACGTCCCGGTCAGGTCCGGTGTCCCGCCCAGTTCGTCCCGGCGGGTCAGAGGGTCGCGGATTTCGGGTTCGCCGGAATAGACCCGCGACTGCTCGCGATAGGATGGCTCGGGTTCGCTGTGCGGCGCCGTGCTGCGCGCAAAGCGCGCCAGCGCGAAGCCCATGGCCACCGCGCCGCCGATGAACAGGGCGGGCTGGCGCCGGGCAAGCCCCTCGATGTCGCGCACCAGCGAACCGAGATCGCGCTCCTCGATGGTATGGGAAATCCGGTCGAGGCTTTCCGCCGCCCGGCGGAAATATCCGGATAGCCACTGCTGGTCTTCGTCGAGACTCTCGGCGGCGTTGCGCAACGATCGTGCGACGCCACCGACCTGACCGGCCGCTGCGGCCTTCTGGTCCTCGACCGCCGCCATCACGCTGTGCCGGGCGTCATCGACCAGATGCGTGGCCTCATGGCGGACATCCTCGACCGCCTGCCGGGCCGTCTGCTTCAGGCTGCCGCCGGTCTCCGACATTGCACCGGTATCGTTCGTGGACCCGGTCTCCGCCGAGGCTGGCCCCATGGCGCCGGCGGTTTCTGCGGTCGCCGCACGGGTCTCGCTGCGCCTCGGATGGGTTGAGCGGGGTTCCGCCATAGCGCTCTCCATTTGGACATTGGGCGCCCGCCCCGATCGATCACGATCCGTCTGCGGCCGGAATCGGCTATCGGTGCGGAGCTGCCAACTCGTGAACTCGCTGTACTGAAACCAACCCGAACCGGCGGGCGAGGTTCCACACTCATGCGAAAATCCGGCGGGTGAACGGGCGCAAGAATGCAACACGCGCGCCGGTTGCGGCGTCCGATGACCGGCCATGGGTGCAGTGCGCAGGTGTGGCAGCGGATCGCAACGATCTCGCGAAAATGGCCCGGTGTTCGGCAGACGGCGCGGTTCCGGGCGTTCAGCCGGCGGCGAGCAGGGATCGGTGGCGCGGAACCGGCACCGGCGCCGCCGGAATTTTGGGTCGGCCGGTCACGACGGCGCCGGAGCCGGCAGGGTGGCGGGGGTGGCGCTGGCGGCGATCCGGCGATCCGGCGCCGGCAGGTGGATCGCTGCAGTCGGGGTGGTCCATTTCAGCGTGTTGAACGCGCCGCAATGGCCGCACAGGGCGGTCCAGTCCGGGCTGGCCGCGCCGCACGCCTCGCACACCCAGGCCGGATCGGGTGGTGCGGTTTCGCCCTTGATCAGCCAGTTGCGGGCCGCGGCGACGTCGCCGTGTTCGCCCTGTTCCAGTTCGGCCAGCAGGCGGTAGACCCGGCGGCTCGGCTGCTCCGCCTCGACCGACGCCAGATGCCCGCGCGCGGCATCCCATTGTCCGGCCTCCAGCTCGATTTCGGCCAGCGCGAGCTGGCTCTCCCGATGATCCGGGCTGATCCGGCGGAGCCGCTCGAACCGGGCGACCCGCGCCGCCGGCTCCTCTTCGGCCGGCAGGATCGCGCGATAGGTTTCGGCCAGCGCGCGGTGCGGCGCCAGCGCCCAGGTCCGCTCGATCAGTCGGATCGCGGCCTTCAGCCGGCCGGCGGCGGCCAGCAGCCGGGCCTCGGCCGCCGCCGCCGGAACGAATTCGGGGATCAGCCCGACCGCGCGATGGGCCAGCTCCAGGGCACGGTCCGGCCGGCCCTCGGCTTCGCAGGCGCGGCTCCGTTCCAGCAGCAACGCGGCCTTGTGATGGCGCCCGTCATTGGCGTCGATCGCCCCGATCCTGACCGCGTCGGACAGCGACTCCTCGGCCTCGGCCCAGCGGCGCAGCCTGACCTGAAGGTCGAAGCAGGCGCGCAGCACCCAGGGCGTCCGCGGTTTCAGCCGGCGGGCGCGCCCGGCCAGTTCCAGCGCGCGGACCGGCTGGCCGTTGCGCAGCGCGATGTTGATCAGGCCGCGCAGGCCGAGGAACTCGGTGTCGCGCTGCTCCAGCATGGCTTCGAAATAGCGCTTGGCGGCACCGTCATCGCCGTCGAGCTGGGCGGCCTGGGCCGACAGCAGCATGGTCAGGGGCGGCTCGCCCAGCAGATCGTCGGCCTTGCGGGCAAGCCGGCGGGCGGTGTCCGCATCGCCGGCGGCGACCGCGACCATGCCGGTGGTCAGCGCGCGATAGCCGCGCTCGCGCCGGGCATTGCGGCGGGAGCGGGCGAATGCCCGCGGCGCGCCCAGGATGGCGTGCCAGAACCGGTAGAGCAGGGCGGCCAGTGCCATCGCCGCCAGCACCGCCAGGATCGCGATGCCGACCGGGGTTTCGACGATATAGCCCAGCCAGGTGATTTCCACCGTGCCCGGCCGGTCGGCGATCCAGACCGCGATGGCGACGACCGCCGCCAGAAGGATCAGATAGAAAATGGTCCGGATCATTGGCCGACTCCGCCGTCGCGGCCGGCCAGGGCGGCCAGGCGATCGATCGCTGCTGAATTCAAGGTTTCGACCGCCGCCTCGGCCTGGACGCGGGCATCGGCATCGGCCAGCCAGGGTGCCGCCGCCACCGCCGCGGGTCCTGTCAGCCGGGCCATCGCCTCCACCGCCTGCGCCAGCTCGCCGCTCCGCATATGGTGCTCGGCCCGGGCCAGAATGGCTTCCGTGCCTTCGCCCGGTGCGTCGGACGGTGCCCGGCGGATGCTGACCAGGTCCTCCACCGAACCGAGCGTGCGATCGATCCAGTCCTCGCCCTCCGCACCGCCTGCGGCGCGGATCGCCTCGGCCGCCTCCGGGAAGGCGGCGATCACCGCCGCCCGGCTCGGCACGCCGGTCTCGGCACGCCGTTGAAGCGCCTCCA
>CAZTNV010000103.1:0-12081 GCA_964615535.1 uncultured Mycobacteriaceae bacterium | reverse complement strand
GATGCTGTCGCGATAGACGATCGGCGCGATGGCGTCGAAGAACGCCAGCTCGCGCTCCCCGGTGATCGCCTGAACCGCCTCGGCCAGCGCCGGGGAGGTGAGGGGGCCGGTGGCGATAATGGCGCTGTCCCAGTCCTCCGGCGGCAGGCCGGCGATCTCCGCGCGCTCGACGGTGACCAGGGGATGGGCTGCCAAGGCCTCGGTGACCGCACCTGAAAACCCGTGCCGATCGACCGCCAGCGCCCCGCCGGCCGGCACCTGATGGGCATAGGCCGATCGCAGGATCAGCGAGTCGCATCGCCGCATTTCCTCGTGCAGCAGTCCGACCGCATTCTGCTCGGCATCATCGGAACGGAAGGAATTGGAGCACACCAGCTCGGCCAGCCCGTTGGTCTGGTGCGCCTCCGTCATCCGCACCGGCCGCATCTCGTGCAGCACGACGGTCACGCCGGCCCGCGCGAGCTGCCAAGCCGCCTCGCTGCCGGCCAGACCGCCGCCGATGACATGGACGGGTGCGGGGGTCGAAGCGGTCATGGGGGCGTCCCGAGGATTGAGGCGTTCGATGACGTGCCCTTTGCCCTTTGGCAGGCTTTCGTGCGCCTTGCGCCGATCGGCCCGGCCGTCATGGTGAACCGACCCCTTTGAGATGGCTCCGCGGACCGTCCTCCGCAACGGATCCGACCGGGCCGGCGGAACCGACCGGCGGCCCGGTGCCATGGTGTCACGCCGGTGTCCTGCCCTCGCGCAGGGATGGCGTCAGGCATATCGGAAACAGCGACATGAGATGGCCGATCCGGTATAGTCTCGGGAGCACCGGATCGGCCGGCCCCGTTGACGGCGGCCATCGGCACGACGCCCATTTCGGACGCATTTGCAGGCTTCGTCGCGTGGAGGACGGGCACCCATGGACACCCAGGATTCGTTGCGCAGGGAGGACGATTCCGTCCCGTCGCATGCGGTCGTCGAACGGCCCTGGCCATTCGCCGTTTTTGCTTATAACGAAGAAGAATTGATCTGCAGTACCCTGGATAGCATTCTATTGTCCGCCAGAGGCCATCCCTTGGCGGTCTATGTTCTGATCAATGGCTGCACCGACGACACCGAGGCCGTGGTTCGCGATTATGCCGCCAGTCATCCGGAAATCGTTCCGGTAAGGATCAACTTCGGCGACAAGGCCAATGCCTGGAACGTCTTCGTCCATGAGCTCGCGCCCGATAGCGACATCCATTTCTTTATGGATGGCGATGTGACGGTGGTGGGCAATTCCTTGCATGCCATGAACGCGGCGTTGCATGAGAAGGAAGAAGCGCTGGCGGTTGCGGCTTTGCCGACGACCGGTCGTTCGGCCAGGCAGTTCAGGCGGATGCTGGTTGAAGAAAGATTGATTGCCGGCAACCTGTATGCGTTAAAGGGAACGATCGTGCGGCGCTTTCGCGAACTCGGCTTCCGCTTGCCCATAGGGATGTTCGGCGAAGACGGGTTGGTGGGCACATTGGTGAAGTGGAACCTCGATACGCTGGCCTCGCCCGTCGAAGACCGAATCATATCCACGCCGGAGGCGGGCTTTGCCTATGGCTCACTGAGCCCGCTGCGACCCAAGCACTGGCGGTTGTACAAGAATCGGATGATGCGCTATGCGGTGCGTCGTCATCAAGCCACCATGCTCTACCCCATCTTGTGGGAGAGGGGGGTGAAGGCAATGCCGGTCCATGTTGACGAATTGTACCAGCAGGCATTCCACAACTGTAAACTGACCTGGAATGGGCTGGATACCATATTCGACTATTTCGCCTTGAACCGGATTCGCCGAAGGCTGAAGCAGAACCCCGGGCACGCGGCGCCGTCCACCAGTTCCCCGACGGTCAGCTCTCCACCCACCAGTTCCTGAGTGCCAAGGTCCGAGCGCATACGGCGGGGGGCGGTGGTGGCCGACGCCGGCAGGTGAGGAGCCGACATGGTCAAGTCGGATCGGCGTTGCCGCGGAAGCGTCCGCGTCGGCGGCGGCCCCGGGTCTTGTTCTGGTCGCCGCCTGTCTTCGGATGCCTCATCGCCAGAATGCCGCTGGTTTCGCCATTCAGTGGCACCTTGTCATTGAGTCTGCTCCAGACGACGATCACGACCACACCGATCAACGACATAAGGAAGAGAAGTCCGCTCATTGCCTTATCGTCTTTGTTTCAGGAAAATTCTGCGATCGCGGACCGACTGTGGCCTCAGCGTCGCCCGGAGTCGACGGCCTCAAGGTAGGCATCGAGGGGGGGCGCCTCGGCCAGAAAGTCCTCAATCACGGCCAGGGCTTGCTCCGGCGACTCCTCGAAATCGGCGGCGACCGCCAATACCGCCGCCGGCCCGTCCCTGCCGATCATACGGTTGGCAAGCTGCAGAAGCACGGCGACGACGGGATCGCCGGTAAAGGTCCCGCCCACCCAATACCAGTAGACCACCAGCCGCCGGTGTTGACCGGCCGCCAGCCGGTCGAACGGAACCCGTTCCGGAAAGCCGGATACACCGAGACCGATCTGCCCGGTTTCCAGCCGGGTCCAGGCTGGCTCATGGTCGAACCGATTGGCGAAATAGGTCACTTTGGCAGTCCGCCGCTGATACCGATAATAGGCGATGAACAGGTTCGCAGCCCGGTCGCCGCGGCGGAAGCCCGCCAGCACCCTTCCGTCGGCTCCCGGAAACACCGGCTGCCAGTCGGGGCCGGCCGGTACGGCGGCGGTCCAGCCCGCACCGACCGGCGGCGGCGGCACCGTGACCGGCCCGGCATCGGCCGGTGGCCTCATCGCGACTTGCGCATAAGCCGGACCGGCCATCAGGACAAGGGCCGCCAAAACACACCAGCGCGAGCGCCACGGCCGAGCGGGATGTCGCGGGTTCGGCGGGAGCCCGGGGGCCACACCAAGCTGGAAAGCCTCTTCGGCGGAACGATCCGCCATCTTGTGCCCGATGAACAGCAGCAGGATCATGATCAGCGAGAAGAAACCCCAGCCATAAACGATATGGTCGACCCCGACCGCGAGCTGGTGATCGCTGAAATAGGCGATCAGGATGATTCCCAAAGCTCTAAAGCCGTTGGCAATGATGGGCACGATGACGGACAGCGACAAGAACAGGGCGATCTTCCACCATTTCGTCAGGACCAGATAGGCCCATAGCGTGGCGATGACGATGTTGCCGATCAGGAATCGGAGACCGGCGCACGCTTCGGCGACTTCGAACACGCCGCTGGGAATGTAAATCCAGATGCCGTCGTGAAACACCGGTATCCCGATCAGGCGCAACGCCCGCACCGAGAACTCGGCAGTGAAACCCTGCAGATGCGGTATGGCAAAATCGCCGATAGGCACCATGAAGAAAAGAAACCCAAGGTGAAACGCCAACCGCCGTGAAATGCTGCGACCGAAGACCAGGATGAACAGCCCGATCGGAAGCCCGACGACCGCGACGTTCTGAACCAGCGATACTTCGGCGGCACGCCCGAGCAGCCATAGGAAGGCGAAGCCCGCCACGCCGATCAATGCCAGGGGTTCCTGGGTTGGCGTAAGGGTTGCCAGAGACCGGCGGCTGAGCCAGAGCAGACCGAGCACCAGCGGCACAATGATAAAGCCATGAGTATAGGTCGGGTTGGCCCACCACAGGCTTGTCATCGACCACCACGAGCTGGAGAAAACCACCAGCACCAAAGCCATGAGCGCGGTGAACCAGATCAACGCCCGGGCTCCCGCCGCCGGCCGTGCCGTGACCTGACCGTGATCGAGTCTCGCTTCCATGCCGCTACCTGCGTAATTGCCGAGCCGGATGGGACTCGAACCAATTGGCGTGCCGAAGCTCCCAGCCTGCGGAGTCGCTGGCCGGGAGCCTTATTTGAGATCCGGCGCCGCTTCGGCCACCGGCCCCCGACCCGAAGTCGGGGTCCTGTCAATGAGCGGTCGCTGATCGCCGGTTCTGGATTGCGCCCACCGTTCAAGACTGGCAGCGAGCGGGGCGAGACGGCTGCTCCAGGCATAGGCCCCGACCATTCGACGGCGGGCGGCAGTCCCCAAGAGCAGCCGCCTTTGCTCATTGCCGAGCAGAGTGGCGACGGCGTCGGCAAAGCTCTCGGAGCCGTCGGCGACCACCAGTTCGTCGCCGCTGCAGGCCTCGATGCCCTCGAAGGCGGCGGGGGTGGCGACCACCGGTTTCGCCATCGCCATGGCTTCCAGAACCTTGTTCTGAATGCCGCGAGCGACGCGCAGGGGCGCGATCGCAAGGGTCGCGTGACGGAGATAGGGGCGAACATCGGGAACCCGGCCGGTG
Organism: uncultured Mycobacteriaceae bacterium; assembly: GCA_964615535.1. Lineage (GTDB taxonomy): Bacteria > Pseudomonadota > Alphaproteobacteria > DSM-16000 > Inquilinaceae > CAZTNV01. Next base: position 7,782 of record CAZTNV010000103.1, on the reverse strand, counting down.
ACCGCCACCTGGCCGCTGCGGGCGAGCTGCTGGACCGCGGCGGTCGGCCGGGCGCCGACGATCCAGACTCTGGCATCCGGAACACGCTGCCCAATGGCCGGCAGTATGTCGCGGCAGAACCATTCCACAGCGTCGATATTGGGCCAGTAGTCCATCATTCCGGTGAAGACCAGAACCGGCCCACCGGGCGGATAGGGGTTCGGACACGCGATATCCGGATCGAAAAAGCCGAGATCGACGCCATTGCCGATGCCGAGCACCCGGTCGTCCGGCAAACCGGATCGGGAGCGGAACAGGGCTGCTTCCGCCTCGGACACGAAGAGACTGAAATCCGCGCGTGCCGCCATGGCATGTTCAGCCGCCATGAGCAGTCGTGCTTCTCGCTGGTAAAGCCAGCGGATCGGCCCGGACCTGGTATCGGCGTAGTGCTGCCATTTGGCCGAGTCGACATCAATGAAATCGATAATCCGCAAACCATCAAAGGCCGGCTGCGGGTCTGCATAGGGCACCATGGACGAGCAGGAGACAAACTGAACCGCGATGGACCGGTCATGATGCAGTTGATCGACCCAGGCGGACAGGCGCCGGCTGCCAAAATAATCGAACGTCAATGCGGTGCCTTTCAGCAGAGCAGAAAAGCTTTTTGCCTTGGCCAGGGAAGATTTCAACGGAACGAAACAGCAGCTCGCGCAGATCCTTTCCAGGACAGCGGTATGCTCCCAGTCCGCCGGATCGTCGATGAAACTGCCCAGATGCACGGTGAACCGGCTGGCCAGGAAATCCAGCATGTTCCAGGATCGGATCTTGTCGCCCTTGTTGGGCGGGTACGGAATGCGCTGGGCAAGAAAAAGAAGGTCCGGCATGGTCCGCCCCAGGGTCCGTCGAAAGAGTATCCGCAAAAGCCAGTGATCTGGCCCGTTCGGGCTGAAGCCTGTGGCCGGTTGAGCCGTCCGGTCGGTCGCGCGAGCGCGGAAGCCACCAGCCTAGCCGGCGCCCACGGCGCATCAATGGCTTGGCAGATAGACCGCATCGATGCGCGACCAATTGAAGTCGGTCAGCAGGCGTCGCAGCTTGGCCGACATGTGCCGAAGATTGGTATAGTGCCGGAACCGTGACCGGATGCTGATTCCCTTGATTCGCGGTTGTCCGGGATCGATTTCCCATGGATGAAAATAGAATGTCGCGGGCTGCCTCTCCGCATCGTTGACCCGATTCAAGCACCAGCGGGACCATTGATAGGGCAGCAGGCGAAAAAAGCCGCCCCCAGCACAGGACAGCCGCCGACGGCCAAACTCGACCGTCGCGACCGGAATTTCGAGCAGTGCGCCGCCATCGGGTTGAAACGGAAATCTCGGCGAATTCGGCATGCCGTAGTGATCATGACGGATCGGATGGATGCTTGAACTGTAGCGATAGCCGGCCTCGGCCAGCACGTTGAAGGCCCACCAGACCTCTTGATTGATCGAAAATCCCGCGGCCCGATATCCGATCACCGGAGTCCCGGAAATGTCCTCCAGAAGCTTTCGCGTGCGCAGGACATCCTGCATGAATTCCTGTGGATTGTGCTCATGCACCTTGTAATGGGCATAGCCGTGGCTGGCGACCTCATGCCCCAAATCCACGATCCGCCGGATCAGGTTGGGATGCTGCTCGGCAACACAGCCTAAGGTAAAGAAAGTGGCCGTCGTCCCCGTTTCCGCGAACAGGTCCAGAATCCGGCTGGTATTGTCTTCGACCCTTGACGGGAAGTCCGACCAGCTATTCCGTGATACTGCAGAAGAGAATGCCCATACCTGATAATAATCTTCGACATCAACGCTCATCGCATTGGTAATTCTGCCCGGCGCAGGCGGAGTTCCGATCGAGGAATGGATCTGACGATCTGGCGGAATATTTGATCTGCTATGCAGCATCGGACGCCTTCTTCTCAATCTTTGACGCGGTTGGAGGATACGGGGCGATCGGCGCTCACCATCCGATCACCGCAGCCTCGGCCCGGTACCGGTTTTCTCGCGACCCGGTTCGATCGATTCCGAACCTGTCCCTGCCTCGAAGGCTTGGGACAGAGACCGGACGATCAGGATCAGGCAACTCATCGCCGCCCCTGGTCCGCATTCGCAGACCCAGAGTCGGCAACGGCCGTTAACAATCCGTTTAGCGTTAGCAGGACATCGCGAAGGGCCCGGTCGTGGTTCGCCAGCATGATATTCATCTGCTCCATATGGTGTGCGTGATCGGCTGCTGCGGCCATCCCTACCGACAGGTTGATGGTTGCCGCGGACCCGGACTTCGTTGTCCCGCTCGCCGCAACCGATTCGACCATCTCGAGTTCAAGATCCGCGATCACGTTTTCGAGCGCGGCTTCGTCAAGATAATCACGCTCTTCGAGTGCCCCGAACAGCAGAAGCCGGCTGCTGACAAGATTGATCCGGCGCGCGATTCCGCCAGCATGCTGATGGATCAACTCGAACACTCGATCGGTTATGGTCGGGCAATTGTTCCATCCAACCTGGGTCAGCCGGTGCTCGATATACCCTCTGGTCTCGGCCATGGTCATCGGCTCCAGGTGATGCGACGCGATCACCCGCTGGCGCAATTGTTCGAGTGCGGGGTCGGCCAGGGTGGCCCGGAACTGCGGCTGACCGAGCAGGAAGCACTGAAAGAGCGCGCGCCCACCGACCGCGAAATTGGACAGCATTCGCAATTCTTCGATGGTTCGATAGGGCAAGTGCTGCGCCTCGTCGACGACCAGCAGCACTCGCCTCCCTGCCTTGTGCTGGTCCAGCAGAAATCCTTCGAAGGCCCGGATATGCGACGCCTTGTCGGCGGCCGGCGGGACGATCTTGAATGCCGATACAATCAAGCGGATCGCATCGTCGGCATCGATGTTGGTCGTGGCGATCTGGCCGGCAAGGACTTCGCGGGAATCGAGCTCTGCAAAGAGCTGCGCGACCAGAGTCGATTTGCCGGCGCCGACTTCACCGGTGATCACGACGAATCCTTCGCCCTGCTGCAGACCGTATCGGAGATAGGCCATGGCCCGCGCATGGCTTCGGCTCGGGAAGTAGAACCGATGATCCGGCGGGAGGCCGAAGGCCGGACTGGTGAATTTGTAATAATCCTGATACATGGCGCAATCCGTCGGTGGCCGGGGTGTCAGGGACGGCCCATTTGGGCGGGCGCGCTGGATTGATGATTCGTCGCCAGTCTAACTGAAGAGTGTTGGGTAAGACATGAACAGTCGTGCCTCGGGGTGTCGGTGGGCCAGATCCGGTGACGCCGGCGGCCGTCATTCGTCCGGACAAGCGTCAGACTGCGCCATATAATTGAATGCGATATGATACCACAGCATTCCGATCCATTCATGCAGGGCCGCGGCGGTCTGCCCGAGTGCCCATGCGGCGGGAACATAATCGCTTGGCGTGAATGGACTCACATGATAGTTGTACCCTCGATATCCCATCGGAGCTGCAACGGTATTGGTGCAGGCATGGTCGAAGGCCATGATCGACCGCGGCATGTGCCAGGCATGGGTGACCAGAAAGACGGCAGTCAGGTCGTTCGCCCGCACGATGCGAGCCGAGTAGGCGGCGTTTTCCGCGGTGTTGGATGAGTCGGGTTCGATCCATTGTACCGGCACGCCGAAATCGCGTTCGAGCGAACTCTTCATGAGGTCGGCCAGACCGGGAGAACCGGGGGACCGGCCGCCGCCCGAGGCCAGGATGGGAAGACCGGTTCTGCGGTGCAGCGCGGCAGCATAGCGGAGCCGTTCGAGAGTCAGCGCTCCGACCGTATCGGCGCGGTATTCCGGCGCCCGAGTCCACCGGTCGGACGCAAGCACGATGATCGCCTGGGCGCCCGACGGAATGCTGTCCAGGTCGAGGGGCTCGTAGAATTCCAGGCCGCGCATCAGGAGCCCTGCCGTGAACGGGATGCTTGCCGCGTACAGCCCGACCAGGCCGACAACCAGAAATAACCGGCCTGCACGGCGCCATCGGCAAGCCAGCAGGAGTCCGAACATCATCGCCGCGATGAACAGCGACGGCACGGCCAGGACGGATCGTACCAACCCGATATCGATTGCCATGACTCAGCCCTTCTCGACCCCGGTTCCGACCTGGCCAGACAAGCCGGGCAGGATCAAGGCGGCGACGCCCGCGGCTGTCGGGGTGAGGATCGCCGATCGGGTTTCCCTGGCGGCTTCGCCGTCCTAGATATCTGCCACTCAAATACTTCGCAGTGCCGCGCCCGACCCAGTATCCGCCCGCTGCGGCAATCGGAAAGGTCGGCACCGGACCCAGGACTCGGATCGCCATCATGACCGTTGCTGTCCGCTTCGCGCCCAGCCCGACCGGGCTGATGCATCTCGGCAATGCCCGCACGGCGCTGATCTGCTGGCTGTTCGCGCGACAGCAATCGGGCCGTTTCCTGTTGCGGCTCGACGATACCGATGCCGAGCGTTCCACCGCGGAGTTCTCCACGGCGATCGAGCGCGATCTCGTGTGGCTGGGGCTGCGCTGGGATGACCGGGTCCGCCAGTCGGACCGGATGGAGCGTTACAGCCTTGCCATCGAACGCCTGACATCGGCCGGCCGGCTGTATCCGTGCTACGAAAGCTCCGAGGAACTGGCGTTGCGCCGTCACACCCTGCTGACCCAGGGCCGGCCGCCGATCTACGACCGGGCGGCGCTCGCCCTCACCGCGACCGAACGGGCACGATACGAGGCGAGCGGCCGGCGTCCGCATTGGCGGTTCAAGCTGGATCATGAAGCGATTGCCTGGCGCGACCTGGTCCGCGGCCCGGTGCGGTTCGAGGGACGGGACCTGTCCGATCCCGTGCTGGTCCGGGAAGACGGCAGCCCGCTCTATCACATCTGCTCGGTGGTCGATGACATCGAGTTCGGCATGTCGCATGTGGTGCGCGGCGAGGACCATGTCGCCAACACCGCCTGCCATGTCCAGATGTTTGCCGCGCTCGGTTCGGCGGCGCCGTGCTTCGCCCATCTGCCGCTGATCGCCGATGCCGGCGGCCGGGGTCTGTCCAAGCGCCTGGGCAGCCTGAGCATTCAGGCGCTGCGCGAAGACGAGGGGCTGGAGCCGATGGCGATCAACAGCCTGCTCGCCAAGATCGGCACCTCCGATCCGATCGAGCCCCGGCTGTCGCTCGATCCGCTGGTTGCCGAGTTCGACTTCGGCAAATTCGCCCGTGCGACGCCGCGACTCGATCCCGAGGATTTGCTTCGCCTCAATGCCCGCATCCTGCATGAAATGCCGTTCGCCGCCGTGGCCGAGCGGCTTGCGGCGTGCGGCCTGTCGGCGATCGATCCGGCTTTCTGGGCAGCGATCCGGCCCAATCTGGCGCAGTTCGGCGATATCGCCGACTGGTGGAGGGTTGCCACCGGGCCGGTGCACCCGGTTCTGGAGGATGCCGCCTTTGCCGAGCAGGCGGCCCTGCTGCTCCCCGGCGAACCCTGGGACGCCGGGACCTGGGCCGATTGGGTCGACCGGCTCAAGCGGGCCAGCGGTCGCAAGGGACGAGCGCTGTTCATGCCGCTGCGGCTGGCCTTGACCGGGCGCGAGCACGGTCCGGAGCTGAAGGCACTGCTGCCGCTGATCGGCCGGCACCGCGCTCTGGCTCGACTTCATGGCGAAACCGCTTGAAGGGCCGATGCGGCTTGACCGAGATGGTGTGCGACATAAAGTCGCAATCTGAATGCGTTGAATCGCAGCATTGCACCACTGAAGCTGGTATGTGGTGAACGTACCGGATCGTATGCCACGGGTGCTCAACTTAAGGCTGGCTGGACCATATCGTTGACAGAGTATAATTGTTGAGCGACGTCCCATCGGGGCGAGAGAGGCGAGGCGGGATTTGACCGAGGATGGTTTGGCGCGGCGGCCGGTGTCGGCAGTGTTCGTCGATGTCGAGAACATGGCGGTCCATGGCAGTGCAGGGCTGATCGATTTCGACGTCGGCCGGATCATGGATCGCGTCGGCGGGATGTCGCGGCCGATCGTTCGTCGCGCCTATGCCGACTGGGCCAAGCTGAGAACCTTTCGGGGGTCGCTGTTGCGCTACGCCTTCGATCAGGTGCAGACGACTTACGTTAATCTATCGAAAAATACCCTTGATATGCAGCTTTGCGTCGATGCCGTGGAAACCGTACTGCTGACGCCGTCGATTGAAGTCGTTTTTCTGGTGACCTCGGATTCCGATTACAGCCCCCTGGCGCGGACCCTGCGCAAGCATGGCCGGCAGATCATCGCCATCGGCTGGCGCGACAAGTCGAACGAGATATTCCGGGCCCATTGCGACGAATTCATCGACTATGAAAGCCTGACGGGCGGGGCGGGGAGCCATGTCGAGCCGACGGCCGCCGCCATGAAACCGGCGGGACACCCGGATCGCCGGACACCCCGGCATGCCCAACGCCGCGCAATACCGCAACACGCGGGTGCCGACCATGCGATGCCCCTGCTGCATGATCCGCGCTATGATGACGAGGCCGGGCGCGAGGCGGCGGAGGGTGCGGCCGATACCGGGCTGATCGCGACCCTTGGCGCCGGTCGGGCCACGCACGATCTGGCACCGAGTCGGCGGCTCCGCGAAATCGATGCCTCGATTCTGCGCCTGGTCGACGAGTTCGGGCCGGGAACGCCCATGCTTGCCGCCCAGTTCATCAAGGCGGTCCGCAGGGAGCATCCGGGATTCACGCCGATCGCTTTCGGGTTCAGGACCCTCACCGAATTCGTCGAAGCCCATCCGCTGCTGCGACGCGATCATGGAAGGGGTCTCAACTTCTCGGTCATACTGCCGGATCGGCCCGCGCCGTCGCCGCACAGCGCAGCTTCGGGCCTGAATGCCGGAGCCGGCGGACTGGAACCGGAGTCTCGCCCGGTCGCCAACGGGACCGGGCCGGAGCCGGAGCCGGGCCAAGCCGAGCACGCGATCGAGCCTGCGGCCGAGGCCGGGCAGGTCTGGCTCCGCGTCTCCCGAGATTCGGCAAGCGGGAACGGCAGCGGGATCGCGATCGGGCCGGTGCCGGGCGCTGACGGCGCGATGGCCAGTGGCGCGATGCCCGATGGCGCGGTGGACGAGTCCCAGCGCTCCGGCTGGTGGCGCCGACGCTGATTGCGGCCGGCCACCACGACCCGGACCGTTCGGCCGGCCCCGACGGTTGGCCCGCCATGGACCGGGCCGAAGGATTTTGCTACCTGTCGGGGGATGAACCGCAAACCCGCAGGTGCCCTTTCGCCGTGACATTGCAGCTCCACAATACGCTTGCCCGCGCCAAGCAGGACTTCGAGCCGCTCGATCCCGGTCATGTCAGAATGTATGTCTGCGGGCCGACGGTTTACGATTATGCCCATATCGGCAATGCCCGTCCGGTCGTGGTGTTCGACGTGCTGTACCGGCTGCTGCGGCGCCTGTATCCGCGCGTGACCTATGTTCGCAACATCACCGATGTCGATGACAAGATCATCGCGGCGGCGCGGGAGCGGGGCGAACCGATCGAACAGATCACCGGCCGCACCGCCAAGGCATTCCACGCCGACATGGCGGCCCTGGGCGCGCTGCCGCCCGATGTCGAACCGCGCGCGACGCATCATCTGGCCGAAATGATCGACATGATCGGGCATCTGATCGCCGGCGGCCATGCCTATGCGGCGGACGGCCATGTGCTGTTCAATGTGCCGACCATGCGGGATTACGGGCGTCTCTCGGGCCGCAATCGCGACGAGCTGATCGCCGGCGCGCGGGTGGAGGTGGCGCCGTTCAAG
>CAZTNV010000102.1:3632-12105 GCA_964615535.1 uncultured Mycobacteriaceae bacterium | reverse complement strand
CTGCGGCGCCGATCCGGTTCGGTTGCAGCACCTGCATTAGCTGGATAGGGATACGATTCGGACGGCAAATCCAGGAGGACGCCATGAAAAGATCGTCAATAATTGCCGCGATTGCCACCGCATGTGTCCTGAATCTCGCGGGACAAGCCGCCCTTGCCCAGGCGCCGTCAGATCAGCCCACCAGCGACCAGGTGATGCGATCGGTGGTCCAGGGATGCCAGCAAGACATGCAAAGATTTTGCAGCTCGGTAACACCGGGTGGGAACCGGATGCTCGCCTGCATTTACGCGCACCGGGACCAGATTTCGGCCAACTGCCTGCAGTCGCTCTACAACAATGCCCCCCATCTTCAGCGGGCCATCATGGCCATGAACAATGTGGCGAGTGCGTGCCAGGCAGAGTTGCAGACCCGGTGCGCCAATGTACCGCCTGGGAGTGGCCGGGTCGAGAGATGCCTCAGGAACGCCGAAAGTCAGCTCAGCGCCGGGTGCCGAGAGGCCCTGCAGAACATGCCTGCCGATGAATGACGCCGTCGGATTTCCGGCTCGGCAACAGGGTACGCTAGCGCAAAGGCACGGGGCGGGAGCGCGCTCCCGTCCCGTGTCGTTGCTGCTGGGCAAACCTGCCGTCGCCACCGCATCCTGCGCGGGATTTTGAGGCGGTCGCGCTCCTGATCAGCGCGCGTGCGATACTGCGACGGCTGGATTGCCGCGGTCGATTGCCGCGGCGAGCATGACGGCCAATCCTTGCGAGACTGTGGACGGCCCTCGAACGGCGTTCGATCGCCCACCGGCGTGCCGCAGCGCGACATCCGTGGTCGATCGGCAGGCCGGCGGTCGGGCCGGTCTCACGGCGTCTGCAACACCCTTCCCGCCACCGCATCCAGCCTGGCCAGCAGGGCGGGGTCGCGGGCTTCGGGCTGGGTGATCAGGGCGGTGCCGAGCGCGCGATCGCAGCCATGGGGGCAGGCATCGGGCCGCTGCTTCATGGTGGCCAGCAGGTGGCGGACCAGCGCGCGGGCATGGTCGGCGTTCTCGTGGAGGATCTTGACGATCATCTCGACATGCACGGCAGCGTGGTCGGGGTGCCAGCAATCGTAATCCGTGACCATCGCCACGGTCGCATAGCAGAGTTCGGCCTCGCGGGCGAGCTTGGCTTCGGGCATGTTGGTCATGCCGATCACATCGACGCCCCAGCTCCGGTACAATTCGGACTCTGCGCGGGTCGAGAATTGCGGTCCCTCCATGGTCAGATAGGTGCCGCCGCGGACATGGCGGATGCCGAGCGCCTTCGCCCCGGCCTCGCAGGCGTCGCCCAGCCGCGGGCAGACCGGGTTCGCCATCGAGACATGGGCGACCATGCCGTTGCCGAAAAAGCTCTTCTCCCGCGCAAAGGTGCGGTCGATGAACTGGTCGACGATCACGAAAGTGCCCGGCGCCAGTTCCTCTTTCAGCGAGCCGCAGGCCGACAGCGAGATCACGTCGGTGACCCCCGCCCGCTTCAGTGCGTCGATATTGGCGCGGTAATTGATCCCCGAGGGCGACAGCCGGTGGCCGCGGCCGTGGCGCGGCAGGAACACCGCGCGGGTGCCGTCGAGCCAGCCGGTCAGGAGCTGGTCCGAGGGCATCCCCCAGGGCGAGGCCATGGTGATCCAATGCGCCTCTGCCAGCCCGGCGATGTCGTAAACGCCGCTGCCGCCGATCACCCCCAGCACCGTATCGCGCATCCCGGACCCCTTTCCGCTCGAACGCATCGCCGGCTCCGGCCGGGGCGAACACCCGCCGGGCGCCGGCCCGGGCGCGATCATGTCGATCGCGGCGTTCCGGCGCAACCGTCTCGCCCCGCTGCAAATCCGGCATTGCTGCGGTCAGGGCGACCAGTCTGGCCGCGATGCCGGTCGCCGCTCCTCACCGGCGGGACGGCATGCGCCCGCCCCGGCGGTGACGACGCAGCGGGTCCGCTTCACGGAACCGGGCCGGCCGCGCACGCGTTCCCGCCAAGGCATCAGCAGCATTGCCATGGCGAGGCTGAAAATGGCGAAGAGTCCCGAACCCTCCCCCTCTTACTGGATCGATACCGCGCCGCAGACCCGTCATCCGGGTCTGGCGGGCGATCTGGCGGTCGATGTGGCGATCGTCGGCGGCGGCATCGTCGGGCTCACCACGGCGCTCCTGCTCAAGCGGGCCGGGCGCCGGGTCGCCGTGCTCGAGGCGCGCGGCATCGGCGGCCAGGTGACCGGGCGCAGCACGGCCAAGATCACCGCGCAGCATTCGCTGATCTATGCCGATCTGATCCGCAGCTTCGGCGAGGACGGTGCCAGACTCTACGCCGCGGCCAATCAGACCGCGATCGAGCGGATGATCGCGTTCATCGCCGAACTCGGCATCGATTGCGCCCTCGAGCGCAAGGCGGCCTATGCCTATACGACGGACTCCGAAAAGCTCGACCAGATCCGGGCGGAAGTGGAGGCAGCGCGGACGCTCGGCCTGCCGGCCTCGTTCGTCGACTCCTGTCCCCTGCCCTTCCCGATCGCCGGTGCGGTGCGGTTCGACCAGCAGGCCCAGTTCCACCCGCTGCGCTACTGCCAGGCCTTCGCCCGGGCGATCGAGGGCGACGGCAGTTTCGTCTTCGAACGCACCAGGGTCCAGGGCATCGAGGAGGGCGAGCCGTGCCGGGTGACCGCGCCGACCGGCACGGTGACCGCGCAGGACGTGGTGATCGCGACCAATCTGCCGGTGATCAACCGCGGCCAGTTCTTCGCCAAGGCGTTTCCCCGCGCGCATCTGGTGGTGGCGGCGCCGATCGCCGAGGCCAAGGCGCCCGACGGCATGTTCATCTCGATCGACCAGCCGACCCATTCGATCCGCACCACCCCCCATGACGGCGCAGGGATGGGGGCTGGCCGGATGCTGATCGTGGTGAATGGCGGGTTCAAGACCGGCCACCAGGGCGACACCGAGGCCGGCTATGACGAGCTGGAGCAATGGGTGCGGCGGCATTTCGAGGTCGGACCGCTGGCCGCGCGCTGGTTCAACGAAGATTTCGATTCGATGGACGGCGTGCCCTATATCGGCCGGATCGATTCCCGCGCCCGGCATCTCTGGGTCGGCACCGGATTCCGGGCCTGGGGCATCACCCACGGCACCGTCGCCGGCATCCTGCTGACCGACCTGATCCAGGGCCGGACCAATCCCTGGGCCGAATTCTACGACGCCACCCGGATCAAGCCGCTGGCCTCGGCCCGCCGGTTCCTCAGCGAGAATATCGGCGTGGCCCGGCATTTCCTGACCGGACGGCTCGGCCGCGACGGCAACCTGTCGGTGAAGGACGTCCAGACCGGCCAGGCCGGCGTGTTCGATACCGATGACGGCAAGGTGGCGGTCTATCGCGACGAGGACGGCGCGGTGCACGCCGTCTCCGCGATCTGCCCTCATCTGGGCTGCACCGTCGCCTGGAACAATGGCGAGCGAAGCTGGGACTGCCCCTGCCACGGCTCCCGCTTCTCCTTCGACGGCGACATCCTCCACGGCCCGGCCACCGCCCGGCTGGAGACGAAGGACGTCAGGCAGGGGTCGTGAGCGCCCCAATGAGGGCGCCGGCACGTGCCGTTGTCTTCGGCACGGGGGCGCTGGCGTCCGACCCTGAGCCCACGGAGCCGGCCGACCATCGCCCTTTCCGCGTGCTGGGTGTAGAGTGGCATTGTCGATTCTGGCTTCCGTCCGCCGATGGGGATCGCCGCGATGTCCGACCACACTGATCCGCATGCCGAAGATCATTCTCGCGACCGGATCGAGCATCTGAAGTTGATCCAGGCCGCGATCACGCGCATGGCCGGAGCAAGTGCCGACGTGAAGCGGTTCGGCCTGCCGTTTCTGGCTGCCGCGGTGGGGTTCGCCATAGCCGTTCGCGAACCCTTCGTGATCCTCCTGTCAACGCTCCTGGCCGGCGCGTTCTGGTACCTGGATTCGATGTATCTGCGTCAGGAGCGCTGGTATCGCGACCTCTACGACGAGGTTCGGCTGGAACCGCCCGGCCGACGCCCCGATTTCCGGATGAGTATCGACCAGGCCATTCGTGACCGCCACCCGTTGACCGATGCCATCAATAGTTGGGCGACCCGCAACCTTTATCTTGCGGTCATCGTCCTGCTGGTTCTGCTGGCGATCGCGCTGTGGATCGCCGGCCCCGCTCCCGCTCCGGTCCGGTAGCCCGGCCGGCCGGATGCGCTACTGCCGCAACCCCCTCACCAAATCCAGGTACTCCGGCTCGTCCGGGGTCAGGAAGCCGTGGCGGATCAGGAAGTCGAGGATCACCAGGGCGACGTTGAACTTGTAATCCTCGGTGTCGCGCAGCCGGGCCGCGACACGGGCCAGGGGCCAGCGGAAGAATTCCTCGACCTCGCCGTCGGTGTTGCGCGGCACGAACCCGGCCGGCAATTCCAGATCGTAGAGGAACAGCACGTCGCGGCGCAGGCCGTGCTCGCGCTCCATGGTGTAGGTGATGGCGCCGACCGGGATGGCGCGGCGGGCCTGCTCGGGGGAGAGCCCGGCCTCCTCGCCGCCCTCCTTGATCAGGTTCTGGTCGAGCGTGAGGCCCAGCGGGTGGCCGCCGCCGACCAGATTGTCGAACTTGCCCGGCGCGGTGGCACGGTCGCGGCCGCGCCGCCCGATCCACAGCTCGATCCCGTCCGGCACCCGCACGAAGCCGTTGACGTGCAGCCCGAAGGCCGGGACGCCGAACGCCTGCACCGCGCCGCGATCGAGCCCGAAGAGCGGCGGCGCCCCCCACCCGGTCAGCACCGGAAACAGCTCGCCCTTCAGCCGCGGCAGGTCGCCGGCCGCCGCCAGCCGCTCGACCACCGCGCCGACCGCCGCCGAGCGCGCCTCGAACCCGGCCAGACCCGGCACCAGATGCACCGCGCCCGGCGCGGTCTCGAACACGTCGCGGAAGGCGCCCAGCCGCTCGGCCAGGGCATGCCGGATCATCCCGACCGGCGTTCCATCAACCACAAAGGGACGAAACCCGGCCGGATCATGGGCGTTGCAGGCCCGGATATGACGCAGATAGCTCATGAGTGCGATGTAGCGGGTCCGCCGCCCCGGCGCAACCGCGCCAATCGCCTACGCCGTTTCCCAGAACAGCACCGAGTCGACGCCGTGGATCATGCGCAGGCACGCGGCGATGTGCTCGGCGGTCATGCGCTCCAGCCCCCCGGTACGCAGTTCGATGCTCAAGCGGGCCGGCCGGTCCGGATCGGCCGGGGTGCGCAGAACGGCGTGGCACTCGGCCGGAACCAGATTGCGCTTGGCCAGCAGCTCCAGGGCCCGGGGCAGAATCCCCGGATCGACCGCGGCGCTGACGACGTAATGAAAGGACAGTTCGGTTTCTGCCTGCGGCGCGCCGTCCTGCGTCGCGCCGTCAGGGCGCGTGCCGCCAAGGTCACGCGCATAGGGGACTTGGGCATCCATGGCCAACATGGGGTCGGACCTTTCGAATCGAATGGCGTCACGGCCGATTTACGGAGGGTCCCGGCCCTCTTCAGAGGACCGGGCCGCTAATTCGATACTGGGTCCGAATGCGTTGGCTCATGATGAACGGATAGATCCGGCCGGCGACAAAGTCAAGCCGGCCCGAATCGTCCGGTCGCGCCACCAGCGAAGTTGAGATGCTGGTTGAAGATCCACTTGAGCCTCGCCGCCAGATCGGCATTAATACGGGCAGGCCGGCGCACGGGGCGCCGCAGACCGGGCCGCAGGCGGGGTAGACCGTGCTCTCGAAACGCGCCACAGCTTGGATGAGTGTCGTCTTGGGCCTTGCGGGCGTGATCGCGCTGGCGCCCGCCGCATCGGCCCAGTCGATCGACTTCAACGCTCTCCCGCCGGAGGACCGCGCAACCATCCAGAGCATGCTGGAGTTCGAGCGGTCCAACGTGTCCCGGCAGTTACCGGGCAGCCGGGCCGTTTTCACGATTACCCGCACCGACACCAGGCCGCGCATCTGTCGCCATTTCACCCTGGCCAGCCCGAGCCAGGGAACTCACCAGGGTGTGGGATGCCGGGTGTCCAGCCAGCAATGGACCCTGGCCGGCGCGGCAGGCACCAGCCCCACACGACCCGCCACACCGGTTCCCGCGACGCGGCCGGTCGCGGTACCGGTACCGCCGCCGACATCGGCGCCGGCTCAGGGCTTGACCGCTTCGCCCCGATCACCGGTCGCGCCGCCGTCGCGGCCGAGCCTGTCCCTGGCGCCGAGCCTGTCCCTGGCGCCGGTGCCAGGCGCCGCGCCGCAGCCCGGCGTGGCGGTGACGCCGAACCGCTCGGCTCCGGTCGCACCGAATGCGCCTCGCGCGGCCGGCGTAGCAACCGCACCGCCCACGACCATCCCCTTCGGCCCGCCGACCTCGGCCGCCCCGCCGACCGCCACCGCGCCGCGCCGGGCCACCTCTCGCACCCAGCCCGCCCGCACCCAGCCCGCCCGGGCCCGGCCGGCCCGAACCCAGGCAGCCCGCACCCAGGCAACCCGAACCCGGCCGGCCCGGACCCAGGCGGCCCGGACCCAGGCGGCGAGCCCTCGGACGACGCGAAACCGGGCAACCACGGCCCGGGCAACGCGGACGCAGGCGGCGCGCACCAGTGCGGTACGGTCGGCCGCGGCCCAGCCGCCGCGAACCACGCCGGCCCGCCGGCAAGCCGCACCCCGAACCGCCACCCCCTCCCGTCCCGAAGCGGCTGCGGCGCGGACGACGGTGCCGCGCAATCCGCCAGTGCCGCCGCGTCCGGCGGCACGCGGCGGGACGCCGACCGGCGGGAGCACGGCCGCCGTGGCAGCGCCACCGTCGGAGGCGCAATCGGTGCCGACCCCGCGGGCCAGACCCCGGCCGGGCGGCTGAGCCTGTCTCCGGACGTCGATCCGGCAGGTCCGCCGGCGTTTTTCCACTGGGCTTTCGCACGGTCCGCACCTATTTTGAGCCTATGAGCACGATATTCTTCATCCTGATGATCCTCGCCATGGTCGCGGTTCTGGGCTCCCTGTTCGGCGGCCTGCTTGCCATGGCGAGAGGCGGCGATTTCAACGCGAGATACGGCAACAAGCTGATGCGCTGGCGGGTCGCGGCGCAGGGGCTGGCCCTGCTGTTTTTCGCCGCCGCCATGCTGGCCCGCTGAACCCGGTCGCAAGGCATCGCCGAGGCATCGCATGGTCCAACTGACGCGCATCTACACTCGCGGCGGCGACAAGGGGCAGACCTCTTTAGGGGACGGCTCTCGCGTACCCAAACATGATCTGCGGGTGGCGGCCTACGGCACGGTCGATGAGGCCAACAGCGTGATCGGTCTGGCCCGTCTGCACACCGCGGGCGACGCCGACGCGACGTTGATGCGCATTCAGAACGACATGTTCGATCTGGGCGCCGATCTGTGCACGCCGGAAGAGGAAAACCCGAAATATCCGCCGCTGCGGATCGTGGGCGAACAGATCGACCGGCTCGAACGCGAGATCGACGCGATGAATGCCGAGCTCCAGCCGCTCAAGAGCTTCATTCTCCCCGGCGGCTGCCCGGCTTCGGCCTATCTCCACCTGGCGCGCACCGTGACCCGCCGGGCCGAGCGGCTGATCACCGAGTTGGCCGAGGCGGAGCCGGTCAATCCGGTGGCGATCCGCTACGCCAACCGCCTGTCCGACCACCTGTTCGTCATGGCCCGCTGGCTGAACGACAAGGGTGCCGGCGACGTGCTCTGGGTGCCGGGCGCCAACCGCTAATCGAAGTTTTCCGTCTTGCGGACATAACCCCGTTCGGAAAATCCGGACGGAGTTTGTTGACGTCTGTGCCCCAGAGGTACATGCTGTATGTATCACGATGATACATCGGCGTGGGTGACGATGAGCAACGCCAGCTTTGCCGGATAGGGTCACGATGAAGGACGACGGACCGCTTTCACCGCGTAAAGCGACCGAGTTGCTGCGTCGGATGGCGGGACCGGAATTGAGCGTGAGCTGGACGAGCCATGCCAAGGAACAGATGGCGCGCCGTGAGTTGCTCATGGGTGACGTGCTGCATGTTTTGAAGTGTGGGTTCGTTCACGAGGACGCCCAAAATGCGAGAAGGCCAGGCTGTTACAAGTACCTTATGGAATGCACGACACCCAACTCCGGTGCAAGAACCGTGAGAATTGTCGTCATTCCCGTGCCGCCGCGAGAGATCAAGGTCGTGACGGTGATGTGGAAGGACGAGTCGTGAGACGAGAGGATGACTGTCATGATGCGGCAATACCGGTACACCGAATGTGGTCTCGACGACGTCGTGATTCACGACATGGAGGTGCTGGTCGACGATGCCGGGGAGGAGGTGTATGCGATCCCGAACGTGTTCGGCCTGCACCGGGTGATCGCGCAGTGCCTCATCACCCGCAGCCATGGGCTGCGGCCTCATTGAAGCTGGCCGTCGGTCTCGTACATGTAGCCGACCGGCAGGAGT
>CAZTNV010000102.1:0-3622 GCA_964615535.1 uncultured Mycobacteriaceae bacterium | reverse complement strand
CCGTCGTCGCCGAGCTGCGGTTCCTGCGTACCGAGATGGGCATGACCCAGGCTGAGCTGGCCAGGGTGGTGAAGAAGGATCATCAGACCGTCGGCCGCTGGGAGCGCGGCGAAACCGAGATCGATCAGAACGCGGAGTTCGTCATTCGCCTGCTGGCGGCCGAACGGCTGGGGATCGATCCGCAAATCACGGTCGAGGACCTGGCTGACCGCTGCGTCCCTTCCGCCGAAGGCTCAATGATCGAAATCGATGGCAGCGATCCCCAGGCCTACCGCCCGAAGGCGGCATGAGTCGATAAGGTTGCACGAATTCCGATCGCTTCGCCGAGCCCGCCGGAGTCCACCGGCGGGCTCTTGTTTTTCAGGTGCATACCGGGCTATCACCCTCGCAACGTCATCGGATCGGTCGATCCGGCGACATCCGCAGCCGTCGCGAACCGGCCGGGCCCTTGATCAATCGTCAGGCATTTCGAGTTGCTCAACATGGAAATCGCCGACCGCATCCGCCAGAAGCTCACCGAGGCCCTCTCCCCCGCGTTTCTGGACGTGGTCGATCAGAGTGAGCGGCATGCCGGCCATGCCGGCCACGATCCGCGCGGCGAAAGCCATTTCCAGGTCACCATCGTGTCGCCGGCCTTTGCCGGCCGGTCCCGGCTGGAGCGCCATCGGCTGGTCAATGACATTCTGGCCGAGGAGCTGGCCGACCGGGTCCATGCGCTGGCGCTGATCACCCGGACGCCCGAAGAGGCCGGGCAATAGAATAAGCGCCTGCCGCCTCCGGTTTCCGGTCACGGAACCGGCCTCGGCAGAGCGTGCCTTGCCGCTCCGGGCCGCCAGCGCCACGGATCAGCCCCATGGATCGGCGCAGGATGAAGGAATGAGGCGTCAGGGTGGACGCCGGTTTCAGCATCCGGGCCGCGCGACCGGTCGGTGCCGATCACGCCGCCGCACCCCTGACGCCTCGGGAGCCGGTTGGGCTCCGGGCTCGCGGCGCCTCTGACAGCCTTTTCAGGGTCGTCGAAGCACAGTCCCGGGACTCGGACCGCTCGCGGGGATCGACCGGCGCCCGTCTGGCTGACTCGGCGCTCCGCCCTGCGAAACGCCGTGTTCCCAACCGACGATGGCCGGGCCGGCAGGCCCGAAGGCCCGCGACCCCGGCGCCGTTCTGCTTCGGCCACCGGCGCCCCGAGGGACGCCACCGAAGCGATCCGACGCCACCGGGACCCGCCGGACTCGGCGTGTCCTGAACCCGGTTTTCAGGGGCGCACGGCGGAACCCGCGCCCCTCTTTCGCTTCTGCTCCTCCGCCCGCCCGATGGCGGAACCGAAGACCGACCCCATCCACACCGGCCCTTATCCAGGCCCGCCGCGCCGGGCGCGGTCGGGCGAAGTCCAGGGCACAGGCTGTCACGCTATCCGCGTGCCCCTTAATGTTGGCGTCACGGACAGGACGACGGCAATCGAAAAATGACGGTTTTGAAAACATTCTTGTGCATAAGTTTTATTCCTATCCACAGATCTTGGCCGGTTATCCACAGATTTGTTCTTGACGCGGGAGTGGCTCAACCCGGCCGCCGGGCCACGAAACGAAGCCGAACGTAATCCGCCGTCCAGCGGCCCTCGCGGTCCCGCAATGCCGGTTCCAGCAGCGCGGCGGCCTCGGTGCGCGCCGCGATCCGGTCGGTCTCGCCGAGCGGATCGAGCAGCGCATTGGCGAAGGTGTCCAGCCAGCCGGCCATGTCGGTGGGCAGCGGCACCGGACGGGCGAACAGGGTGACCGACTCGACGGCAAAGCCCTGCGCCAGCAGCCGGGCGGCATGCTCTTCGGCGGTCGGAAAGGTCCAGGGCAGCAAAGCCGCGCCATCCAGCCCCCGCCGGGCGAGCACGGCGACCAGCGCCACGACGATCGCCGCGATATTGCCGTGTCCGCCCATTTCGCCGACGAACCGCCCGCCGGGTTTCAGCGCCCGCCACACCCCGGCGAGGACCGCCGCCTGATCCGGGACCCAATGCAGCGCGGCATTGCTGAACACGGCATCGAACTCGGATGCGAAAGACAGGGTCTCCGCCGTCCCGACTCGGGCATCCAGGCCGCGCGCCCGCGCCCGCTCGATCATGTTCGGCGATTTGTCGATCCCGACCACGAGCGCTCCGGCAGCGGCCAATTGCTCCGTCAGAGCGCCGTCGCCACAGCCGAGGTCGAGAATCCGCTCACCCGGCACGGGTTCCAGCAGCGCCAGCACCGGCCGGCCCAGCTCCGGCACGAAGCCGCCATGAACGCCATAATCCACCGAATTCCAGGTCTGCTCAGATAAATCCGGCGGCGTCGTCCCGTTCGTCATTGTTCGTACCTGTTCGATTGCCGCATGAATTCTGGCAGTGCCCTGATGACGCCACCCGGGCGCCACCCTGTCGCCACGAATGATGCATAGCTATCTATAGTTTTATCCGAAAATATTGCACTGCGACAGAGCATTCATTGACTCGCTGCGAGCCAAGTCGTAGATGATTTTTCACACCGCAGCACGAACCGCTGTTCCCTTCCACCCGACGCGCTTTCCGGGGGAGCCGCCCATGGCCACGTCGAATCGGCCGCTTTCGCCGCACCTTCAGATATACAAGCCGCAGCTTACCAGCGTTCTGTCGATCGTGCACCGCATGACCGGGGTGGCGCTGACGGCGGGCACGCTGCTGCTGGTCTACTGGATCACTGCCGCCGCCGCCGGACCCGAATCCTATGCGTCCGCCCAGGGGGTGATCGGCTCGTTCCTCGGCCAGATCCTGCTGTTCGGCTGGACCTGGGCGCTGTTCTATCACCTGAGCAACGGTATCCGCCACCTGGTCTGGGATGCCGGCTGGGGTTTCGAACTCGACACCGCCTATCTCACCGGCTGGATCGTGGTCGGCGCCGCGGCGGTTCTGACGCTGCTGGCCTGGACTCTGGGCTATGCCTTCTACGGCTAGGAGAATTTTCGGATGAGTGCTGGGACACCCGGATTGCGCACCCCGGTCGCGCGCGCGCGCGGCCTCGGTTCGGCCAAGGAAGGCGTACACCACTGGTGGTTGCAGCGATTGACGGCGCTGGCGCTGATCCCGCTGGCACTGTGGTTCGTCGCATCGATCGTCGGCCTGGCCGGCGCCCCGCATGCGGCGGTGGTCGCATGGCTCGGCAACCCGCTGTCTGCCGTGCTGTTGATCCTGCTGATCATTGCGACGTTCTATCACGCGGCGCTCGGCATGCAGGTCGTCTACGAAGACTATATCAGTGCCAAATGGGTGGAAATCACGGTGGACGTGGCGACCAAGTTCGCCTGCTTCCTGCTTGCTGCGGTTTCGATCTTTTCGGTGCTCAAGATCGCTTTCGGAGGTTAGGGAAGCCATGGCCACCGCTGCTGCCAAGACCAACGGCAAGTCTTATGAGATCATCGACCACACCTACGACGTCGTGGTCGTCGGCGCGGGCGGTGCCGGTCTGCGCGCCACCTTCGGCATGGCCGAAAAGGGGCTGACGACCGCCTGCATCACCAAGGTGTTCCCGACCCGCAGCCACACCGTGGCCGCCCAGGGCGGCGTTTCGGCCGCGCTCGGCAACATGGGCGAGGACGACTGGCGCTTTCACATGTA
>CAZTNV010000101.1:0-12254 GCA_964615535.1 uncultured Mycobacteriaceae bacterium | reverse complement strand
CGCTGCTGCCGCTGCTCGACCATCTGCGCGGCCAGCGCCTGCTGCCGTCATGATCCCCAGCGGACGCGCGCGGGTCGCCGGGGTGATCGGCTGGCCGGTCGGGCATTCGCGATCGCCGCGGCTCCATGGGCACTGGCTCGAGCGCTACGGGATCGACGGCGCCTATGTGCCGCTGGCGGTGCCGCCCGAAGGGCTGGAGCAGGCGCTGCGGGCGCTGCCGCTGCTGGGGTTCCGCGGCTGCAACATCACGGTGCCGCACAAGGAAGCGGCGCTGGGCCTGGTCGATCGCCGCGACCCTGCGGCCGAGCGCATCGGGGCGGTCAACACCGTGGTGATCGCGCCCGATGGAGCGTTGGCCGGCAGCAACACCGACGGGCCGGGTTTCATCGGCAACCTGAGGGCGGCCCGGCCGGACTGGCGCGGCGCTGCCGGCCCCGCAGTGGTGATCGGGGCTGGGGGCGCGGCGCGCGCCGTTGTGGCCGCGCTGGCTGATACCGGCGTGCCCGAGCTGCGCCTGATCAACCGGACCGATGGCCGGGCCAGGACGCTGGCGGCCGCGCTGGGCGACCCGGTCCGCGCGGTGCCCTGGGCCGAGCGGGCGGCGGCGCTGGACGGGGCCGCGCTGCTGGTCAACACGACGACCCAGGGCATGACCGGCCAGCCGCCGCTCGATCTCGATCTGGCCGTGCTGCCGCGCGCGGCGCTGGTCACCGACATCGTCTATACCCCGCTGGTCACGCCATTGCTGGCCGCGGCGGCGGCGCGGGGCAACCCGGTGGTGGACGGACTCGGCATGCTGCTGCATCAGGCGCGGCCGGGGTTCGAGGCGTGGTTCGGCGTGCCGCCGGTGGTCGATGAGGCGTTGCGCGCGGCGGTGCTGGCGGGGTGAGCCATGGTCATCATCGGGCTGACCGGCTCGATCGGCATGGGCAAGAGCACGGCGGCGGCGATGTTCCGCCAACTGGGCGTGCCGGTGCACGATTCGGATGCCGTGGTGCACCGGCTGATGGGACCGGGCGGCGCGGCGGTGGCGGCGATCGGAACGGCACTGCCCGGCACGGTGCGCGACGGGGCGGTCGACCGGCAGGCGCTGAGCGCCTGGGCGTTCGGCGATCCCACCGCGATCCCGCGGCTGGAAGCGATACTGCATCCGCTGGTCCGGGCGGCCAGCCGGGCCTTCGTGGAACGGGCGAGGCGCCGCCGGGTGCCGGTGGCGGTGCTGGATATACCGCTGCTGTTCGAGACCGGTGCCGAACGGCGCTGCGATCTGGTCGCGGTGGTCAGCGCTCCGGCCTTCATTCAGCGCCAGCGCGTGTTGCGGCGTCCCGGCATGACGCCGGACAAGCTGCGCCAGATTTTGGCGCGGCAGGTGCCCGACGCCCTCAAGCGGCGGCGGGCGGATCGGGTGATCCGGTCCGGGCTGGGCCGGGCTATGACCTTCCGCGCCCTGAAGCGGCTGGTCAGAGAGGTCAGGCAGGGAGGCGACCGGGAGTTTCCGGCGGAGCCGTGCCGCTGAGGGAGCGATCATGCGCGAAATCGTGCTGGATACCGAAACCACCGGTCTTGATCCCGAGAATGGCGACCGGATCGTCGAGATCGCCTGTCTCGAGCTGCTCAACCATGTCTGGACCGGAGAGAAGTTCCATTGCCGGATCAACCCGGAACGGCCGATGCCGGCGGAGGCCACGCGCATTCACGGCATCACCGATGCCGATCTGATCGGCCAGCCGGTCTTCGCCGAGATCGCCGAGGCGTTTCTCGGCTTCATTCGCGATTCGGTGCTGGTGATCCACAACGCGCAGTTCGATCTGCGCTTCCTGAACATGGAGTTCGGCCGGCTCGGCCTGCCGCTGCTGCCGCCCGGTCGCGCGGTCGATACGGTGGCACTGGCGCGCCAGCGCTATCCGGGCGCGCAGGCCAGCCTGGACGCGCTGTGCCGCCGGTTCGGCATCGACAATTCCGGCCGGGTGCTGCACGGCGCGCTGCTCGATTGCGAGTTGCTGGCCGAGGTCTATCTCGAACTGCAAGGCGGCCGCCAGCCCGGGCTGATCCTGGGCACGAAAACCGATCGGGCGCGCCTTGCCGCAGGCGGTCCGCGCCCGGTCCGGCCGCCGCGCCCGCACGCGCCGACGGCCGATGAGCTGCTGGCCCATGAGGCCTTCCTCGCCCGCCTGACCGATCCGATCTGGCGGGCGTGACCGGCGATTTCAGATGTCGATGCCGGTCAGTTCGACCGGCGAGCGCTTGCCGGGCACCACCACGATGCCGCTGTCGGTGACGTGATAGCGTTCGCGATCGCGCGCGGCGTCGTAGCCGATCACGGTGTCGTCGGGAATCCGCACGTTCTTGTCGAGAATGGTGCGGCGAATCCGGCAGCCGCTGCCGATCAGGCAGTTGTCGAAGATCACCGCATCCTCGATCGCGCTGCCGGATTGGACCACGACGTTGCGGCCGAGCACCGAATTGGACACGCGCGCCCCGGCGATGATGCTGCCGCCGCAGACCACGGAATTGACCGCCTGGCCGCGATTGCCGTCCTCGTCGTGCACGAACTTGGCCGGCGGATCGGCATAGCTGGCGGTGCGCAGCGGCCATTCCCGATTGTACAGGTTGAGCTGGGGCGAGACCGACCGGATGTCCATGCTGGCCTCGTAATAGGCGTCGATGGTGCCGACGTCGCGCCAGTAGGCGGGCGTGTTGGACGATTCGCCGGGCACCCGGTTGGTCTGGAAATCATAGGCGAACATGTCGACCTGATCGACCATCTTGGGCAGGATGTTGGTGCCGAAATCATGCGCGCTGGTTTCGTCCTGGGCGTCCTCCTCGACCATTTTCAGCAGCATGTCGGTCGAGAAAACATAATTGCCCATTGAGGCGAGCACCCGTTCGGGATCGCCGGGCATGCCCGGCGCGTCCGGCTTTTTCTCATGAAAGGCGGTGATCCTGCCGGTCGCGGTGGTTTCGACGACTCCGAAATCGGCGGCATATTTCCGCTCGACCGGGATTGCGGCAACCGTTACGTGTGCCCGCTTCGTCTCGTGATACTCGATCATCTCCCGAATATTCATCCGGTAGATGTGATCGGCGCCGAAGATCAGCACCAGATCCGGATGCGCCTGCTCGATCAGATTGCCGTTCTGATGGATCGCATCGGCGGTGCCGCGATACCAGGTTTCGCCCGGCAGCCGCATCTGCGCCGGCACGGGAATGATGAACTGGTTGCGCAGCATGCCGCTGAACTGCCAGCCATCGCTGAGATGCTGAAGCAGCGATTGGCTCTTGAACTGGGTCAGCACGTAGATCGAGTAGATCCCGGAATTGACCAGATTGCTGAGCACGAAATCGACGATGCGGTACTTGCCGCCGAACGATACCGCCGGCTTGGCGCGCTCGCCGGTCAGCGGCATCAGCCGCGACCCCTTGCCGCCGGCCAGAACGATGCCGAGAACTTTCAGATGCATGGGATCGCCTCGCAGGTCGGGACTGATGGGGTCGGGATCGAGTGAGGTCCAGTGGGCGGGAGTTCGTACCCGGCGGTCCGCGCCGCCGGTCTCGGCACCGGCATCGCGGCTGTTCCGCCCCGGCCGATTACCAACCCATGGTGCAACGGCTTGTTCCGTTTCGGAATACCTGTTTTTAGCGGACCGGCTGCACGATGACGAAAACCTTGCGGCGAGAGCGGCGGGCATGATGAGGTGAACCCGGTTCCCGATCGGCATCCCGCGCGGGATCGCCCGTCCGGCGCCACCGACCCGAGACATCATGCAGCTCCACCCCGATTTCCCCGGCCTGTTCGTCGTCGATCATCCCCTGATCCAGCACAAGCTGACGTTGATGCGCGACCGGGAGCGGTCGACCAACGGCTTCCGCCGGCTGCTGCGGGAAATCTCCCTGCTGATGGGCTATGAGATCACCCGCGACCTGCCGCTGACCACGGTGGCGATCGAGACGCCGCTGGAGCCGATGGAGGCGCCGATCCTGGCCGGCAAGAAGGTGGCGCTGGTCGCCATCCTGCGCGCCGGGCTGGCCATGGTCGAGGGCCTGCGCGAACTGATCCCCTCGGCACGGGAGGGCCATATCGGCCTGTATCGCGACCACGCCACGCTGATGCCGGTGGAGTATCTGGTCAAGCTGCCCGAGCCGGAGGGGCGGCTGTTCATCCTGGTCGATCCGATGCTGGCGACCGGCAATTCGGCGGTTCACGCGATCGACGTGCTGAACCGGCACGGCGTCGCCGATGGGGCGATCCGGTTCGTCGCCCTGGTGGCAGCCCCGGAGGGGGTGCGGCGCCTGCACGCCGCACATCCCGAGGTGCCGGTCTACACCGCGGCGCTCGACCGCGGGCTCAATCCGGCAGCGTATATTCTGCCCGGCCTGGGCGATGCCGGCGACCGGGTGTTCGGCACCAAATAGCCGGGACGAGCGGGCCGCCGGCATCGGACGAAAAAAGAGGGCAGGGTTGCCCCTGCCCTCCATTTCCTTCCGAAGACCGGACGGAGCTCAGTGCTTGGACGCGGTCGCCGCGCCGAAGCCGGTTTCCGACCGGATCGACTGATACAGGAATCCGCTCTGGTCGATTCCCGCACGGGCACTCTTGTCGGTGACCGAGAACAGCCAGATGCCGGCGAACGCGATGCTCATGGAGAACAGCGCGGAGTGGACATAGGGGAAGATCGGCTCGGCGAAGCCGAAGATGTTGACCCACACCGTCTGCCCGAGCACCACGAAGGTGACCGAAGAGACCAGGCCGAGAAAACCGCCGATCACCGCGCCGCGGGTGGTCAGCCCCTTCCAGTAGATCGCCAGGATCAGCACCGGGAAATTGACCGATGCGGCCAGGCCGAACGCCAGGCTGACCATGAACGCGACGTTGATGTGCTCGAACGCCAGGCCCAGCAGGATGGCGATCGCACCCAGCGCCAGGGTGGTAATCCTGGCCACCATCGTTTCGTTGCGTTCCGTGGCCTTGCCCTGCATGAAGACGCGGGAATAGAGGTCGTGCGACACCGCGCTGGCGCCGGCCAGGGTC
The DNA here is from genome assembly GCA_964615535.1 of uncultured Mycobacteriaceae bacterium. Taxonomy (GTDB): domain Bacteria; phylum Pseudomonadota; class Alphaproteobacteria; order DSM-16000; family Inquilinaceae; genus CAZTNV01. The sequence continues at coordinate 7,225 of CAZTNV010000101.1, read as the reverse complement.
AGCCCGGCGACCACTGCCAGGATGGTGGCGAAGGCGACGGCCGAGATGAAGCCCTTGAACACGTCGCCGCCCACCGCATGGGCCAGGTGAATCGCCGGCATGTTGCCGCCGCCGACCGGAGTGCCGCCGGCCAGGGGGAACAGGGCGCCGGTCATGTATTCAGGGTTGGTGCCGACCAGGGTGATCGCCATCAGCCCGATCAGGACCGCCAGGATGAAGAAGTAGCCGATGAAGCCGGTGGCAAAGAACACCGATTTCCGCGCCGCCTTGGCATCCGGCACGGTGAAGAACCGCATCAGGATATGGGGCAGGCCGGCCGGACCGCACACCAGAGCCAGGCTGAGTGAAATCGCAGTCACCGTGTCGGTGATCTCCAGGGTCGGCGACAGGATCACCTCGTGCCGCGGATGGTTGGTGACGGCATTGGAGATCAACTGTTCGAGGCTGAAGCCGAAATGGAAGAAGCCCAGGAAGACCAGGACGGTGCAGCCGGTCAGCAGCAGCACCGCCTTGATGATCTGCACCCAGGTGGTCGCCAGCATGCCGCCGAAGGTGACATAGAGCACCATCAGCACGCCGACCAGAATGACTGCATAGGTGTAGTCCAGGCCGAACAGCACTTTGATCAACTGGCCGGCGCCGACCATCTGCGCGATCAGGTAGAAGATCACCACGCTGAGCGCGCCGGTCGCCGCCATGCTGCGGGTCGCGGTCTGCTCGAGACGGAAGCAGGCGACATCGGAGAAGGTGTATTTGCCCAGGTTGCGCAGCTTTTCGGCAATCATGAACAGGATCAGCGGCCAGCCGATCAGCCAGCCGACCGTGTAGTACACGGCATCGACCCCGCGCGTGAATGCCATGGCCGAGACGCCCAGGAAGGCGGCGGCCGACATGTAGTCGCCGGCGATCGCCAGGCCGTTCTGGAAGCCGGTGATGCCGCCGCCGGCCGTATAGAAATAGGCGGCCGAGCGGGTGCGCCGGGCGGCCCAATAGGTGATCCCGAGGGTCACGACCACGAAGACCAGGAACATCGCGATCGCCGTGAGGCTGACCGGCTGCTGCTCCAACTGTCCGAGATCGCCGCCGGCGGCATGGGCGGTTCCCGCCAAGCCCAGGCCGGCGATCGCCAGGGCACTGGAAAATGTGCGGATCATTTGACGGAGTCCTCAAGAATGTTGCGATTCAGGTCGTCGAATTCGCTGTTCGCGCGGATGACATAGATGCCGGTCATCAGGAACGAGAACAGCAGCACGCTCCAGCCGACCGTGATCCCGATCGGCCACACCCAGCCCTCGGCGATCGGTGCCGCGAAGGTGGCCGGCCACAGCGACGCCAGCAGCACGAACCCGAGATAGACGACAACGATGACCGCCGACAAAAAAATAGCGAAACGATTACGCTTCGCTACCATTTCAGCAAATTTCGGATGACGCGAAATTCGCTCGTAGATTTCATCACTCACAGCGCTTCCTCCGATGTAATATTGCTACTTTTAACAGTGCGGGTATAGACAACCGCGGGCGGCAAATGATGCCGCCCGCGCCCGCCTGCTGTCTAGATTGTTCTTATGGCTAGGCTCGGGGTTTGGGCAGGCCGAGCGGACAGATCGGGCGGCCATAGACTTCGTTGATCACCTGCGCCAAGCCGGTGTAGATCGCCAGCGAACCGCAAACGATGCCTTCCCAGCCGGCCCAGCGGGTCCAGGTTCGGTCACCGGTCAGATCGCCCATCACCAGCAGGAAGAACAGCACCACCAGGAATGCGAACACGATCTGCAGCGCCCGGCTGAGCCTGAACGTACCGATGAACAGCACCGCTGCGAAAATGCCCCAGATGCTCAGCCATGCCGCCATCGACATGGCGTTCGGCGGTTCGGCCAAGCCCATGCGCGGCAGCATCAGGATTCCGGCCAGGCACAGCCAGAAGAACCCGAACGAGATGAAGGCGGTGGTGGCGAAGGTATTGTTCTTCTTCCACTCCATGAGCCCGGCGATCACCTGGGCGGTGCCGCCGTAGAAGATGCCCATGCTGACGATCATGGCATCCAGACCGATCAGATCGGCATTGTGCAGGTTGAGCAGCACGGTCGTGAGACCGAAGGCGCACAATCCCAAGGGCGCCGGATTGGCGGTCGTGTCCTTGAGCGGAACGGACGGAATGTCCGCCAGCTTTACGATGCGCTGATCGCCTGCGAGTGCTCCGGCTGTCCCGGTTTGTAGATCCATCACTGTTCCTCCGAAGCTGCAACGACATTTGGCCTGGTCCATTGACAGTTGCCGGCAACAACCGATTTCGACAGGCAGCGCTGGGATTTGCCGGCTGCCGTCACTGGATTGTTGTCGCCGGTACTTGGTATCAGCTTCATTATTGCCGAACAAACTCGGTAAAGCATGAAGTCGATTGCCGAAAACCGAGCCAAGACCCCCGTTCTTCCAATCATATCGACAACCAACGCCGTTCTTGGCGTCGGATATCTCGACTTGCCATCTAAAGAGCGGCTGCGGTTGTGGGCGTTGACCCTGATCAATTCGGCTTAGGATTCAGATTTCGGCGATTGTCACGAATGCCAAATTGGTTCAATCGGAATAGCGTGGCTTGGATCGATCGCCAGACGTGGAACACGGCTGACGGCGGCGCGTACCTGGACTGCGCGCATGCCTGCACGCAGCGCGGCGGTCGATCCGGTCGAGCGAAGAGGCGATGCGCAGGCCAAGAAACGCCGGCAGTCGATTCAAAATCAATCAACCAAAGTCAACAGCCGAGGATCACGATGAAACGAGCAGAGTTTGTCTGGGTTATCCTGGGCGCCGCTCTCTTGGGAGGAAGCGGCGGGGCGGCGTGGGCCACGGAGCCCCCCATTCCGGTCGGCCATCTGGCGACCAATACCGGCGACACTTCGTCCGTGGCGCAGATCTATTCACAAGGCATCACCGACGCCCTCGACTACATCAACGCCCAGGGCGGGGTGAACGGGCGGCAGATCGCCTATGAGACGGTGGATTACGGCTATGATGCCCTGCGCGCGGTGTCGACCTACGCCGACTGGCTGAGCCGGTCGCGTCCGGTCGCCATTCTCGGCTGGGGCACGGCCGATACCGAGGCGCTGGTGCAGTTCGTCAGCCGCGACCAGATCGCGTTCATGTCGGGCTCGTCCTCCGGCCATCTGACCGACCCGACCGGCCGGTCGAACCGCACCGAGACCCCGGCACCGTACAATTTCTTCTACGGTCCATCCTATTCCGACGGTTGCCGCGGGCTGGTGCAATGGGCTGCGGAGGATTGGCGGCGTTCGGGCGGCGCGCGGACCTCGACCTTCCTGGCCGATCTCAACCGCCCGCGCTTCGTCCATATGGGCGACAACCACCCCTATCCGAACGCGCCGGCCGCGGCCTGCGCCGACTACGCCCGCGATCTCGGATTCGAGGTGCTGCCGACCATCCGCTATCCGCTGACGCCGGGCAATTTCTCGGCCCATTGCCAGGCGCTGAGGAATTCCGGCGCCAACTACGTGTTCCTCGGCAACACCGCGGAATCGAACGTCGCGCTGGTCCGCGCCTGCTCCGAAGCCGGCGTGAACCCCCAGTTCCTGACCAATGTCTATGGCTGGGACGAGAATGCCGCCCGCGCCGCCGGGGCGGCCGGCAACGGCTTGGTCTGGGTGGTCACCGCCTCGACCTGGACGTCCAGCGAGCCGGGCATGGAGCTGGTCCGGCGGATCTCGCAGGTGTCCGACCCGACCGGCGAGGTCCGCCGGCCGGTGCATTACATGCGCGGCGTCTGCACCGCGTACTTCCTGCGCGACGCATTGGCGGCGGCGAGCTCGAGGGAAGGCGGGATCACCGGGCCGAACGTCAAGAACGCGCTCGAATCGATGGACAATCACGTTCCCGAGGGGCTTCAGGGCGTGTGCCTGCCTTCGACCTGGACGCCGCAGGATCATCGCGGCACGACCCAGATCGTGCTCTACCGCAGCAACTTTGCCGACGGTCAGGTCGGCATGACGCAAATCTACTCGACCAATCTGCCGCTCCGGCCGGACTGGCTGGGCTACTGATCGGTCACCGGCGGGCCGCGGGGCGGCACAGCGCCGTCCGGCGGCCCGCCGGACCGGATCGTCCTTCGGACGGGGGGACGGGCGTCTCGGCCATGATTTGGCCAAGGATTGATGGTGTGCAGTGACCGATCGGGGGTCCGTCCGCCGCATCGGGAAAGGTCGCATCATGGTCGCGCGCCGCACACTGCTGAAAACCGCGGCCGGATTGCCGTTGGCGACGGTGCTGGCCGATCCGCTGCCGACCCGCGCCACGGCGCAGACGCTGGACACGGTCACCATCACGACGCCGTCGGGCCATCAGGTTTCGGCGGCGCTGGCGCTGCCGGCGGCGGTCCCGGCCGGGGCGGTGCTGCTGATCCATGAATGGTGGGGGCTGAACGATCAGATCCGCGCGGTCGGCGCCGAACTGGCCGCGAGCGGGTATGTCGCACTGGCGGTCGATCTGATGGGTGGGCAGGTGGCGGCGACGCCGGACGAGGCGCGGGCGCTGTCCGCCGCGGTGCAGCCGGAATCGGCGATCGAGACCCTGGTGGCGTGGCTTTACTGGTTGAACCATCTGGCCAATCTGGGGCAGGCGAGCGGGCGGGTGGCGACCCTCGGCTGGTGCTTCGGCGGTGGCTGGTCGCTGCGCGCCTCGCTGGCGGTGCCGGTCGACGGCACGGTGATCTATTACGGCCGGGTGCCCGGCGACCCGGACGAGCTGGCACAGTTGCGCGGCCCGGTGCTGGGCCATTTCGCCACGCGCGACCAGGTCATCGACCGGGCAATGGTGGAGGATTTCGCCCGCGGTCTGGAGGCTGCGGGAATCCCTCACGAGATTTTCTGGTACGATGCCGGGCACGCCTTCGCCAACCCGACCGGGGCCAATCATGACGGCGAGGATGCGCGGCTGGCCTGGGCGCGGACGCTGGAGTTCCTGCGCCGGACCATTGGCGGCCCGGCACGGTGACGGCGGCCGGAGAAAGGCCGCGCAGAGCCGAAACCAATTGCTAATGAGACTTATTCACAATATCATCACTGCGCGGCCGATGACGACGACGTGAGCGCTGAACGCCTTTTGCAGAGTGCACCGATCGAAGCCGTTCTCCCTGACCGTTTTTCACGCTGCTCCGGGTCCCCGCCATCGTGACCGCCGACGCCTACGCCCCACCCAAACGACTCACGGCCCCCCTCGGCGGTATCAGCGGATGGACGCCGGCCATTCTGGTCGTCGCCGCACTGGTCGCCTTGCCGGTCGTTGCCGTGATCGGCCGGGCCTTTGCGGACTCGCACGGCGTCTGGGCGCATCTGGCCGCGACCGTGCTGCCCGATTATGTGCTGAACACCGCGGCTCTGATGCTGGGGGTCGGAGTCCTGACCCTGGGCTGCGGCGTCGGCGCGGCCTGGCTGGTCACCATGCACCGGTTTCCCGGCAGCCGGCTGTTCGACTGGGCGCTGCTGCTGCCGATGGCGGTGCCGGCCTATGTGCTGGCCTATGTCTACACCGACCTGCTGGAATTTGCAGGGCCGGTGCAGACCGCGTTGCGCGACCTGACCGGCTGGGGCTTTCGGGACTACTGGTTTCCGCCGATCCGCTCGCTGGGCGGCGCGATCGTGATGATGACGCTGGCGCTCTACCCCTATGTCTATCTGCTGGCGCGCGCCGCCTTTCTGGAGCAGTCGCTGTGCGTGCTGGAGGTCAGCCGCACGCTTGGCCGCGGGCCGTGGCAGAGCTTCCGGACGGTGGCGCTGCCGCTGGCCCGGCCGGCGATCGTCGCCGGGCTGGCGCTGGCGCTGATGGAGACCATTGCGGATTACGGCACGGTGGCGTATTTCGGCGTGCCGACCTTCACCACCGGCATCTATCGCACCTGGTTCGGGCTGGGCGAACCGACCGCGGCGGCGCAACTGGCCGCCGTGATGCTGCTGTTCGTGGCGGCGCTGATCGCGGCGGAGCGCTGGTCGCGCGGCCGGGCCCGCCATCACCACACCACCGGCCGCTATCGCAGCCTGACGCCCAGGCGGCTGAGCGGCGCGCGCGGCTGGGCGGCCATGGCGGCCTGCGCCCTGCCGCTGGTCCTGGGTTTTCTGGTTCCGGCCTGGGTGCTGCTGGGCTATGCGCTGAGCGCCGGCGATCCGCTGTGGGGCCCGCGCTTCGGCCGGCTGGCGCTGAACAGCTTCATGCTGGCCGCGATGACCGCGGGGCTGGCGGTCGCGGTCGGGCTGCTGCTGGCCTATGGCGTGAGGCTGCGCCCGACCCCGGTGACGCGGGCCGCGGCGCGGGCCGCCTCGCTCGGCTATGCGGTGCCCGGTTCGGTGATCGCGGTCGGCGTGCTGATCCCGTTCGCGGCGTTCGACAACGCCCTGGATTCGGTGATGCGCCAGAGCCTGGGGGTGTCGACCGGGCTGCTGCTGACCGGCACCATGGCGGTGCTGGTGTTCGCCTATCTGGTGCGGTTCCTGGCGGTGTCCTACAACACCATCGAGGCCAGCCTGGGCAAGATCAGCCCGAACATGGACCACGCCGCGCGCACCCTGGGCCACGGCCCGCGCCGCACGCTGCTCCGCGTGCATGCCCCGATCCTGCGCGGCGGCATGCTGACGGCCGGGCTGCTGGTGTTCGTGGACGTGCTGAAGGAGCTGCCGGCGACCATGATCCTGCAGCCGTTCAATTTCGAAACGCTGGCGGTGCGGGTCCACCGCCTGGCCTCCGACGAACGCCTGGCCGAAGCCGCCACCGCCGCACTGACCATCGTCGGGGTCGGCGTGTTGCCGGTCATCCTGCTGAGCCTGGCCATCGCACGGTCGCGGCCGGGGGCCGGGGGCGGGTGATCCTCTCCGGTTCCGGCCGCCTTCGCGGCGGGGCGTCGATGGTTTCAGCCGCTCATTCGGCCAGAACCACCAGATCGAGCGGCTCGGCCATGCCGGCGATCCGGCATCCGGGGCGGCGTTGCCGGGCCTCGGGCGGCCGGTATCCCTGGCCCAGCGCCTCGACATAGGCCGGGACGGTGGTCAGGGCGCGAACGCCCTCGTGCTTGTTGTGCTTTTCCAGCTTGGCCGCCAGGTTCACGGCATCGCCGATGACCGTGTATTCCAGCCGGTCGTGATCGCCCACGGCACCGAACACCACCCGGCCGGTCGCCACGGCGGCGTTCACTGCCAGCGGCTTGGCGCCGCCGGCCGCCTCGAGGT
>CAZTNV010000100.1:0-12331 GCA_964615535.1 uncultured Mycobacteriaceae bacterium | reverse complement strand
TATGGCGGAGTAACGAGACGTTCAAATTGCGATATAGTTGTTGTGGTGTCTTCGCTTTCGAAGCTGCGCGACCTGAATGTGCCTTTCCTTTTTACGGATCGGCACGCCTATCTGACCGCAGCACGATTTTTTGGAGATCCAATTCATCTGAACTGCATCGATTGGCAGATATTGAAGGATCGCGATTTCAAGCGAAATCACGATGATCCTGGTAAGTTCGAGCGCTATCAGGCCGAGGCGCTCGTTCACCGGAAGGTGCCGACAGAGGCGTTGGTGGGCATAGCCTGTTTCGATGAAGTTGTGGCATCATCCGTCAAGGCGATGTCGACCAATAAGGGTTTGCAGTTGCACGTTGTCTCTCGACCCGGGTGGTATTTCCCATGATCATCTACACCCAAGGCAACCTCCTGGACGCCAATGCCGAAGCACTGGTCAATACCGTCAACACGGTGGGCGTGATGGGCAAGGGCATCGCGCTGATGTTCAAGGAGGCCTTCCCGGAAAACTTCAAGAATTACGAGGCTGCCTGCAAGCGCGGAGACGTCCGGATCGGGCGCATGTTCGTTACGGAGCGGCAGGAGTTGATCGGGCCGAAGTGGATCATAAACTTCCCGACCAAGAGTCACTGGCGCAATCCGTCAAGGATTGAATGGGTTGAAGAAGGTCTGCGGGATCTGAAGCGGATCATCGAGGAAAAGGGAATTCGGTCGATCGCTCTTCCGCCGCTCGGCAGCGGCAATGGTGGGCTGAACTGGGCCGAGGTTCGAGACCTGATCGAAAGCGCCTTTCAGTCCGTAGAAAACGTCGATGTTTTCGTCTATGAGCCGATTTCTGCCTATCAGAATGTCATGAAGCGCTCAGGCGTGGAAGAGCTTACGCCGGCCCGTGCCTTGATCGCAGAAATGGTCCGCAGGTATTGGATTCTCGGAATTCAATGCACATTGCTTGAGGTTCAGAAGCTGGCATACTTCCTGGAACGCAGCATCGAGGATCATGGCTTGGAAAACTGCCTCGATCTGCGGTTCGAGCCGAACAGATACGGGCCGTTCGCTCCAAGGCTTACACATCTGTTGAACGCTCTGGACGGCAGCTATCTGCATTGCGGTAAGAGGTTGAGCGATGCCGAGCCTTTGGATGTGATCTGGTTCGAAGACGGCAAGAAAGACAAGGTGGCAGCCTATCTTGCATCGGAGGCGAAATCGTATCGTCCGGCCCTGGACGCCACGACCAGCATCATCGACGGCTTCGAATCGCCTCTTGGCATGGAATTGCTGGCCACGGTGGATTGGCTCGTGCACCACGAAGGGGTCGATCTCGAGCCGAACGCGGTCAGGGCCGGTCTCGGGAAGTGGCCCGGCAATCCGGAGGCCGCGGAACGAAAGCTCAAGCTCTTTGACGATCGACTGATCGAGCTTGCCGTTCGCCAGCTCGCCGAGGCGGGACGGGACGGGCCCGGAGCCGGTGACAACGCCGGACGGATTGCGGTGCCCTGACCGCCGATCACCGGCAAGCGACCGGCCCGGGCGCGGCTGTCGCTTCTGGACAGGGTCTCTACCGGATGATAGTGATCGGAGGGACGCACGATGTCGGCGCCCCCGCCCCTCCCGAGTGTTGCAGGCCGAGTTGAAGCCCCGAACCCTTTTCGTGCTGGTCGCGCTGGTGGTCGCCGGGGTGCTGCCGCTGCTGCGGGCGGGCAGCCCGCCGGTGTTCGATCTGGCGGCGGAGCGGCTGATCGAGGGCGCCGAGATCTACCGCACCGACGATGCGATCCCGGCCTTCTCCTATCCGCCGTTCATGGCCCTGGCCTATCTGCCGTTCCATCTGCTGCCCGAGGATCATGTCCGGCGGTCGGCATGGTATCTGGTCAACCTGCTGCTGCTGGGTCTGGCGATCGATCTGCTGCGGCCGAGCCTGGCGCCGCTGTGGCGCGATGCGCCCGGCCGGTCGTTCCCGGTCTTCGCCGGCCTGCTGGCGGCACTCAGCTTCGTCCATCTGGCCTCGCCGATCGAGAACGAGTCGCACGACCTGATCGTGCTGGCGCTGATCGCCGGGATGGTGATGGCCGACCGGCAGCGGGCGGAGGGCGCGGCCGGCGCGATGGCCGGGCTGGCGGCGGCAGCCAAGGCGACGCCGCTGCTGTTCCTGCCGATCCTGCTGTGGCAGCGGCGGTGGCGGGCGGCGGCGGCGATGGTCGCCGCGATCCTTGCCGCCACGCTGCTGCCGGACCTGCTGTTCCCGCGCGCCGAGGGCGGGCTGTGGGTCGAGGCGTGGTACGGGACCTTCGTGGCGCGGACCGGCCCCGGTGCGGCGGCCGACGCCGCGGGGGCCTGGGCATCGTGGAACGCGCTCAACCAGAGCCTCGCCGGCTCGCTCCATCGCCTGCTGACCCCGGTCCCGGCGCCGGCCGGCGACATGTTCGATGTCAGCCTGTGGGCGCCCGACCCGGCGGTGGCCAAGGGGATCATCCTGGCGGCGCAGGCCGCGGTGCTGGCCCTGCTGGTCCGGGCGGTCCGGCTGCTGCCCGGCATGCCGCGCATGCCGGCGGCGGAGCTGGGGCTGTTCCGCTACGGCACCGCCTCGGCGGTGGTGTCGGCGATGCTGCTGCTGTCGCCGATGAGCAGCAAGTCGCATTTCTGCGTGCTGATCCTGCCGCTGTCCTGGTGCCTGGCGGATTTCTGGTTCCGCGAGCGCGACCGGGTGGTGGGCACGCTGCTCGCGGCGGCGTTCCTGCTGGGCCTCTCCTCGGCCAGGGACCTGCTCGGCCGGCCGCTGGTCAACGAGCTGCAGGCCCGCGGCAGCACGGCGCTGTGCGCCCTGGTCTGCCTGATCGCGACCGCCCGGGTGCTGCACTTGCGCCGGGCGGCGGCACGGCGGGGTTTGCCGCTAACCGCGCCGATCGAAACGGACATTGCCGCGGCGCGGCCGGCCGGGTCCGCCTGACCGATGCCGGCATGACCGGGCCGGCCGCCGAGCGGCTCTCCGTCATCGTCATCGCCAAGGATGAGGCGGCGGCGATCGGGCGGTGTCTGGGCTCGGTGGCCTGGGCGGGCGAGCGGGTCGTGCTCGATTCGGGCAGCACCGACGATACGGCGGCGATCGCCCGCGCCTGCGGTGCCCGGGTCGAGATCACGCCCGACTGGCCGGGTTTCGGGCCGCAGAAGAACCGGGTGCTGGCGCTGGCCACCGGCGAGTGGGTGCTGTCGCTCGACGCCGACGAATGGGTGACGCCGGAGCTGGCCGCGGCGATCCGCGCCGCGCTGGCCGATCCCGGCCCCCATGCGGCATGGCGGATGCCGCGGCTGACCTCGTTCTGCGGCCGGTTCATGCGCCATGGCGGCTGGTCGCCGGATTACGTGACGCGGCTGTGGCGGCGCGGCCGGGCGCGCTTCTCCGACGATCTGGTCCATGAGCGGGTGATCGTGGAGGGCAGCGTCGGCACGCTGGGCCCGCCGCTGATGCATGAGGGCGTGACCGATCTGGCGGATGCGCTGGCCAAGATGGACAGCTATTCCACCGCCGGGGCGCGAATGCTGCTGGCGCGCGGCCGGCGTGCCTCGCTGGGCACGGCGGTGGCGCACGGCGCCTGGACCTTCCTGCGCGTCTACCTGCTCAAGGCCGCGATCCTGGACGGGCGGGAGGGATTCCTGCTGGCCGTGGCGAATGCCGAGGGCGCGTTCTACAAATACGCCAAGCTGAACCAGATGGACCGGGACCGCCGGCGGACATGACTCGGATCGCGGTGATCGTCACCACCTACAACCGCCCCGATGCGCTGGCCGCCGTGCTCGACGGGTATCTGGCGCAGACCGACCGGGGCTTCGAGCTGATCGTCGCCGATGACGGTTCCACCGCCGACACCGCGGCCGTGATCGACGCTCATCGCGCCCGCGCGCGCCACCCCGTCCGCCATGTCTGGCAGGAGGATCGCGGCTTCGCGGCGGCGGCGATCCGCAACCGGGCGCTGGCCGCAACCGATGCCGGCTACGTGATCTTCACCGATGGCGACTGCATCCCGCGGCCGGATTTCGTGGCGCAGCACCGGCGTCTGGCCGAGCCGGGCTGGTTCCTGTCGGGCAACCGGGTGCTGCTCGGGCCGCGGCTGACCCGCATCGTGCTGGAGCAGCGGCTGCCGGTCCATGAATGGCACCGCCGGCGCTGGCTGGGGCAGCGGCTGACCGGCGGGGTCAACCGGCTGCTGCCGCTGATCGCGCTGCCCGATGGCGGTTTCCGCAAGCGCGGCGCGGCCCGCTGGCAGGGCGCCAAGACCTGCAATCTCTCGGTCTGGCGCGCCGATCTGGAGCGGATCGACGGCTTCGACGAGGCCTATCAGGGCTGGGGGCTGGAGGATTCCGATCTGGCGATCCGGCTGATCCATGCCGGGGTGCGGCACAAAAGCGCCCGGTTCGGCGCCGCGGTGCTGCATCTCTGGCATCCGGAGAACGACCGCAGCCGGTTGGCGGCGAACCGGCGCCGCCTCGATGCGCTGCTCGCCAGCCGGCGCATCGATGCGACGGTCGGGCTCAGCCGCCACCGCGCGGGCGGCGGCTGAGGTCCGGGCTCATGCTCATTCGGCAGGCTGGATCATGCCGGTGCTGCGGTCCACCCGGAGCCGCTGAACCAGCGAACCCTCCACCGTCTGAAGGGTCGCGGTGACGGTATCGTCGTCGGTCTCGGTGACCTCGCCGACCTCCAGCCGGTCGTTGCCGTACCAGGCCAGCACGCCGCCCAGGATCGCGCGGACATCCTCGCCCGACAGGTTGCGCTCGCCGCCGCCGCCCAGGATCGCCATGCCGAGCATCAGCGGCGGCACGCCGCCGCCCTGCCGCATCATCATGCCGGGCCGCATCATGCCGCGCCCCATCATGCCCTGCCCCATCATGCCGGGGCCCATGCCCTGACCCGGTCCCATCATGCCGGGGCCCATGCCCTGACCCGGTCCCATGCCGCCGGGACCGCGGCCCTGCCCCGGACCCATGCCCGGTCCCGGTCCGCCCGGTCCCGGACCCTGGCCTCCCGGACCCTGACCCCCCGGACCCTGGCCCGGCTGCGCCTGGGCGAGCTGCTGACCGCCGGCCGGCGGATCGAAGGCATCGGCCGGCGCCCCGGCCGCAGCCACGGCAAGCATGCCGAACGCCGCGACGGCGGACAGCAAAGCGGTACGGTGTGTCCTGATCATGGGTATGCTCCTCGAAAGTCCGGGGGAAGCCGGAAAACGCGGCACGGGCCGATCTTCGGCCGGCATCCGCCTGGGTAACACGACCGGACCGGGCCCGTTCCGTCGCGCCCGGAACGGCTTTTCCAAACCGCCTCGTCGGGCCCCGCCATCCCGGCCGGGCGGTTCGGCGGCGGCCGGTGCCGGGCCTGCTGCGGCGCAACATCGCGGCGATCCACCATCTTGATTTCCGCGAAATTTGCTTCTACTGCGAGTGCGAAGACGACAATCCGGCGCGACCGCGCGCCGGTTCGCGGGGGATGTCCTTGACCGATCTGCTCTCTGTGGCGGCCAGCAATCTGCTGTCGCCGATGGTGCTGTTCTTCGCGCTGGGATTCGGCGCGGCGCTGGCCAAATCCGATCTCACGGTGCCCGAGGCGGTGGCCAAGGGACTGGCGCTCTACCTGATGCTGGCGATCGGCTTCAAGGGCGGGGTCGAGCTGAGCCGGCAGGGCATGACCTTCCTGCTGGTGCTGACCCTGGCCTCGGGCGCGGTGCTCAGCTTCGTCATCCCGTTCATCGCCTTCACCCTGCTGCGCCTGACCACGGCGCTGAAACCGGCGGATGCCGCGGCGGTGTCGGCGCATTACGGCTCGATCAGCGTGGTCACCTTCGTGGCCGGCACCGAATTCGTGCGCCTGATGGGCGTGCCGTTCGACGGCTACATCGTCGCGGTCATGGCGATCATGGAGACGCCGGCGATCGTCGCCGGGCTGTGGCTGGCGCGCTCGTCCAGCGATACGCCGGTCACCGCGACCCCGGCCCGCCGCCGCGCCGGGCTCGACCGCGAACTGGCGCGCGAAATCCTGCTGAACGGCAGCGTGGTCCTGCTGATGGGTGCGTTCGCGATCGGCTGGATCACCGGCGACGACGGCATGCGGGCGATCGCGCCGTTCATCGAGGCCCCGTTCAAGGGCGTGCTGTGCCTGTTCCTGCTCGACATGGGGCTGATCGCGGCGAACCGGCTGCGCGGCGCCAAGGGCATGAGCCCGCCGCTGTTCGCATTCGGCGTGTACATGCCGCTGCTGGGCGCGTCCCTGGGCATCGCCACCGCCTGGCTGCTGGGACTCGGGCTGGGCGAGACCGCGCTGCTCGGCATTCTGTGCGGCAGCGCCTCCTACATCGCCGTGCCCGCCGCCATGCGGCTGGCCCTGCCCGAAGCCAGCCCGTCGATCTACCTGACCATGTCGCTGGCCATCACCTTCCCGTTCAACCTGTCGATCGGCATCCCGCTTTACTTTACCATCGCGCAGGCGATCACCGCCGCGCCGGGCTAGCGCCGGGCCGCCAGGGAGGGAACCAGCCATGCAGACTCATCAAAAGAAGAAGGTCGAAATCATCGTCGAGGCGCCGCTGCTGCGGGCGGCGATCGAGCTGATCGAGCAGGCCGGCGCCAAGGGCTACACGGTGCTGCCGAGCCGGGCCGGCATGGGCACCCACGGCCCGTGGGAGAGCGGGCAGATCACCGAGGCCCTGCATATGGAGCTGATCATCGTCATCGCCGAGGAGACGGTGGCGCGCCGGATCATGGCCGAGGCCTATGCGCTGCTGGGCGATTACACCGCGATCATCTATCTGTCGGATGTCGAGGTGCTGCGCGCGGACCATTTCTGACCGGTTCGCCCGCCGGTCAGGCGGCGACCTCCGGCGACCCGCCGGCGGCGGCCGGAATGATCGTCAGGGTCTCCGCCACGATCCCTGCCGGAACCTCGGCGGGGCGGGCGAACACGCCGACCAGACCCGGCACCGGGCGGCCTGATTCGCACCGGACCGCGACCGGATCGAGGCCAAGCACGGTCAGGCCGCAGCTTTCGGCCAGCCCGGCCAGATAGCGCTCGTGATGGGCAAAGCGCAGCCGCTCGCCCAGCACCACCGGCGCCTGCTCCGACCGTTCGACGGTGAAGGCGAAACATCCGCCCGGCGCCAGGGCGCGCGCCACGCCCGCCATCACCGGCGCGAGATCGCCCAGATAGATCAGCACGTCGGCGGCCAGGATCAGGTCCCAGCGGCGGCCGGGCTCGGCCAGGGCCGGGATCAGATCGGCGACCAGCAGCGAATCGTAGATGCCCCGCGCCGCGGCCCGGCCGATCATGGCCGGGGACAGATCGATGCCGTCGAGCCTCGATGCGAGGTCGAGGAACGCCATGCCCGCCAGCCCGGTGCCGCAGCCCAGATCGAGCACCGCCATCGGCGGGGCGCCCGGCCCGCGCGCCGCCAGCACCGCCGCCCGCAGCAGCTCGGGCGCACGATAGTCGAGCGGCCCGAGCAGCGCCCGGTCGAATCGGGGCGCGTACTGGTCGAACAGGCTGCGGACATAGGCGGCCGGCAACCGGTCCGGAAGCGGGACCGCGCCCAGCCGCGCCAGCCGCGCCACCGCGCCCAGCCGGTCCTCCGGTTCGAGCGCGCGATACGCCTCGTAGGACGTCACCGCGCCCCCGGTCTCGCCCAGCGACTCCAGCGCCTCGGCCAGCTTGAACCGGGCGTCGGCATAGCCGGGATCGACCGTCAGCGCGGCGGCGAAGGCTTCGGCGGCGTCGGCGGCGGCGCCTTCCGCGAACAGGGCCAAGCCGAATTCCAGTCGCCGGACGGCGATCGGGTCACCAGGGGTCATCGGTTCCATC
The DNA here is from genome assembly GCA_964615535.1 of uncultured Mycobacteriaceae bacterium. Classification (GTDB taxonomy): domain Bacteria; phylum Pseudomonadota; class Alphaproteobacteria; order DSM-16000; family Inquilinaceae; genus CAZTNV01. The sequence continues at coordinate 4,498 of CAZTNV010000100.1, read as the reverse complement.
AGGGGACAAGGGGGAACGGGCTGGGCGTTGGAATCGGGGCGGGAGTCAGGCGTCGCCGCGCCGCCGCTACATCGATAAATGTAATCCATAAGACTTATGTCATGCGACTTGCACGCCTTTGGTTTCGAGGCACAGCGCGACAAGACGCCAAAAAGCACTTCTGCGCCTTGCGGATGGAACTGGCAAGTTCAGCTTTTTGAAAGCACCCCATGAAAGAATGCAGTCGCTGCCCGACCCTGGAGAGTGTGTATGGCGTGGATTCTGATCGCCGAAGACGACGCCATCGTTCGGGAGATCCTGACGAATGCGTTGTCGACGGCCGGTCATGCCGTTTCGGGCGCCGCCAACGGCCGGGAAGCGGTATCCCTGATCCGAACGACCGCACTCGACATGGTCATCACCGATCTCTGGATGCCGGAAATGAACGGCGTCGATCTGATCAAGTGGCTGCGGCATGAAAGGCCGGCGCTCAAGGTGATCGCCATTTCGGGCGGCAGCGCCGCCTATCCGATCGAGTTTTCCGCGGCCCTGGCGGTAACCTGGGGGGCCGACGCGGTGCTGCCCAAGCCGCTCGATTACCCGACGCTGGTCGAGCGGGTGAAGGCCCTGCTCGACCCCGAATCGACCGCGACCGCCGCGGCGGCCCGGCGGCCCTGATCACGCCGGCGATCACGCCGGCGCGATGCGCTACGACATCTCCGAACCGTCCGGGACGTCGTCGGTTGGCAGCGCCGTGCCCGCGGCGAGTCGATACTGAAACAGCCGCGACAGGATCGTTTCCAGGGCTTCGGCCAGGGCCTGCTTGCGGGCCTCCGGCAGGCCGTCGATCTCCACGGCAACCACGCGCAGCGGGTCCTGATCGAGCAGCGCGTGGCCGGCCGGGGTCAGCTCGATCAGATCGGCACGCCGGCTCCGCGGGTTCGGCTGGCGCTCCAGCAGTCCCTTGTCGACCAGCGTCCGGATGGTGCGGGCCACCGGCCCCAGGCTCATCCCCTGAAAGCGGGACAAACCGGCAGAGGTGCGCGCGGCGGGATCGATTTCGGCGAAATAGCGCAATGCCGTCCATTGCGCCGGATACAGCCCTGCGGCATGGCCGGTGCTGTGGGTCAGGCGGCAGACCTGCTCCAGAAGCGCGGTCACGCCGCGGGACGAAATCGGCTTTTCGGTCATGACACGGTGCGATCGCCCGGCATAATTATCGTAGACAACCAAAACTCTTTACAGAATATTCACTGAGCACGTTTAGGGTTTGCCCATGCGCGCGCAGGGTTATCCCGCAGCGGCCCGATCAAAGCAACCGGCGATTCGAAATAACGATCTGCCAAGCGGAACAGCAAGTCCAGCATTGGATCGTCGCTTACGAAGCCGGCAGGTGAGTCGCGGCAGGCCGAACTGCTGAACGCCGGAGTCGGCCGGTTCCTGGGCGATATCCGGGCGCTCTGATCCGGCGGCCGCGATCTCTGCGCGGTGCCGGGCGGGAGCTATTCGCCGGAATCTTGGCCGGTATGGGGTGCGGAGGTCGGGGGTGCGGAGTTCGGGGGTGAGGGGCGCTCGTCCGGCCCGGCCTCTGCGGCGGGGGAGTGCGGGCAGGCGGGGGCGCACCGCCGCCCGGCATATTCCGCCGCCAGACGGTCGGCGATGTCCCGGGCCTCCTCCGGGGACAGGCGGAAGGCCGCGCGCTCCTCGGCCGAGGCGCGGCGCTCCATGCCGCCGGGACCCGCCCGGTCCGCCCCGGCCCGGCGCTCGCGCCGCCGGTCGGGACCGCGATAGCCGGCCGACAGGATGAAGTCGCGCGGCCGTTGCACGACCTCGGCAATCCGAGCGGCGACCACCGCGGGGGTCAGCGGCTTCACGACATAGCCGCTGGCGCCGCTATCCCGCGCGCGCTCGATCATCGCGCGCTCGTTATGGCTGCTGAGCACGATGATCGGCGTGAACTGCTTGGGGTTGGCGGGGTCGAGCCGCACCGCCCGGAGAAACTCCAGCCCGTCCGCACCCGGCATCTCGATGTCCAGCAGCACGACATCGACCGGGTTGACCGCCAGCATGTCCAGGCCGGTGGGCACGTCGCCGGCATCCAGGATCGCGGCAACGTCGAACAGGCGGAGCAGGATGCGGATCAGCGACCGCATGAACGGATCGTCATCGACGATCAGCACCGTCAGGGGCGACAGTACGGCCTTGTGGCCGGCCCCGCCGGTCGATGCGAGCACCGGGACGCTGCCCGGCCCGGCCGGTTTCGCCCTGCCCGGGTCCGCCCCGGCCGGTTTGCCGCCGGGCGACTCCCGCGGCGGCATGCCGGCGATTGCGTCTGCCATGGGTTCCACCGCCTGCCATGGTGCCGGCGGCCCCGCGGACTCCGCGCTCCGGCCGGACAGCAGCATGGTCGCAGATTTGGATGAACGATCAATGAACGGCATCGGACGACAAACAAAACCCGGCCGCAGGCCCAACCATCCCGCGCACGCCAGTCCGGGGCCGCGCCCTGCCCCGCCGGCCGCCCCATACTCGCCCTTGGACTTAAGCCAAAGGTATTGAGGTGTTCGCGAGTCGGGGAACCGGATTCAATTGTAACAAAATGCCGCCGAACAAATTCCGTTGGCGCCATGGCAATGGTTGCCGCGCTTTACTATGCGTCTTTGTGGCCGTGACGGGTGTGATTGCCTGAGGCAGCATATACCGCTATGATTCCATCTGTTACCATTACATGACGGATCGGAAGAGCCTTATGGCCCTGCGAGCGGTCACCCTCGACGACAAGTACGCGCTCGAGACCGGCCGGGTCTATCTCTCCGGGGTCCAGGCGCTGGTCCGGCTGCCGATGATGCAAAGCCGGCGCGATCGGGCGGCCGGGCTGGACACCGCGGCGTTCATCTCCGGCTATCGCGGTTCGCCGCTGGGGGTCTACGATCAGGCATTGTGGCGCGCCCGGCCGTTCCTCGACCGCCACCGGGTCCGCTTCCAGCCCGGCGTCAACGAGGAGATGGCCGCCACCGCGGTGTGGGGCAGCCAGCAGGTCGGGCTGTGGCCGGGCGCCCGCCATGACGGCGTGTTCGCGATCTGGTACGGCAAGGGACCGGGCGCCGACCGTTCGGGCGACGTGTTCAAGCACGCCAATTTCGCCGGCACCGCCCGCCATGGCGGGGTGCTGGCGCTGGTCGGCGACGATCATCTGTGCAAGAGCTCGACCCTGCCGCACCAGTCGGAGCAGGCCTTCGTCGCCGCCATGATGCCGGTGCTGAACCCGGGAAACGTCCAGGACATGCTGGATCTCGGACTGCACGGCTGGGCGATGAGCCGCTGGTCCGGCTGCTGGGTCGGGTTCAAATGCGTCGGCGAGACCGCCGACAGCTCGGCCTCGGTCGACATCGATCCCGACCGGGTGCGGATCGTCCTGCCGGAGGATTTCGCGATGCCGCCGGGCGGGTTGAACATTCGCTGGCCCGACCCGCCGCTCCAGCAGGAGGAGCGGCTGATGCGGCACAAGATCCGGGCCGCGCTGGCCTATGCCCGGACCAACCGGCTCGACCGCGCGGTGCTGGACGGGCCGAACCGACGGTTCGGCATCGTCACCGTCGGCAAATCCACTCTGGATGTGCGTCAGGCGCTCGACGAGCTGGGGATCGATGCGGCGCTGGCCGGACAACTGGGCATTTCCGTCTACAAGGTGGCGATGCCCTGGCCGCTGGAGCCGAGCGGTGTGCGCGCCTTCGCCGAGGGCCTCGACGAGATCCTGGTGGTCGAGGAAAAGCGCGCCCTGGTCGAGACCCAGCTCAAGGAGCAGCTCTACAACTGGCGCTCCGAGCGGCGGCCGGCGATCCTCGGCAAGCACGACGAGCGGTGCGAGCCGCTGCTGCCGTCCCATGGCGAGCTGAGCCCGTCGCGCATCGCGGTGGCGATCGGGCGGCGCCTGCTGGCGCGGTTCGACCATCCCGGCATCGCCGAGCGGGTGGCGTGGCTGGAGGCCAGGGAGCGCCAGAAGGGGGCGATGGTGCCGGCGCTGCAGCGCCCGGCCTATTTCTGCTCCGGCTGCCCGCACAATCTTTCGACCCGGCTGCCGGAGGGCAGCCGCGCCCTGGCCGGCATCGGCTGCCACTACATGGCGATCTGGATGGATCGCGACACCAGCACGTTCGGCCAGATGGGCGGCGAGGGCGTGGCCTGGATCGGGCAGGCGCCGTTCACCGAAACCCGCCACGTCTTCGCCAATCTGGGCGACGGCACCTATTACCATTCCGGCCTGCTGGCGATCAACCCAAGGCGATTGCCAGCCTGATAGAAGCTTTTCGCGATGGACTGGCCGCCCAGACCCTGCTCGGAGTCACCGGGTCGGGCAAGACTTTTACGGTCGCCAACCTGATTCAGGCGCTCGATCGCCCGACCTTGGTGATGGCGCCCAACAAGACGCTGGCAGCGCAGTTATACGGCGAGTTCAAGGCTTTTTTCCCGCGCAACTCGGTGGAGTACTTCGTTTCCTATTACGACTACTACCAGCCCG
>CAZTNV010000099.1:4055-12332 GCA_964615535.1 uncultured Mycobacteriaceae bacterium | reverse complement strand
AACGCCTCCTTCTCCTTGTCGCGCCACAGATCGCCGTTGCGGATCAGGGCCTGGGCGCGCTCCCACCGGCGCGCCAGCATGCCGGCATCCTCGGTGCGCGTGCCGGTGCCGAACTCGACGAAGGCGTCGCGCGACGCCAGGGGCGGGCGCGGAATCTGCGTGATGTCGTAGCGGGCGGCCGGCGCCCCGGCGGCCGGCATATCCGTGGCCGGTGCGGGCGGCGGCTCGGCCGGCGATGCGGTCTGGGCCGAGGCCGGGGCGATTCGGCCCAGCGCGGCCGCCGCGGCTGCGGCCGCCGGCAACAGCATCGCCCGACGCCGGGACAGCCCGCACCGGGACAGCCCGCACCGGGACAGGGGCCCGCCCGGTTCGCGGCCATCGCCCGAGTCCGTTAACGAGTCCGGCAAACAGCCTGTCCGATCGACCGCGTCGACACCCATGCCCCACCCCATGGTCAGTCCTGGAACCCGATCCGCCGGCCGGTCCAGGCCGGATGATGAACCAGGGGGAAGAATGCTGTCCATCGGGTTGCAATGTCAACGAGTCCGCCACATCAAATCGGGTTGTCCGGCCGGGCGCGGCCGGGTTTCGTCGCCCGCCTGGGACCGGGTTCCGGTCCCGGAAAAAATTACGCTTGACGTCCAGGACTAAATTCCCATAAGCTCTCGCCATTATCGCCACAACCTCGTCTTCGGCGAGGCGGCGGTCCCGGCGGGCGCGGCTCCCGCGCCGGCCGGACTCCCCCATCCCAGGCAGTGCCGCCGATCCGCCATGCCGCCGCCGCCCCGCCGGGCGGCGGCGCGTGTCCGGATTTGCGTCCATCGCGGATTGCCATTCCCGCCAGGAGGCCAGTCGCCGACATGTCCACCACCATCGACAAGGCGTTCGTCAAGCAGTTCGAACGCGAGGTCCACGAAGCCTATCAGCGCATGGGCTCGAAGCTGCGCCCGACCGTGCGCTCCAAATCCGACGTCAAGGGTTCGTCCACGGTGTTCCAGAAGGTCGGCAAGGGCGCCGCCTCGACCAAGGCGCGCCACGGCCAGGTGCCGGTGATGAACATCGACCACACCCCGGTCGACTGCCTGCTGGCCGATTATTATGCCGGCGACTGGGTCGACAAGCTCGACGAGCTGAAGGTCAACATCGACGAGCGTCAGGTGATCGCCAATGCCGGGGCCTATGCGCTGGGCCGCAAGACCGACGAGATGATCATCGCCGCGCTCGACGACCCCTCGGTGCCGGTCGCGGGCACCGGCGCCGATGCGCTGACCAAGGCCAAGGTGCTGACCGCGTTCGAGATGCTGGGCGCCGCCGACGTGCCCGATGACGGCCAGCGCACCGCGGTGATCGGCTGGAAACAGTGGTCCAACCTGATGGCCCTGCCGGAATTCGCCAGCGCCGATTACGTCGGCAAGGACGATCTGCCGTGGCAGGGCACCCAGGCCAAGCGCTGGCTGGGCACACTGTGGCTGCCCCATTCCGGGCTGCCCAAGACCGGCAATGTGCGGAGCTGCTTCTGGTATCACAAGACCGCGGTGGGCCATGCCTCGGGCTCCGACGTGACCAGCGACGTCACCTGGCACGGCGACCGCGCCGCCCATTTCGTCAACAACATGATGAGCCAGGGCGCCTGCCTGATCGACGCCGCCGGCGTGGTCATGCTGCCCTGCCTGGAGAGCTGAGGCGGGGCGGTTCGTCCGCGCTGTCCCCACGGCCGCTCGAAACCCACTCGCACGGAGCCCTTTCCATGGCGTTCAAGCTGACGGATCTCAGCGTGCTGGCCTATGCCAACGGCTTCACGCTCTGGCACTACCGCACCGCCGATGCCGACACGCTGGTCGACGACTCCAACTACTTCCTGGAAGCGATCGACATGCTGCGGGTCGGCGACATGATCATGGCGAACACCGCGATCGGCGGCACCGCCAGCGGCGGCATCTTCCGCATCGTGTCGAACACCGGCACCGCGATCGACGCCGCCAACCTGACCGTGATCGGCGCCACCAACACCTGACCGGCACCACCACCGCCGGCGGGCCGGACCAGTCCGGCCCGCTGCCGCGCCGTTTCAGGACAACCCGACCAATTCCCGACAACCCGGCAAGGAGACCCGCGATGGCGCTGTCCGACGTCGCGCTGTGCACCCGCGCGCTGCTCAAGATCGGGGCGGCCGGCATCCACGGCTTCGACGACCCCACCGCCGAGGCCCAGATCGCCGGCGCGCTCTACGGCCCGGCGCGCGACGGGCTGCTGTCGGCCCATCCGTGGAGCTTCGCCACCGCCCATGCGACGCTGAACCGGCTGGCGGCGCCGCCGCTCGCCGAATACGCTCAGGCCTTCCAGCTTCCGGCCGATCTGCTGCGGGTGCTGTCGGCCGGGGCGGGGCCGCGCGGGCGCGGGCTGGACTACCGGATCGCCGAGCGGCGGCTGCTGTGCAACGCCGCCGAGGTCACCCTGCTGTACATCTTCCGGCCGGCCGAGGCCGATGTGCCGCCGTTCTTCGATCAGGTGCTGATCGCCCGGCTGGCCGCCGAGTTCTGCCTGCCGCTGACCGAGAACGCCAGCCGCGCGGAGGCGCTGGCGAAATTCGCCGACCAGGAGCTGCGGCGCGCCCGGCTGATCGATTCGCAGCAGGACACGCCGCCGCGGTTCGAGGATTTCACCCTGATCGAGGCGCGCGGCGCATGACCCGGCTGCGCACCCTCCAGACCAATTTCACCGCCGGGGAGATCTCCGCCCATCTGCTGGGCCGCGGCGAGCTGCGCGCCTATGCCAATGGCGCGGCCCGGCTGCGCAACGTGCTGATCGAGCCGACCGGCGGGGTCCGCCGCCGGCCGGGGCTGCACCATATCGACCGGCTGCCCGGCCCGGCGCGGCTGATCGCGTTCGAGTTCAACACCGAGCAGAGCTATCTGCTGGCGGTCACCGATCTGGCGCTGCGGGTCTATCGCGCGGGCGCGCTGGTGGCGACCGTGCCGGTGCCGTGGACCGCGGCGCAGCAGGGCCAGCTCGCCTGGACCCAGAGCGCCGACACCCTGCTGGTCTGCCATCCCGAGATCGAGCCGCGCGCGATCACCCGGCGCAGCGATACCGACTGGACGGTCGGACCCTGGCCGATCGCGGCGGTGGAGGGCGTCGAGCGCTGGCCGTTCCACCGCTTCGCCCCGGCCTCGACCAGCCTGACGCCCAGCGGCACCGAGGGCCGGATCACCCTGACCGCGAGCGCCGCTTCGTTCGGCCAGGCCCATGCCGGCACGCTGCTGCGGTTCCGCGGCAAGGTGTTGCGCATCCTGCAGGTCCACGGCCCGGCGCTGGTCACCGCCGCCGTGCTGCAGGCGCTGCCCGATGCCGAGCCGAGCGCGGACTGGCACGAGCTGGCGTGGTCGGCGGCGCGCGGCTGGCCGATCTGCGCGACCTTCCATCAGGACCGGCTGGTGGTCGGCGGCGCGCGCGACCTGCCCAACCGGCTGTGGCTGTCGCGGGCCGGCGATCTGTTCGATTTCGACACCGGGACCGGGCTGGACGACGAATCGATCGCCTTTCCGATCCTGTCGGATCAGGTCAACGCGATCCGCGCGGTGTTTTCCGGCCGGCATTTGCAGGTGTTCACCTCGGGCGCGGAATGGATGGTCAAGGGCGAACCGCTGACCCCGCGCACGGTGCAGCTCCAGCGCCAGACCCGGATCGGCTCGCCGGTGGACCGCACGGTGCCACCGCGCGACATCGACGGCGCGACCCTGTTCGTGGCCCGCGGCGGCAGGCAGGTCCGCGAGTTCCTCTACACCGATGTCGAGCAGGCCTATCGCTCGACCGATCTCGCCCTGCTCGCCCAGGATCTGATCGACCGGCCGGTGGATCAGGATTACGACCCCGGCCGCCGGCTGCTGTATCTGGCGATGAGCGACGGCCGGCTGGCGACGCTGACCGCCTACCGCTCCGAACAGGTCACCGCCTGGACGCTGATCGAGACCGAGGGCCGGATCGGCGCGGTCGCGGTGGCCGGCGGCGAGGTCTACGTGACGGTGCAGCGCAACGCCGCCTGGACGGTCGAGACCTTCAGCGACGATGTGCTGCTCGACGCCGCCCTGACCGGCACCGCCGAGGCGCCGACCGTCGCGTGGTCCGGGCTGGACCATCTGGAAGGCCGCACCGTGCGGGTGGTGGCCGACGGGATCGACGCCGGCCCGCATCGGGTCGCCGGCGGCACGGTGGTGCTGCGCGACCCGGCCCGCAGCGTCGCGGCCGGGCTGGCCTACCGCCATGTCGTCGAGCCGCTGCCGCCGTCGCTGGCGCCATCCTCGGGCGGCAGCCAGGGGCTGGCGATGCGGCCGGTCGAAAGCGTGTTCCGGCTGCACGAGACCAGGGCCTTCGTCGTCGATGCCGGGCACGGACCGGTCGCGGTGCCGCTGCGCATGATGGCCGGCAGCCGGCACGACCGGCCGCCCGCCGCGTTTTCCGGCGACCGCCGGGTGCGCCATCTCGGCTGGACCCGCGGCGGCACCGCGCCGCTGTGGCGGATCGAGCAGGATGCGCCGCTGCCCTTCACCCTGCTGTGCGTGACCACCGAATTGAAGGTGAACGATTGATGGCCGCTCTCGCCCCGCTCGCCACCGTGGCCGGCATCGCCGCCACCGGCGTCCAGATCGCCCGCACCGTGGCCGGCGCGCAGCAGCGCGACCGCGATCGCAACACCCGGATCGCCGCGCTCGACCTCCAGACCGAGAGCCAGCAGGCGGCGGCGCGCGCGGATGCCGAGCAGCTCGCGCTGGCCCGGCAGATCGACCAGCGCCGCCGCACCGACGCGCTGCGCCGCACGGTCGCCCAGCGCCGCGCCGCGCTGAGCGGCCAGGGGGTCGGGTCGGCCGAGGGGTCGGGCGAGGCGCTGCTGCTCGGGCTGGTCGACGATGCCGCGATCGAGGAGGCCGAGCAGCGCCGCACGACCGATCTGCGCATCGCCGAGATCGGCCGCGAACGGGACGCCCGCACGCGCCTCAACCTGCTGGAACGGGCCCGGCTGGACAGCCGCCGCACGCTGGACCGGCTGACCAGCCTGGACGAGCTGCTGCCGTAGGGCGGCGGGAGACCCGTGACGGTGGCCGAAGTCCCGCCCAGGGCTGCAACCCCCGTCCCGCCAGCGGCCGCCTTTTTCCTCTCCAACCGCGGAGCCAGAGACGCATGCCCGAGCATATCCGGATCGGCGCGGTGACGCCGCGGGTCCAGTACGTCGCCGACGGCGTCGAGACCCGGTTCGTGTTTCCCTTTCCGATCTTCCATCCCGAAGATCTCAAGGTTTTCGTCGATAACGGCCCGGTCGCCGGCAATTTCGCGGTCGAGGGCGCCGGGCGGAGCGAGGGCGGGCGGATCGCGTTCTTCGAGCCGCCGGCGTCCGGCGCGGTGATCACCCTGCGCCGGACGCTGCCGCTGAAGCGCAGCACCGATTTCTTCCAGGGCGGCGATCTGCGCGCCGACAGCTTCAACGACGAGTTCGACCGTCAGACCGCGCTGGCCCAGCAGCTCGACGAGATGCTGGCGCGCACCGTCCGCGCACCCGCCCACGACACCCCGGCGTTCCTCGAACTGCCCGACCGGGCGGTGCGCGCCAATCAGGCGCTGGTGTTCGATACCGACGGCAACCTGACCATCGCGCCGCTCGAGCCGCGGCCGCAGCCCTTCCTGCCGCCCCGGCCGGGGGCCCAGCCGCGCGACGTCTACGACAAGCTGACCGACGTGATTTCGGCCAAGGATTTCGGCGCCAGGGGCGACGGGCTGGCCGACGACACCGCGGCGCTGGGCGCGGCGCTGGCCGCCGGCCCGGCGGTCTATCTGCCGCCCGGCACCTACCGCGTCACCGGCACGCTGACGATCGGCCATGGCCGCACCCTGTTCGGCGCCGGCGACGGCTCGGTGATCAGCACCGCCTCGACCGCGATCGTGCTGATCGAGCTGCCCGAATCCTACGCGTCGCTGCACGATGTGCGGCTGGTCGGCGGCGCGGTCGGGGTCAGGCTCTATGGCAGGACCGCGCCCTGCGTGCAGAACACGCTGTACAACCTGTCGATCTGGCAGGCCGGCACCGGCCTGCTGCTCGACGGCTATCAGGACACCAACAATCCCTGCTACTGGAACGGCTTCCACGACATTCTGATCGCCCAGCCGAGTCTGCACGGCGTCCATCTGACCCGCACCGGCGCGGGCGACACGCCGAACGCCAACCGGTTCAGCCGGGTGCGGGTGTACAGCCTGTCGGCGCCGATCGCCGGCAGCGGGTTCTATGTCGAGCAGGGCAAGTACAACAACAGCTTCCTCGACTGCGAGGCCAATCTGTCGACCGATGCGCAATGCTGCTTCCGGATCGGGCCGAACACCGAGAAGACCCTGATCGTCAATCTCTATACCGAGACCCTGGGCGGCGTGCCCAATGTCTGGCTGGAGCCGGGTTCGACCGAGACCGCGATCACCAACCTGCTGTCGGCCAGCGCCGGGCCGGCGATCTGGGACCAGAGCGGCGGCCGCTACACCGCGCTGAACGCCGGCTATCCGGCGAAGAACTTTCTCGGCCATTCGCGGATCACCGAGCTGGTCGTCGAGCGCTTCCGGTTCGACACCGAATATCTGGAACCGCCCGCGGGCGGGCTGCTCGCGCTCGATCTGACCAGCTCGGTCTACCTGATCAGCGCGTTCGGCGGGCCGGTCGAGGCGCGGCTGCCCAATGCCGGGGCGGCCAACGGCCAGCAGGTGACGATCAAGCGGACCGACGCCGCCGCCCATGCGCTGACCGTCACCGAGGCGTCCGGCCCCGGGCCGGACGACCGCAGCCTGGTGCTGGCCAACCGCTACGACGTCGTGACGCTGGTCTCGAACGGCGCCCGCTGGCACGTGGTCGGCGGCAACGGCATGCCGGACAATGCCTTCTACTGGGCCACCCCGGGCCTGTACGAGCCCGAGCTGGGCCGGCGGGTGCATCTGGTCAGCGCATGGTCGGGCGCGGTCGAGGTGCGGCTGCCGGCCCCCGGGGAGGCCCGCGCGATCGGCCGGCAGATCATCGTGAAGAAGACCGATCCCTCGGCCAACCCGGTCACCGTGACCCAGACGGGCGGCGGCGGGCCGGACAATGCCGCGGTCACGCTGGCCGGCCAGTACGGCTTCGTCGCGGTGTTTTCGGACGGCGCCGCCTGGCACATCGTGGGGAGGCAGGTCTGAGCATGGCCGATCACGACATCGAGGTCCTGCGCGGCGAGATCGCCGCGCTGCTGCCGGTCGCGATGGACCGCGCGGTCGGCAGCTATCGCCGCTTCGCGCTGGGCCCGGCGGCGGAGTGCCGCACTGCGCGCGAGTTCGGCCGGCATCATGCGGCGTGTCGGGCCGCGCTCAACCACCTGGATGCGCTGGTCCGGCTGGCCCGCTGGGCCTCGGCCGCCACCGGCGAGGCCGAGGCGATCGACCAGGGCGAGCTGGCGCGAATGGTCGCGGCGGCCCGCCGGGCACTGGCCGGCTACCCCGACCACCCCGAAGACGAAACGCCTCACGACGCCGAGCCTGATGAGAACAAAACGTGATCGAAATCGGCTTTCCGGAGTTCGTCCAGATCTGGAACCACGAGGTCCAGGGCCTGACCACGCCGAACATCCATCACCGCATCGCCGCCTGGCTGCAGGCCCGCTGGCGGGCCGGCGACCGCCAGCTTCTGCTGATGGCGTTCCGCAACAGCGGCAAGTCCACCCTGGTCGGGCTGTTCGCGGCGTGGCTGCTGGCCCGCCATCCCGATCTGCGCATCCTGGTGCTGGCCGCCGATCTGGCGCTGGCACGCAAGATGGTGCGCAATACCAAGCGGCTGATCGAGCGCCACCCGTTCACCCGAGGTTCAAGGCCGCCGCGGGCCGACCAGTGGGCGGCCGACCAGTTCACCATCGTCCGGCCGACCGAGCTGCGCGACCCGTCGATGCTGGCCCGCGGCATCCATGCCAACCTGACCGGATGCCGCGCTGATGTGGTGATCTGCGACGATGTGGAGGTGCCCAAGACCTGCGACACCGCCCTGAAACGCGCCGATCTGCGCGCCCGGCTTTCGGAGATCGAATACGTGCTGACGCCGGGCGGCATGCAGCTTTACGTCGGCACCCCGCATACCTACTTTACGTTATATGCAAAGGAGGCGCGGCCGGAGATCGGCGAATCCGTGCCGTTCCTGGACGGGTTTCGGCGGCTGGTGCTGCCGCTGATCGGAGCGGATGGCGAGAGCGCATGGCCGGAGCGGTTCAACCGACGCTCCATCGCCCA
>CAZTNV010000099.1:0-4045 GCA_964615535.1 uncultured Mycobacteriaceae bacterium | reverse complement strand
CATCGCCCAGATCAGGCGGCATACCGGGCCGAACAAGTTCGCCAGCCAGATGCAACTCCAGCCGGTCGCGTTCGCCGAGAGCCGGCTCGATGCGGATCGGCTGCGCCCCTATGACGGCGAGCTGGACTATGCGGAGGCCGGCGGCCGGGCGCGGCTGAGCCTCGATGGACGGCAGATGGTATCGGCAACGTGCTGGTGGGACCCGGCGTTCGGCGCAGGCCAGGGCGGCGCAGGCCAGGGCGGCGCAGGCCGGGGCGGCGACGGCAGCGTGATCGCCGCGGTGTTTGCGGATGGCGAGGGCAACAGCTTTCTGCACCGCATTGCCTGGCTGAACCGCCGGCAGGACGGGCACGGCCCGGATCGGCCCGCGGCCAACGGCGCGGCAGACGAGGCCACCCGGCAATGCGCGCTGGTCGCGGATTTCGTGGGCACCCTGTGCCTGCCCGCGGTGGCGATCGAGATCAATGGCCTGGGGCGGTTTCTGCCCGGCCTGCTGCGGCGGGCGCTGCGCAGCGCCGGGGTCGCGGCGGCGGTGATCGAGGTCGCCAGCACCGTGCCGAAGGACCGGCGCATTCTGGAGGCCTTCGATGCGCGGCTGGCCGCCGGGGCGCTGTTCGCCCATCGCAGCGTGTGGGCGACGCCCTTCGTGACCGAACTGCGCGAATGGCAGCCGGGCGGGGCGAAGGGCCACGATGACGGGCTGGACGCGGTCGCCGGCTGCCTCGCGGCCGAGCCGATCCGGCTGGGCCACGGGACCGCCGCGGCCCGGCGCACCGACTGGCGCCCGGGCGGCGGCGGGGTTCGCGCGGAGACCGAGTTCGATGTGTGATATCGGCAACACTTCGGGCGAAGTGCTCGATCCGACCGCCCTGCGGCGGCCGACTCGTTTTCGACGCCTTGTCAGTTCCAAACCTATATGTTAACCGATGGATACGATAACTGAAGACCTGCTCGCATTGGCATCGGGACCGAAAGGCCGGATCATGCTGACGCGAGCATGCAAACGCAAACTGGAGGGAGCGACCGGCAAACAGCGTGAGCAGTTTGCCGCCTATGCCGAACAGGCCGTGGCCAACGGGTTCGAAGAGTTGCCGCCGGAGCAGTTCCGCTTCGAGAAGCGGGTGTCGACCGGTGGAGCCCGCAGCAAGGATGTTGCCGTGTTCGCTTTCAAGCCCTGGAAACTGCGGATTTACGGTGCATTCGTCGACGGCCCCAAGGGCCGTACTTTCATCGCTACGGAAATCCTTGAGAAGAAGCGCGACCGCGTCGAACCCGACGTGCTCAAGCGCGCTGCCCGCTTAATCACCCCGTATCTGTAGCGGTCTCTTCCTTGCGAACCCGGAGAGATGAGGATGCCCGTCGAGATCGACCGAACGGCGCGCCAGGACAGGTTTGCGGCCGAGGACTTCGTGGCCGATACCCAGTTCCGGCTGCACCAGCTCCTGAAGGCCAAGGGCGTCAGCCGGGACGAGCTGGCCGCCATGCTGGGTGTCCGGACCGCGCGGGTGAGCGCCATGTTCGGCGGCGGCGGGACCATGAGCCTGCACATGCTGGGCCTGATCCTGTCCAAGCTGGGCGAGCGCGGCGTGCTGTCCAGCCCGACCATTGATCGCCGGCTGGTCGAACTCGAAACGGCGGAGTTCGACGGCGCTTCGCTGCTCGACTCGCTGCCGCCCGACATGCCGGCCGCAGCGGCGATGACCATGGCCTTCATCGCCGGGCAGTCGGCAACCGAAGAATAGGTCCGGGCCAGCGCCGCCGCCGATGGCGCAGCGCGACTGGTGCCGATGCAGACCGGCGCCGGTCAAGACCGATGCAGAGAGGATGGACCGGCCGCCCTCCGGGTGCGGCCGGCAGCCGGTGAGCCGCCCCACGGGGCGGCTTTTTTGTTGTCCCGATATCCCTTTTTGTCCTGTTTGCGGGAGGTTCACGCATGGAGCCGGCATCCCTGTTCGACCCGCTATGGTGGGTCACCGCCGTCGAGATCCCGATGCTGGGCGGCCTGTTCTGGCTGATCTGGCGGACCCGCCGCGACGCCGAGGCGGCGGATCGCGGGATTCGCCGCGACATCGCCCGGGGCGATGCCGAGCTGCGCGACCGGCTGGCCGATTTCAAGCTGGAGGTGGCGAAATCCTATGCCTCGATCGCCTCGCTCGACAATGTCGAGCGCCGGCTGGTCGCGCATCTGCTGCGCATCGAGCACAAGCTGGACCACCACCGCAGTCAGTCGGCACGGACGACGGCCGAGGCGGGGGATGCGGCATGAGGCACCTGCCCCGGCTTCGTCCCGTCCCCGCCCCGCCGGCCCGGGACCGCTCCGCACCGGAGCGGCGGGAGGCCGACATCGACACGCTGGCCCGCACCCTGTGGGCGGCCGCCCGCGACCGGCCGGTGCGGGCGATCGAGGCGCTGGCAGCGGTGATCCTCAACCGGGCCGCCGCCGATCCGGCCGGCGGAATCGACGGCGCCTGCCGCCATTCGGGCCTGTTTCCGGCATGGCGGCCCGATCACCCGGATCACGCCGCCCTGACCGGGATCACCGGCGCCGATTCGGCCTTCGCGATCTGCCGGCGGGTCGCCCGGCAGGCGGCGGCGGGGGCGCTGACCGATCCGACGCGCGGCGCGACCCGGTTCCATCCGGCCGAGGCCAGCCCGGCCTGGGCCGTGCCGCTCGGCCCCGCCGCCGAGATCGGCGGGCTGATGTTCTACACCGGTTCCGGTTGACCCGTTGCGCGGCAGGTCCGCCGGGCAGGCGGCGCCCGGCCTTCCGCCGTCACGACCGCAACCGGCGGACCAGCGGCGAGGCCAGGCGCCTGAGGGCCCGAAGGCCGGATTTCAGGGGACCGGCGGCGGCGCGGCGGTCGAGATCGTGCAGGCGCCGCGCGGCCTCGACCTCCGACCGCCGCCGCTGCTCATAGATGTCGCCCCAGAAATGGAAATTGCGCCGGAAGGCAAGGGCCTTGTCCTGCGCAAAGATGCGGTCGAAGACGTCGAGCACCGCGTCGTCGCTCAGCGCGTCCGGGACCCGGTCATCGGGAAAGAAGGGCTGTTCCAGGATGGAATGGTACAGGGCGTCGTCCCGATCGATGTCGCCGATCCGCTCGATGACCGCGTCAACCGTCGGATAATCGTGAAGGTTGATAAACCTCTGTGTGTTGAATTCCCGATGGACCAGCGGATTTCCCCAATAGATCGGAATCGTTCCGGCGGCCAGGGCATGGACGATCTTTTCGGTGGTGTAGCCCGGCGTCGATGAATTCTCGAAGGCCATGGAGAACTTGTAATCGCTCTGGAATTCCACCTTTTCGGTTGGCCAGTCCCCGGTATAGGCGGTGCCCAGCCGGACTCCCATGTTGTTCAGATGCGCGCCGACCGAATCGATCTTCTTATATTTGCTCAAGATATGGAAAAACTGATCGCGGAGCGGATGTCCGTTGGCGTTGGAATAGATGAAGTTGCAAAATTTCCGAGGTTGTCGAGCCGGGAGATCGATCGACGTCTTGCGGTCCCGGCAGATGATTTTGAAATGCTCGTAGAGTTGATAATTGGGGCAGCGATAATGCCGATCGCCGAATTCCAGCCAGTCATAGGAGAAGGCATAGTCGCAAAGGTTGAAATCCGGACGAACGTTTTCTCCGACAAAAAAGATTCTGACGGCGTCGCCATACTTCATGAAATCATGGCCGAATATCGAGAAAATCACGAAATCCGGCCGGTGGTCGTTGATCACCAACTCGTATCGTTTCGAGAGCAGCGCAGCAATGCGTGACGGATTGAACGGTCCGGGAAAATCGGAAAAGGCGATTCTCAGCTTCCGCATAAGATGACCCGGAACTACCGCTGGTTGGTTTTAAACGACAATCAGAAACAAACGAATGACGGACGGATCTGCCGAAGAAACGATTTCGCGCCGGACGATCCACGCCCTGAAGCGGGTCGCAAGAAAGCCGGCGTTCGCCCCTCAAGTGAGAGCGCCATGGTTCGGACGCCCCCAAGGGATCGCACGCCATTCGTCCCAAAGGTCGTTTTTTCTATCATGAGCCGG
>CAZTNV010000098.1:7174-12496 GCA_964615535.1 uncultured Mycobacteriaceae bacterium | reverse complement strand
GACCAGATTCATGAATTCGTAGCCGGTGGTGCCATCGATCGGCCAATCGTCGCGCAGGTTCTCGTGACGCGCCAGGATCTTTTCAACGATCAGATAGAATGGCCGGCCTGCCTGTTCGCGCAGACGGATGCAGTAGCCCTTGGGGTCGAGCAATCCGTCGATATGGTCGATGCGCAGCCCGTCGAGCGTGCCCACTGCGATCATCTGGAGCACCAGCCGGTGGGCCAGGTCGAACAGCTCCGGGTATTCCATGCGCAGCCCGGCCAGGGCATTGATGTTGAAGAACCGCCGGTAATTGATGTCGTCGGCGGCGACGCGCCAGAATGCCGCCCGCCAGTGCTGATCCTGGATCAGATCGTGCAGCCGCCGCCAGCTCTTGGGCTGGCCGGGCGTGCCGTTGAACCGGGCAACCGCCGCCGCCACCGCTTCGGCGACATCCGCCCGCTCGGCTGCCAGCCGGGCCAGCTCGGCTTTCAGCTCGGTGGCGCGGAGGGCAACGTGGGGCCGCAGCGTCGGCAGGGCGTTGAAGGCGTCGCCCAGCCGCTCCAGTTCGAAATGCTCGTCGCCCAGGACGCGGGCATAATGCAGCGGCCAGATCGGCAGCTTGTGCTCGCCATAGGCCCAGACCGCGAAACTGCCGGCCTCGGCATCAAAGCGCAGATCCAGTTGGCCGGCCTCCAGCACCACGCCGTACTGATCGCCTAAGAACGGCACCAGCAGCTTGCCCTGGAGATAGCGGCGGTCGGGCTCCCAGTCGATGTCGAAATAGCCGGCAAAGGGCGAATCCGGACCCCATTCGAGCGCATCGAGCCACCAGCCATTGTCGGACCCGCCGACGCTCATGTGGTTGGGCACGAAATCGAGGATCTGGCCGAGCCCCGACCCCTTCAGCGCCGCCACCATGCGTTCGAAATCGGTCTGGGTGCCGAGCTCGGGGTTCAGCGAATTGTGGTCGATGATGTCATAGCCATGGGTGCTGCCCGGCCGTGCCTTCAGATAGGGTGAGGCATAGAGATGGCTGACCCCGAGCCGGGCGAGATAGGGCACCAGATCGGCCGCGGCGGCGAAGCCGAACTCCTTGTTGAATTGCAGGCGGTAGGTGGCGCGCGGATTGGGCGGCGTCATGGTCGGTCCTCGGTCGATCGGATGACAGGCAGGCGGCGGATGGCGGGGGCCCGGCCGCCGGATGATGCGGCAGCTTATGATATGGCGGACAGCGACGCCATTCGGCGCACCGGCGCGGACTAACCCTCCTCGCTCGGGCCTCCGCCTCGCCCGGGCGCCCGCTGACGGGCCGACCGCCCCGTAACAACCGGTCGGATTGGAAAAAGTTCCGGCCGGAACGACGCTTTTTCGCGGCCAAGTGGGCGCCATGGCGGAGGCACCTTGGTTGGCGCCCGCGGCATTTCGCCGGAGCGGCGCGACGCCAGCCCCGACGGTATTGGGCTTCGATCCGGGCTGCAATCGCCTCGTGTTGGAGTATGATCCGGGATTGACGACGGACAAAGCCGATGAAGCCGAACCCAACCACACGGCTGGCGACTCTTCTGTTCGCCCTGGCGGCCATGACCGGCACGGCCTGGGCGGACATGCTGATCGGGGTTGCCGGCCCGCTCACCGGCCGGTACCAGCAGCGGGGCCTGGAACTGCAGCTCGGGGCCGAGCGCGGCGTGGCGGATGTCAATCTGGCCGGCGGCGTTCTGGGTCGGCCGGTGCGGCTGATCTCGGTCGATGATGGCTGCGACCCGCACCAGGCGGCGGCGGCGGCCAACCAACTCATCGAGGCCGGCGTCGCGCTGGTGGTCGGTCACGGCTGTTCGGAGGCGGCGATTGCGGCCGCGGCGATCTACGAGACCGCGCGGATCATTCAGATTTCGCCCAGCGCGACCAATCCCCGCCTGACCGACCAGGGCCACCGATACGTGTTCCGGGTGTGCGGCCGCGACGATCACCAGGGGGCGCTGGCCGGCGACTATCTTGCGCAGCATTGGACGGACGCCGGCATCGCCATTCTGCACGATGACACGACTTATGGCCTGAGCCTGGCGGAGGAGACGCGGGGCCGGCTGCGATCGCTGGGCGTGACCGAGCGGATGTTCGAGTCCTATCTCCCGGCGGCGGTCGATTTTTCCGGCCTGATCGGCGCGCTGATCGAGCGGAACGTCGGCGCGGTCTATATCGGCGGGCGCGAGAGCGAGGCGGCGCTGATCGTGCTCCAGGCGCGCGAGGGAGAGTCGCGAGCCGCCTTCGTCTCGGGCGATGCGCTGGCCACCGACGAGTTCTGGCAGATCGCCGGGCCGGCGGCCGAGGGCACGCGGTTCACCTTCAGCCCCGATCCGCGCGCCAATCCGTCGGCCGGTCCCGCGGTCGAACGGTTCCGCGCCGCTGTCGGGTTCGAGCCCACCGGCTATGCTCTGCATGCCTATGCCGCGGTGCAGGTCTGGGCGCAGGCGGTCGACCATGCCCGTTCGCCGGACCCGCCGGCGGTGATCGAGGCGCTGCTCGGCGGCAGCTTTGAAACCGTTCTCGGCACGATCGGTTTCGACGGCAAGGGCGACGTGACCGGGATCGACACCTTTATCTGGTATGTGTGGCGCGATGGGTCCTATCGGCCGGCGGATTGACGTCTACCAGCGGCGGGCGCGGCGGGCGCTGCTCGGGCTGGCGGCGCTGTGTCTGACCTGGGCCGCGCCCGGCCCCGGTCGCGCCGAGATCGTGATCGGGCTGGCCGGCGCCCTGGCCGGCCCGGCCGCCTGGGAGGGCGAGCAGCATCTCCGCGGCGTCGAGGCGGCGGTGGCCGACCTCAATGCCGCCGGTGGCGTGCTGGGCGAGCAGTTGATGCTGCTGATCGGCGACGATGGCTGCGATGCCGGGCAGGCGGTCGCGGTGGCGCGGCAACTCGTGGCCGGCGGCGCGGTGATGGTTTCCGGCCATGTCTGCTCCCACGCCTCGATCGCGGCGGCCGGGGTCTACGACACGTCGGACGTGATCATGATTTCGCCCAGCTCGACCAGCCCGCGGCTGACCGAGGAACTGCGCACCAACGTCTTCCGCGTCTGCGGTCGCGACGATCAGCAGGGCGCCGTGGCTGCCGACTACCTGGCGGAGCATTGGGACGGGCGACGGATCGCCATCGTTCACGACGATTCCGTCTTTGCCGGCGGGCTTGCGGCAGAGACCCGTCAGCGGCTCGACCGTCGCGGCGTGGACGTGACGATGGTCACGGCATATCCGCCCGCACTGGCCGATCATGCCGGGATCACCGGCCGAATCGTCGAAGCGGACATCGAAGTGGTCTATCTCACCGGCTACATCCGGGACGTCGCCCTGATCGTGCGCCAGCTCCGCGAGCGCGGGTCGGACGTGGAGATCCTGTCCGCGGAGATGGTCGGCGACGAGTTCTGGCTGATCGCCGGAACCGCGGGCGAGGGCACGCGGTTCACCTTCAGTCCCGATCCGCGCACCAATCCGGAGGCGGCACCGGTGGTCGAGCGGCTGCGCCGCGAGGGGTTCGAGCCGGCCGGCTTCACGCTGCACGCCTATGCCACCGTCCAGGTCTGGGCCCAGGCGGTCGAGCGGGCCGGGTCGCTCGAGCCCGATGCGGTCGAGGCGGCGCTGCGCGGCCAACCGTTCGACACGGTGCTGGGCACCATCGGCTTCGACGAGCGGGGCGACGTGACCGGCATCGAAGTGTACACTTGGTATCTATGGCGGGATGGCATGTACCTGCTGGCGCCATGATGGCCTCCGCCACGGAAGAGGCGGGGCGCGGGCGGCCGCGATGGCCGCTCACCCTGATCGGGCGTCTGGGCGTGCGGGCGCGGCTGCTGGCCGCATTTCTGTGCATCAGCGCCTTCGCGGTGCTGTCGGCGGTCGCCGCGATGTCCTCGTTCCATGAGGTCGGCCGGGTGCTCGACCGCATTACCGAACAACGCCTGCCCTCGGCGCTGACCTCGCTCGAACTGTCCCGCCAGGCCGAGCGCATCGTGCGGGCGGCGCCGACCCTGCTGACCGCGGCGACCACCGCGCAGTGGCGCGAGGCGCAGAGCGCCATCGGCGCCGAGGTGGCGCAACTGGACCGCCTGCTCACCGAGCTGAGGGCCAGCACCACCGGCCCGCAGGAGCGCTTCATCGCGTCGGTCGAGCCGCCGGTCGCCCGGCTCGAGGCCAACCTGCGGGGCCTCGATGCGCTGGTCGGACGGCGGCTGGCGGTTGCCGAGCTGCGCCAGCTCCGGCTTCGCCAGTTGAGCAACACCACGCTGGCTGCCCGGCGGCTGGTCGGCCCCGGCATCCTGCTGATGGACGCCCGGCTCGCAGAATGGACCCGCGCAGTGAGCGTGGCGGGCCCGAGCTCGGTCGCCGCGCTCGAACGGCTGGTCGGTGTGGCCAACGAGATCATTGAGCTGGTCTATCAACAGAAGATCGAGGTGACGGTCACCACGGTCAACGATCTGCTGATCCAGACCGGGACCGCGCGCGACCGTAACGAGATTGCGGTCCTGGTTTTTCCTCTTGAAAGAGCGTTTGCCGAGTTGGCCGCCCGCATGGCGGACCTGCCGGAGCGGCTCCAGCCGCGCGCCGAGCGAGTGGTGGCCGGCTACCGCGGATTCATCGAGGGCGACGACAGCCTGCCGCAGCTCCGCCGGATCGAGCTGGCGCTTGTCTACACCGCCGAGACCCTGCTGGAGGAGAATGCCAGGCTGTCGCAGGCGCTGACCGCTGCGGTCGACGAGCTGGTGGCCGGCGCCAACCAGGACATCCGGACCGCCGGCCGCGACGCGCGAGCGACCCAGGCGCTCAGCACCACCGTGCTGATCGCCATCGTGGTGTTGAGCCTGGCCGGGTCCGGCCTGATCGTGTGGCTTTACGTCGATCGCAATCTGGTGGCCCGGCTGCGGGGGCTGAGCGACAGCATGCTGGCGATCGCCGGCGGCAATCTGCGGGCACCGCTGCCGCCGGCAGGCAACAGCGACGAGATCGATCACATGGCGCGGGCGCTCGCGGTGTTCCGCGACACCGCCATCGAGATCGAGGACAAGAACCTGCGCGAGGTCGCCCGGGCCCGGCAGCAGCTGATCGACGCCATCGAGAGCATTTCCGAGGGGTTCGCCCTGTTCGATCCGGACGACTGCCTGGTCCTCAGCAACAGCCGGTATCGCGACCACCTGCACCCCGGCATGGCCGACATCATACGGCCGGGGACGCGGTTCGAGACGATCCTGCGCGAGGCCGCCGGGCGCGGCCTGATCCTCGGTCCGGCCGATCATGTCGAGGCTTGGCTGTGCGAGCGGCTGGCCCATTACCGCGAACCCGGCGAGCCGG
>CAZTNV010000098.1:0-7164 GCA_964615535.1 uncultured Mycobacteriaceae bacterium | reverse complement strand
CGAGCCGGTGCTCGACCGCTGCGCCGACGGCCGCTGGATCAGGATCAGCGAGCGCCGGACCGAGGATGGCTGCACCGTCGCCGTCCACACCGACATCACCGAGCTGAAGCAGCGCGAGGAGGCACTGATCGCGGAGCAGCGGCGCACCGCGACGGCCAATCGGCAGGTCATGGAGAGCATCCGCTACGCCAGTCGCATCCAGTCGGCCATCCTGCCGCCGCGCGAGGTGCTGGCCCAGGCGGTCGCCGAGCATTTCGTGATCTGGGAGCCGCGCGACATCGTCGGCGGCGACTTCTACTGGTGCAGCCGGGTCGAGGGTGGCCATATCCTAATCGTCGGGGACTGCACCGGGCACGGCGTGCCGGGCGCCTTCATGACGCTGATCGTCACCGGCCTGCTCAACGATATCGTCCGGCGGGCGTCCTGTGCCGATCCGGCCAAGATGCTGGCCCGCCTGCATCGCCGGCTGCGCAAGCTGCTGCACAAGGATCGCACTCGGGAGCGCGGCGCGTCCTACGCCGATGACGGGCTGGAGGCGGGCCTGTGCTATGTCGGCGATACCGGCGAGCGGTTGGTATTCGCCGGCGCCCGCCTGTCGCTGTGGCATGCGCGGGACGGCACCGTCACGGAAGTGCGCGGCGACCGGCCGATGCTGGGTTTTCAGCATTACCCGGTCGATCTGGCGTTCACCAATGTCCCATTCAATGTACGGGCGGGGGATTGCTTCTACCTGGCGACCGACGGCCTGATCGACCAGATCGGCGGCGAGCGCCGCCGCAGCTTCGGCAAGCGGCGGCTGGCCGCCTTTTGCCAGCAGTACCATGTACGCCCGATGAATCAGCAGGCGGTGATCCTGCGCAGTCTGTTCGGCGATCACCAGGGCATGGAAGTGCAGCGGGACGACGTTCTGGTGGTCGGTTTCGCCCCGCTTGGCTTGCCGCCTGACTCGGCCTTGTCTTGTAAGGATGCGTGAGATGTTTGGACGGGATCTCTACCAGCTCCGCACCCAGTTGCGCCGGAACGGCATCGTGCTGTGCTACAGCGGCAGCGTCAGCGAGCAGGTGCTGGGCGCGATCGGCAAGGCGCTGAAGCAGAAAATGGCGGTCGAGCGGGCCGACGTTGCCACCGCCCGCCGCGTCTTCGCCGTGTTCGTGGAGCTGATGCAGAACATCATCCGCTATTCTGCCGAAAAGGAACCCGACATGCTGGCCGACGAGGCGTCGGAGATCCGCTACGGCATGATCGTGATCGGCCAGGAAGGCGGCGGCTTCATACTGGAGGCCGGCAACATGGTGATGCGTGACGACGTCGAACATCTGCGGCTGCGGCTGGAACACATCCGGCTGCGGGAGAGGAGCGAGTTGGCCGTGCTTTACAAACAGCAGTTGAAGTCTGGCCTGGACGTGCCGGGCAGCGAGGCCGGCGTCGGATTTCTCGAAATCGCCCGCCGGGCCTCCCGGCCGATCGACTTCGCCTTCGTCGACATCGACGAGAAATTCTGCTTTTTCACGCTCCGGGCCGAAATCTGACCATCAGGGCACAAGACGCCTGAACGAAGGCCGGGGGGAGAAGGGCCGGGATGGAGACGCTGACCATAGCCGCGACCGACCGGACGCCGGAGATCGCATTCGATTTCGAGAATAACCATTTGCGAATACGCGGAGAATCCTTTCCGGAGGACGCCGCCAACTTTTACGCGCCGGTATTCGACGCGCTTGACCGGTATCTCGCCAAGCTTGGCGACGGATGCTGCCGCTTCGACCTTGAATTGATATACTTCAACAGCAGCAGCGCCAAAATCCTCATGATTCTGCTGGAGAAGCTGGATCGGGCCGCCAACGGGGGTGCGTCGGTCGATATTCACTGGTATTATGACGAACAGGACGACACCATGGAAGAGCTCGGCCATGAATTCGGAGAAGATATAGTTGATGCGCGATTTCATCTTGAGCGAATAACTCCGTGAAATGGTGGTCAAACTATTTGAAAGCGAGAGCGAGGTTATCGCTCGCTCCGAGCATCTTCTGGAGACCGGCGGCTTTGCGACGGAAGCCGATCGCGCGGCCTATGCGGCCCTGCTCGACAGCTACAAGAAGCTGCTCCGGACGACTCAGCGGCTGATCCGGCTCAGCGACCGCAACGAGCGCGAACTCAACGGTTTGGCCGAAAAGCAGCGCTACGCCGCGGAGGAGATCGCCCGCAAGAACCGCGAGCTGGAACTGCTTTCGGTCAAGCTGGCCAAGTACCTGTCGCCCCAGGTCTATCAGTCGATCTTCTCGGGCCGGCAGGAGGTCAAGATCGCCAGCCAGCGCAAGAAGCTGAGCGTGCTGTTCGCCGACATCGCCGGGTTCACCGAAATCACCGAGCGTCTGGAACCGGAGGAGGTCACCGGCTTCCTCAACCAGTACCTGACCGAAATGTCGCGCATTGCGGCCGAGTACGGTGCGACGATCGACAAATACGTCGGCGACGCGGTGGTTGCCTTCTTCGGCGATCCGGAGACCCGCGGCGTCCAGCAGGATGCCCTGGCCTGCGTGAAGATGGCTCTGGCCATGCAGCGACGGATGGCCGAGCTGGAGCGGATGTGGCGCGATGGCGGGCTCGAGCGGCCGGTGAAATGCCGGATCGGCATCAGCACCGGCTATTGCACGGTCGGCAATTTCGGCAGCGAGGACCGGATGGACTACACCATCATCGGCAGCGGGGTGAACCTCGCCTCGCGGCTGGAAAAGGCGGCGCCGCCGGGCGGCATCCTGCTGCCCTACGAAACCTTTGCCCATGTCAAGGACGAGGTCCATTGCGAGGCGATCGGCCCGATCCGGGTCAAGGGCATCGCCGATACCATCACCGCCTATTGCGCCTTCGAGCTATATCGCAACCTGCCCGAAGGCGTGCACATCGTCCGCGAGGACCATCCCAACATCCGGATCGACCTGGATCTGTCCGCCATGACCCCCGAGCAGCGGCGCCAGGCCGCGCTCGCCCTGCAGCGCGCGCTGTCCCGGTTATAGCCGCGGGGACTTGAGCCGGCCCCACCATCGCGCCACATCCGGGTCAGCATCGCAGGAGCATGGCGCATGAGATCGATATTTGCGCTCGCGGTCGCTGCCGCGTGTGCGGTCCCGCCCGCGGCGGCCCTGGCGCAGGGCGGCGTGATCGATACCGAAACCGGCGCCATCAGGGTCGAGGTGGTGGCGGACGGACTGGTCCACCCCTGGGGTCTGACCTTCCTGCCCGACGGCCGCATGCTGGTGACCGAGCGGCCCGGCCGGCTGCGCATCGTGTCAAATGAGGGCCGGATTTCGGAGCCACTGGCAGGCGTGCCGCGAGTTTTCGCGCAGGGCCAGGGCGGGCTGCTCGATGTCGCGCTCGACCCGGATTTTGCATCCAACCGGCTGGTCTACCTGTCCTATGCCGAGCCCGGCCAGGGCGGCGCCTCGACCGCCGTGGCGCGCGGCCGGCTGGCCGCAACGGCGCTGGAGGATGTCGAGGTGATTTTCCGCCAGCAGCCCAGATATGGCGGGTCGAACCATTTCGGCTCCCGGCTGGTGTTTTCGCGGGACGGCCGGCTGTTCGTGGGGCTGGGTGAACGGTTCGAGTTCGATCCCGCCCAGGATTTGTCCGACCATCTCGGCACGGTCGTCCGGATCAACCCCGACGGTTCGGTGCCACCCGACAATCCTTTCGTCGGCCGCGCGGATGCAGAACCCGAGATCTGGTCCTATGGCCATCGCAACATCCAGGGCGCGACGCTCCATCCCCAGACCGGCGCCCTGTGGATTCACGAACACGGGCCACGCGGCGGCGACGAGATCAACCTTCCCGAACCCGGCCGCAACTACGGCTGGCCGCTGGTGAGTTGGGGCCGGCACTATTCCGGCGAACCGATCCCCGACCCGCCGACCCGGCCCGATCTGGCGCAGTCGATCTTTCACTGGACGCCCTCGATCGCGCCATCGGGCATGGCGTTCTACACGGGCAACCTGTTTCCGAGCTGGCGCGGCAACCTGCTGGTCGGCGGGCTCGTCCCGGAGGAGCTGGTGCGGCTGACGCTGGACGGGCAGCGCGTTACCGGCGAGGAGCGCATCCCGATCGGCGCGCGCGTTCGCGACGTGCGCCAGGGGCCGGACGGCGCGGTTCATATTCTGACCGACCATCGGAACGGCGGGATTCTGCGTCTCGTGCCGGCCGGACGCTGAGCCGCCTGGACCGGTCGCGGAACCCGGCGCCGCTTGCCGCGTTTGCTGCTCGGGCCTGTCGTGGGGCCCGGACGGAAAGGGGAGGACGGCCATGGCCGCACCGATCGGCAGGACCCGCTGGGCGATCGCCGAGGGCTACATACCGGGATCGAGCACCGGCGAGGGGGCGGCCCTGCTGAGCCACGAAACCGCCTGCATCCTCAATGCCGGCGACTGCGACGCCCGGGTTGCGATCACGCTGTTCTTCGCCGATCGCGAGCCCGCCGGGCCGTACCGGCTGACCGTGCCGGCGCGGCGCACCGCGCATGTCCGGTTCAACGACCTGACCGACCCGGAACCGGTTCCGCTCGACACCGACTATGCCAGCGTCATCGAATCCGACGTGCCGATCGTGGTCCAGCATACCCGCCTGGATTCCCGCCAGGCGGAACTGGCGCTCCTGTCCACCATCGCCTTCGCCGAGCCCTGACGCCCCCCAGCCCTGACCTGCCGATCATCTCTGGGCACGCGGGCGCGGCCGGTTGGTCAGCACGACATTCGCGCCCGACCCGCCCGCCACGGCGACCTCTTCGTGAAGGAAGACCGTGTTGCCCGGCAGCCCTCGGCCATGGGCGTCCGGCAGAGGGACACCGATCTGGACGATGTACGATCCGGCCGGCACCGGCGAGAACCGGAAGCGGCCGTTCGCATCGGCCAGCACGGTTCGCCGATAGCGGAAATACCGTGGGTCGAGATTGTCCACCCCGCCATAGCGGCCGCTGCGCGCCGGCTCCAGAAGCTCGCGGGTGTAGGCGGTGTCCGGGACCAGCACGACCTCGGCGGCTGCAGCCAGGACGACGCCGCCATCCGGCAGCCGGACGAAGGCTTCGCCGCTGATGCTGGCATTGCCGCGTCGACCATAGGGTGCGAAGGCGGCCTCGTCGAACGGCGTGCGAATTCGGTAGGCGGGCGCCGCGGGTGGCGCCAGCGTCGCCGGATCGGCACCGGTCGGCGGCCCCTCTGGCCAGGGCAACGGCCAGGGTGGGGCGGCTGGCGGCCGGCCGACCGGCGGTCCCCAGCCCGGCACCGGTGCCGGCGGTGCCCAGTCCTCGCGCCGGCCGGGCGGCACCGGGCTGCACTCCAGCAGGTCGCGGCCGGGGATCTCCCGGCACGCCCAGCCCGGCCAGGGAAAGCCCTCGGGCATGGCAGATCCGGCCGGCGATCGCCCGCGCCGCTCCGCCTGCCGCCCGCGCCGCTCGGCCTCTCGTTCGCGCCGCCGGCTTTCCCGCTCCCAGCGTCGCTCGGCCTGCTCCCGGCGCCGCTCGGCCCGCTCGCGGGCCCGTTCGACCTCGTCCTCCCACTCCTCCTGCCATCGCTCGGTCTGCTCCAGGGCATGCTCATCGTCGTCGAGCGCCGCCGCACCGGCCGGCATCAGGCCGGGGCCGAGGGCAAGCAGAAACAGCAGGAACAGCAGCCGCCGCATGGCATTCCCTCAGCATCCGGGGACAATGGATGACGCGACCACGATTCCCCGGCCCGATCGCCGCAACCGAACCGCAATCGCGCTTACAGCATCAACTTTTCGGCGGCGGGGGAACTTAATTCAGCGTAATTGAGACGCCTCCGAAGCTGCGCCAGCCCCGGCTACGGCCGGCTCCCCATCGCAGGCACTCGGCCGATAACGGCGGACCACGACCGAATGAGCATACCGAAAACCAAGATACTGGCGTTCCTTCTGGTCATTCTCGGCATCGTCTACGGTTCATTTTACCCGTTCGAATTCGAACCTGCCGCATCCGAAGGGACGATGATCTTCGACCGGATTCTGGAGGATTGGCGGGAGCGGATCACGGCCCGGCTCAGCCGCAGCGACGCCCTGGCCAATGTCATTCTGTACCTGCCGTTCGGCCTGTTCGGCATGATCGCCTTCGGCCCGGTTCTGGGCCGGACCAGGGCTGCCGTCGCGGTGGCGATCCTGGGGATCGTCCTGTCCCTGTCGATCGAGATCGCCCAGCATTTCACGGTCGCGCGAACCTCCGATCCGCGGGACATCCTCACCAACGCGGCCGGCACGCTGACCGGTATTGCCGCCGGCTGGCTGATCAGGCCGTACATCCCGCTGCCGCTTGTCAGAATGGGCATCGCTATGCCGTCGGCGGCCGTTCTGGTGGTCTGCTGGTTCGGCTATCGGCTCGCCCCGTTCGTGCCCAGCCTGGACCTGCAGCAGGTCAAGGACAGCCTGAAACCCCTGCTGATTCACCCAGATTTCCGGATGCTGGAGGTGATTCGCTATTTCGGCCTGTGGCTGGCGATCCGGCGGATCAGCGAAGCCGTGACGCCGCTGCTTTCGGGATGGACGATGTTCGCCGCCCTCGCCATGGCCACCCTGGGCGGCAAGATCCTGATTATTCACAACGTGGTCCGGGCCTCCGAGCTGGCCGGCCTGATCGCCGCAGCCGGCGCCTGGCTCCTGCTGTCCCGTGTCCGCCGCGACGGCCCGAGGACCCTGGCCGTGGCCATCGCCTTCGCCGTCGCGGTGCTGGTCGACGGCCTGGAACCGTTCGCGTTCGCGGCCGATCCGCAGCCGTTCAACCCGTTGCCGTTCCACAGCATGGTGATCGGCGACTGGGATGCCGGATTGCGGAGCTTCTTCAGGAAGGCGTTCCTGTACGGAACATTGTTCTGGCTGCTGGCTCAGTGGTCGGACTCGCCGCGCGCCTCGACGGTGACGGTGACCGTGCTGGCCGGCCTGATCATGATCGCCCATCTGTTCCTGCCGGGCCGGTCGGCCGACCTCACCGACCCGGTGCTGGCCCTGCTGGTCGGATCGATGCTCTGGCTGGCGGATCGGTGGTATCGGCCCCGGCCGGCGACGGTGATCCACGATCCCCGCCGCGCGCCAACCCGCCCGCTCCGAACCGGGCCGAATGGAGGAGTGAAACCAGGGCCATGATGGTGGGCGCGACTGGGATTGAACCAGTGACCC
>CAZTNV010000097.1:0-12534 GCA_964615535.1 uncultured Mycobacteriaceae bacterium | reverse complement strand
GTTGAAGCACGGATCGATGCGTCGGTCATGCCGGGGTAATGCTCCAGCGTCATCGCCGAAACCGGCTGGCCGTCCCCGGTCAGATCGCGGACCAGCCCGATGAAGCTTGCCACGCCGCCGATCCGGTGGCTGCCGCCGCCCAGTGCCGCCAGTTCGGGGCCGGGGTCGAAATCCTCCCGCTGAACGCGCACGGCCATGTCAGCCTCCGGTGACCGGCGGGAACAGGGCCACTTCATCGCCCGGCCGGACCGGGTCCGAAGGACGGGCGTAATCCTGATTGACCGCCACCCGGACCACGCCGTCCGTCCCGAGCGCCGCGGCATGGGCGGGGCTGCGATTCCGGAGCCAGTCGAGCAGGGAGGCGACATCGACGACGTCCGGCGGCGGACTCACCTCTTCTTCCGACAGTCCAATCCTGGTCTTCAGCCAGGCGAAATAGAGCAGTCGCATGGTGCGAACCCCGCACGCCGTCCGGATCATTGGAAATCCCTGCGGGATATGGCGGCCGGGACCGGCCGGCGCAAGAATCGTACGGAATCGTTGAATTTCCGGGACGATTTTTTTCAATTCCCTTTCAATTTTTGGGGTATAATAAGGGCCAACAAAAAAACGTCCGTGGGAGAGGAAAGCGCAATGCAGGGGTGGACCGATCAAGACATCGAAATGTTCGAGCGCATGGCCGTCGAGCTTCGAAAGGTTGCGGCCGAGATTCGTGCCCGGGACATCGCTCCGGCGCAGACCGGCGATGTGCCGGCTTTTCGCCTTGAGCAGTATGCGTCGGCCATCGTCCGCGATCTCAAGGTGACGACCGGCTGAACCGGGCGCTCCGGCCCCGGCCGCCGGCCATTCGCCTTTTGGGTCTGCGAAGCGATGCTGGAGAATTGACGCTTCCCGCAACGCTCAACCCCGTGCGGTACGCGGCAGAAGGATGGCCGGGTCGCTCGGCTGGCCCTCCGGCTTGAGCGGGCCGGCCTGGGCCGCCAGTTCGCCCAGGAGCGACTGTATCCGGTCGGAGGTGTCGTCCAGATCCTTCAGCACCGCCGTGGTCCGGGCCTCGTTGCCGGCCCGGTGCTGTTCGAGCAGATCGACCGCGAGAGAATGAAACCGCTCGTGCGGCTGCCGCAATTCCGCGAAGGCCGGTGCGCCGGTGATCGACGGATCGTCCACGGTGCTGTACCAGGCGCCGAATTTGCAGGTCAGGTGACTTTGCAGGTCGCCGGGTTCGATATCGTTCAGGCCGAGCACGGCGTCGACGATCCGGCGGCGCATCGTTTCGTGGGCGAGGCGCGCCATGCTGATTCTGGCGCGCAGACCGAGCGCCGCGAAATCGGCTTCGCACGGCGCTTCGAACCTGACGTGAACGTCGCTGCCATGGGCCTCGATCACGGTTCCCGTCATGGTGCGCCGCAACGCCGGCAGGTCGATCCGCAGGCGATCGCCGGTGCCGCAGGGGCCGATATCGACCAGCCATGCGCCGCCGACCGAGATGTCGGCCAGCCGCCCGGTAGCGGCCGTCCCGCCGTCCCGCATCACGGTCACCGCCACATCGGCCTCGAAGCGCGGGTGCGCGCGGCGATCGGTTTCGGTCGTGGACGAGCGGACGACGCGGGTCACCGCCCGGCCGAGCGCCTCCACTTCGCGGCCGACGGCCTCGGCGGTCGAGCGAAGCTGCCGGGCCAGCTCCCGCGACCCGTCGGCATCTTGCGACACATGCTCGATCCGTGCGGTCATGTCGCGCGACGCCATCGCGGATTGCTGGACGTTGCGCGAAATTTCCGAGGTCGCCGCCGTCTGTTGATCGATGGAGGCGCCGATCGTTTCGTTGAACGTATTCATGTCGCGGATGGTCCCGCCGATCGCCGCGATCGAGGCGGCGGCATCGTCGCAGACCTGCCGGATCGCGCGGACCTTGGCCTCGATCTCGCCGGTTGCCGAGGCGGTCTGGTGCGACAGGCTCTTGACCTCGGTGGCGACGACGGCAAATCCCCTGCCGGCCTCGCCGGCCCGTGCCGCCTCGATGGTGGCATTGAGCGCCAGCAGGTTGGTGGTCTCCGCGATGCCGCGAATCAGGTCGATCGCCTGGGTGATGCCCTGCGCGACCATGGCCAGCTCGCCGATGATCGTTTGGGTCGCGGCGGCCATGCTCACCGCCCGTTCCGAAACCTCGGCCGACTGGCTGGCCTGCCGGCGAATCTCGCCGATCGCCGCATCGAGCTGCGCGGCTGCCGCGGCCACGGTATCGGCGTTGATCAGCGCCTGTTCGGCGGCAGCGGCGACGGTCTGCGCATTGCCGGCGAGACGGTCGAGCGCCGTCTCGACCTCGCCGGCCGCGGCGTGCATCTGCCCGGCATTCCGGGCCAGCGTTCCGACCGCGGCGCCGGTCTCCCGGTCGAGCTTGTCGGCCATGGTGCGCAGCGCCGTTCGCTTGGCCTCTTCCGCCTTGCGTCCGGTCTCCTGGGCGCGCTGCAACTGCTCCCGGTCGACCGCCGTGGCGCGGAACACCGACAGCGCCCGGGCCATGCCGCCGATTTCGTCGCGCCGATCGAGCCCGGCGATCTCGGCGGCGCTGTCGCCGGCGGCCAGACGCTCCATGGTCGCGGTCATCGCCACCACGGGGCGGGACAGGCCGAGCGCGATGGCCAGTCCGGTTGCCATGCCCAGGGCCGTTACGATCAAACCGGTCAGCAGCGTCCAGGTCAGGCTGCGCTGAAGGGCGGCGGCGTGTCCGCTGCCATCGAGCGCGATTTCCATGACCGCAATCACGCGACCGCTGAAATCGGTCAGGGGTGCGGCGCGCACGACGATCGGCCGGTCGCCGTCAAGACCCGCCATCGTCCCCGGCTGACCGGCCGCTGCGGCGGCCAATCCGTCCGCGCTCAACCAGGAGCGCGGCGGGTCGGCGGTCGAGGCGGCAAGGCGCACGCCCTCATCCCCCGCAACATGCACGGCCAGCTCGACGCCGTCGGTCGCCAGATCGGCCAGAAACCGGGCATTCAGAAAACTGCCGACCTCGATCGAGCCGACATGCCGGCCGTTGTCGAACACCGGTACGATGCCCCGGATGGCCAGCCCTTCGCGGCCCAGCTCGACGCCGCTGACCGGCTGGCGCGCGGCATTGGCATGGGCCAGCATCGGGCGAAACGCGGTCAGATCGTCGCCGAACCGGTCCGGGTTGTGCAGGCGGAGCACCGAACCGTTGGACTCCGTCTGGACCTGCATCTGGCTCAGCGCGAAACCGTCGCGCAGCCGGGCGAACGGATCGGCCAGCAGCCCAAGCAGCGCCGTGCGGTCGCGGCGGGCGGCCAGGATTTGGACCTCGGGCAGTCCGGCCAGCACCGTGGCGATCGCCTCGGCGGTCCGCCCCTGACGCCGGACCGCCGAGATCAACCCGGCTTCGGCTGCGGCAAGCTGGACCTGCTGCTCGGCTTCGATCAGTTCGCGCTGCTGCTGGTGAAGGGCGGTACTGATCACCGCAACGCCCAGCAGCAGAGGCGCCAAGACTCCGAGAACCAGTTTCAATCGAATGGACAAATGATGCATGACAACCCGTCCGGCTTGGAAGACATCCGCATCGGGATCGAGATCGGCCGAGGCGTACATCGTCGGTCCCTGATCATTATCAAGTCATGGCCGGTTAAGCGGAGGTTAATTCTAGTCGCTATTACTTGTATCTGGTGAAACCGTATCTAATAACATTGTAGAATTATGGTTTTTGGCGATCATGATTTGCGTGTGCCGCGGACGGATCGGGAGTGCCCGGCGCCCTCGGCCGGGCGGCGCCGGAAACCGTCCGGCGCCGCCGGTTCAGGTCGAAACGGCCGAGGCCGGGGCCGATTCAGGCATTCCGGCCGGCCGCCCGGCAGGTGCGGATGCCGAACAGGCTGTAGGCCGGGCAGACGCCCAGCAACCCGCTGAGCAGCGGTACCAGACCGACCCAGCCCCAGGCGGTCTGCGGTCCGACGAAGACCAGCGCGATCAGCACCAGCCCGGCGACGACGCGCAGCACCCGGTCGATCGTTCCGACGTTTTTCAAGCCGTTCATGGTGGTCACCCTCTCGACTCCACTGTCCGCCACAACGCGCCGCGGCGCCGTGATCGAGCGGATTGGACCGTCTTTGCCGGTGCGCGGTCTGTGACCAAGTCACCGGGGGCGACAACGCCGCAGGGGCGATCCGATCACGGCCGGTCCTGGCCGAGGGCGCGCAGGGCCGGGCCGTCAACCACCGTCACCCGGCCGCGAGAGAGCGCGACCCAGCCACGGCGCTCGAACTCCTTCAACTGCCGGCTGACCACCTCGCGGGCGGTGCCGAGTTCGACCGCGATCTCCTGATGGGTGATGGCCAGCCCGCCGGCCCCGGCGGCGCGTTGGATCAGGAGACCGGCCAGCCGGACATCGATGCGGCGAAACGCCACCTCTTCGACCAGCAGGATCAGATCCGTGAGCCGCGCGCCGTAGGAGGTGAAGACGAAATCCCGAAACCCGGCCGATTGCGCGATCAGCTCCTCGAACGGTCCGCGCGGCAGGGCCAGCGCGCCGACCGCCGTCTCGGCCATGCCCTCGGCGCCGTAATCGCGGCGGGCCATCAGACAGGCGGTGGTCAGAATGCAGGTTTCGCCGCGGCCGACCCGGTAGAGCACGATCTCGCGGCCGTTCGCCCCGACCATGCCAACCCGCACCGTCCCGTCCAGGATCATGAAATAATGCCGGCACGGGCTGCCCGACCGGAACAGCACGGTGCCGGCCGGAATCGTCTGGGGCACGGCCGCGGTGCGCAGCAGCCGGAGCGCGTCACCGCCCAGTTCGGCGAGCCCGGGAAACGCATCGAGCCAGCCCGGTTCAGTTGCCACGCGTCGGCCTCCTGTTGACGGAACCCGTCGGGTTTGCAATGGCCTGCGGTTGCCGATAAGGTCCGCCGCCGGCGGGTCGGCCGTCTGTACCGCTCAGCCCCGCCGAAGTCACGCCTCAAGGTCGCGCCGATGCTGATGATGACACCGTTCCACGCCCGTCGGATCGGTCCGGTCAACTGGATCGGGTTGTGGACGCTCTATCGCCGGGAGGTTCGGCGGTTTCTGAAGGTGTTCACCCAGACCGTGGCGGCGCCGGTGGTCACCACCCTGCTGTTCTATGCGGTGTTCGCGCTGGCCCTGGGCGGCATCGTGCGGATGGCGGGCAGCGTGCCGTTCCTGGAGTTTCTGGCGCCGGGGCTGGTGATGATGGCGATGGCCCAGAACGCTTTCGCCAACACCTCGTCCTCGGTGATCATCGCGAAGATCCAGGGCAGCATCGTCGATGTGCTGATGCCGCCCCTGGCGCCCTGGGAATTGGCGCTCGCCTATGTCGGCGGCGGGATCACCCGCGGCATTCTGGTCGGCGTGGTGACGTTCGTCGCGATCCGGCCGTTCGTCGATATCGGGCTGCACGACCTGACCTTCATCCTCTTTCATGGCCTTGCCGCGTCGATGCTGCTGGCCCTGCTGGGCATCATCGGCGGGGTCTGGGCGGAAAAGTTCGACCACATCGCGGCGGTGACCAATTTCGTGGTGACGCCGCTGACTTTTCTGTCCGGCACCTTTTATACGGTCGATCGCCTGCCGCCGGAATGGTGGTGGGTGGCCCATTTCAACCCGTTTTTCTACATGATCGACGGATTCCGCTACGGCTTCATCGGTCAGAGCGATGGCACGCTGGGCATCGGCATCGCCGTCATGATCGCGGTCAATGCCGCGCTGTGGGCACTGGTGCTGCGCATGCTGGCCACCGGCTACAAGCTGAAGGCATGACGACGGGCGCATGACGGAGGCGCGAACGGAACGCGCGGTCGCCGCGCCGCGCCCGCCCCGGCGGATCGGCCGGGTCCACTGGCTCGGGGTGGCGACCCTGATCCGCCGGGAAACCGGCCGGTTTTTCCAAAGCTGGACCGAGGCCATCGCAGGGCCGGCCCTCACCATGGTGCTCTACCTGACCGTCTTCGCCCTGGCGCTGGGGCCGGCGCAACATGACGGTGAGGGCGCGGCGGTGCTGCGCTTCATGCTGCCCGGTCTGGTGCTGTTCGCGACGATCAATGTCAGCGCCGAGCTGACCGTGTTCTCGATCGTGTTCGACAAGCTCGAGGGCAGCATCGCCGATATCCTGATGGCGCCGCTGACGCCCGCCGAGCTGACCTTTGGCTATGCCCTGGCCGGCGCGGCTGCCGGTCTGATCGTCGGCCTGCCGCTGCTGGCCATCGCGATGCTGCTGTACGGATTGCCGGTGCGCGATCCGCTGCTGCTGGCCGCCTTTTGGGGGCTGAGCGCGCTGATGCTGGCGCTGGTCGGTGTCCTGGCCGCCCTGTGGGCGCGCAAATGGGATCATGTCGGCGCCTTCTTCGGCTTCTTTCTGATCCCGGTAACGTTCCTTTCGGGCCTGTTTGCGCCGATCGAGGGCCTGCCCGAACCGCTGCGGCTGGCGGTCCAGGTCAACCCCATCCATTACGCGCTGGACGGTTTCCGCGCCGCCGCCATCGGGTTGCACAGCGCCCCGGTCTGGCTCAGCCTGACCGTGGTCGCCGGCACCGTCCTGGCGCTGTGGCTGCTGTGCAACCGGCTGATCCGCCGGGGTTGGCGGCTGAAGGCTTAAGTGGCCGGCCGGCCGGCCGGGATCGAGCAGGATCGATCCCGGAGTCCCGCAGTGAACCATTGCGTCCCAAGCGGTGTTCCTGGTTGGACGCCGGTCCGGACTCGATCGATCGCACCGGACCGCCCCATCTGCCATTTTCCGGCCGCCATGCACCATCGCCTGTTCAACATCTGGTCGGGTCTGCAATCCAGCCTGTGGTTCATTCCGGCGCTGATGGGCCTGGGGGCGATCGGTCTGGCGGTGCTGATCCTGCTGCTGGACAGCAGGTTCTCCATGGAAGGCGCCAGCGAGGTCTGGTGGCTCTATGCCGGCGAACCGGCCGATGCCCGCGAATTGCTGTCGACCCTCCTGTCCTCGATGATCAGCATGACCACTCTGGTGGTCTCGATCACCATGGTGGTACTGACCTTGACCGCCAATCAACTCGGCCCGCGGCTGATCCGCAATTTCATGGGCAGGACGGGCACCCAGGTGTCGATCGGCATCTTCATCATGACCATCGTCTATCAGGTGGTCGTTCTCCGTACCCTGAAAGCCAATACCGATTTCGAGGAGGTGCCGCATGTCGCGGTGACGGTCGGCACGGCGCTTGCCATAATTAACCTATTCGTGCTGCTGTTTTTCGTCCATTACCTGGCCCGCTCGATCGTGGCGGATACCGTGGTCGCGCGGGTCGGCGCCGATCTCGGCAGCGCGATCGCCCGGCTGCTCCCCGCGGACGACGGCGGACCTCCGCCCGAGGTCACCAGTATCCGCGACGCGTTGCCGGACGATTTCGACGAACGCGCGGCAGCGATCGGATTGCCGAAGGACGGCTATGTCCAGGCGATCGAATTCGAGGATCTGGTCGATCTCGCACATAGTCGCGACATCCTGCTGCGCCTGGATTTCAGGGCCGGGCATTTCATCATTCGCGGCGGCGGTCAGATCAAGATCTATCCGGGCGACCGGCTCGACCCGGAACTGGCGGCTGCGATCGTGGATCAGATCCTGATCGGCCCCGAGCGCAGTCCGACCCAGGACCTGGAATACTCCATCCGGCATCTGGTGGAGATCGGACTCAGGGCCTTGTCGCCCGGCATCAACGATCCGTTCACCGCGATCGCCGTACTGGACCGGCTGGGAGCGGCGCTGGCGGCGCTGATGTGCCGCGAGCTTCAGCCGCGGGTGTTTCGGGATCGCGACGGCGTCGGGCGGGTGATCAGCCGGGCGCCCAGCCATGGCGGCCTGATCGATGCCGCGTTTCACCAGATCCGCCGCGCCGGCGCGAACCAGCCGGAGGTGATCATTCACATGCTGGAGATCATCGGCCAGCTCGCCGGAACGGTACGGCTGCCCAGCCAGCATGTCGCCCTGATGCGCCATGCGCTGGTGATCGCCGAAACCGGGCGAGGCGCCGCCGCCGATCCGGTCGATCGGGCCGAGATCAATCGCCAGTATCAGTCCGCCTGTGCCGCCCTGTCCGCCTGTTCCAGCCGGTTCGAGCGGTCCTGAGACCGGCGGGCCGTCGCCGCGGGGGCGCTTGAAACGTCCGGGGTCAAAGGAATACGATCCTGTGGTACGAAGGCCTGGCCGAACCGGGCAGGAGCGCCCCGTGACAAAGCGTGACACACGGGCGCGGGCGCGAGGGTGTAACAGCGAAACTCTTTGGTAGCATTCTACCTATAGTTATATGTTGCCGCCGGGTTGGGCGATCGAAGGCTGCACGGTCCGGCTCCGGCGACCATCCCACTCCCGGGATTGTCGGACCATTGCGCAAAAATGGCCGGTTCCTGCGTTGACAATGCCGCCCTCTGCTTGCTCTTATTCCTTTTTTGCAATGCGGCGCGGGTTTTGACCGCGCCGTGTTGCGTTTCGCCTCTTGCCGGGGCGCTCCCAGCCGGGATGGAAGACATCGAATGATCCCCGCCGTCATGCCGACCTATGCACGGGCCGATATCGCGTTCGAGCGGGGCGAGGGCCCCTGGCTGATCGCGACCGACGGCCGACGCTATCTCGATTTCGGCAGCGGCATCGCGGTGACCGCCCTGGGCCACGCCCATCCCCATCTGGTCGAGGCCCTGCATAGCCAAGCCGCCAAGCTGTGGCACTCCTCGAACCTGTACCGCGTGCCCGGGCAGGAGATCCTGGCCGGCCGGCTGGTCGAGCGGACCTTTGCCGACACGGTGTTCTTCACCAATTCCGGGGTCGAGGCCTGGGAGTGCGGCATCAAGCTGGTGCGCAAGTACCACGACCATCACGGCCGGCCGGAACGCTGGCGCGTGATCACGGTCGGCGGCGCGTTTCACGGGCGCACCCTGGCGGCCATCGCCGCGGCCAAGTCAGAGAAGCTGGTCAAGGGCTTCGGCCCGATGATGGACGGATTCGACCAGGTCGCGTTCGGCGATCTCGACGCGCTGCGCGGCGCGATCGGGCCGGAGACCGCAGCGATCTGCATCGAACCCGTGCTGGGCGAGGGCGGCATCCGGCCGGCCGCGCTCGACTATCTGCGGGCGCTCCGCGCGATTGCCGATGATCGCGGCATCCTGCTGTATTTCGACGAGATCCAGTGCGGCTATGGCCGCACCGGCAAGCTGTTCGCCCATGAATGGGCCGGCATCGCGCCCGACGTCATGTGCGTCGCCAAGGGCATCGGCAGCGGCTTTCCGCTGGGCGCCTGCCTGGCCACCGAGGCGGCTGCCGCAGGCATGACGCCGGGCAGCCATGGCACGACCTATGGCGGCAATCCGCTGGCCATGGCGGTCGGCAATGCCGTGCTGGACGTGCTGCTGGAGCCGGGTTTTCTCGACGAGATCGATCGTGTGGCCCGCCTGCTGTGGCACCGGCTGGTCGCGCTGGCGGCGCGTCATGACCGGGTGGTCGCCGAAGTGCGCGGCGCCGGGCTGATGCTCGGGCTGAAATGCCTGCCGCCCAATGCCGAGATCATTGCCGAACTGCGCGCCGAGGGCCTGCTGACCGTGCCGGCGGCCGACAATGTGATCCGGCTCCTGCCGCCCTTGATCATTACCGGGACGGAAATCGATCTGGCGCTCGACATGATCGATCGGGTTTGCCGGGCCCGAACCGCCGCGGCGACTGCCGGCATTGCGGGGTAAGACATGGCGCCACTCTCCAACGGGGCAACCCGGCATTTCATCGATCTTCATCAGGTCGGCCGCGATCATCTGCGCGAAATGATCGAAAGCAGCCGGGCCCTGAAGCGTTCCGATCCGCGCGGCGCCAATCATCGGCCGCTTGCCGGGCGCTCGCTGGCGATGATCTTCGAGAAGCCGTCGACCCGCACGCGCGTGTCGTTCGAGGTCGGCATGCGCCAGCTCGGCGGCGACGTGGTGGTCCTGACCGGGAGCGAGATCCAGCTCGGCCGGGGCGAGACCGTCGCCGACACCGCCCGCGTGCTGTCGCGCTATGTCGATGCCATCATGATCCGCACCTGGGGCGAGGAACGCCTGTTCGAGCTGGCCGCGGCGGCGACCGTGCCGGTGATCAACGGCCTGACCGACAACAGCCATCCCTGCCAGTTGCTGGCCGATGTCATGACCTATGAGGAGCATCGCGGCCCGATCGCCGGGCGCACGGTGACCTGGTGCGGCGACGGCAACAATGTCGCACGATCGTGGATTCGCGCCGCCGTGTGCTTCGAATTCGAGCTCCGCCTGGCCTGTCCCGAACCGTTGCAGCCGCCCGCCGAGCTGATCGCCTGGGCCAATCATCACGGCGGCCGGATCACGGTCGGCGGCGATGCCGATTCCATGGTTCGCGATGCGGATCTGGTGGTCACCGATACCTGGGTGTCGATGGGCGACAAGGATGCGCCCTTCCGTCACAATCTGCTGCGCCCATATCAGATCAACGAGCGCCTG
This sequence comes from uncultured Mycobacteriaceae bacterium, assembly GCA_964615535.1. Lineage (GTDB taxonomy): Bacteria > Pseudomonadota > Alphaproteobacteria > DSM-16000 > Inquilinaceae > CAZTNV01. The sequence goes on along the minus strand of CAZTNV010000097.1, from coordinate 2,058 downwards.
ATGCGCCTGGCCAGGCCCGATGCGGTGTTCATGCATTGTCTGCCGGCTCATCGCGGCGAGGAGGTGACCGACGCGGTGATCGACGGTCCGCAATCACTGGTGTGGGACGAGGCGGAAAACCGCCTCCATGCACAGAAAGGCATTCTGCTGTGGTGTCTGGGGTAACCCAATCGACATCGACGCCGTGGTCGCCGGCCGCGGATGTGATGCAGCCTTTTCAGATCGAGGCCAGCACCCTGCGCGGGCGGCTGGTGCGGCTGGGGCCCGCGCTGAACGGCATCCTGACCGCGCACGACTATCCCGAGCCGGTGGCGCGGCTGCTGGGCGAAATGGTCGTGCTCGCCAACATGCTGGCCAGCGCCTTGAAGTATGACGGCATTTTCACGCTCCAGGCCAAGGGCGACGGCGCCGTGCCGCTGATCGTCGCCGACGTGACCTCGGCCGGCGATCTGCGCGGCTATGCCAAGGTCGACCATGAGCGGCTGCCCGAAAGCGATGCGCACGACGTGCCGACCCTGCTCGGGCAGGGCTGGCTCGCCTTCACCGTCGATCAGGGCGAGTTCACCGACCGCTACCAGGGCATCGTCGAGCTGGCCGGGACTACGCTCACGGATTGCCTCCAGCACTATTTCCGCCAGTCGGAGCAGATTCATGCCGGCATCAAGCTGGCGGTGGACCGGCTGTCCGGACCGGCGGGGGATGGCTGGCGGGCCGGCGGCCTGATGGTTCAGCGGCTGCCTCAACCGGGCGAAGCGGCGCTTCTGCCGAGCGACCGGGAGGACGACTGGCGTCGTGCCATGGTGCTGATGGAAAGCTGCACCGAGGCCGAGCTGCTCGATCCGGCGCTGCCGCCCAACGATCTGCTGTATCGGCTATTTCATGAAGATGGCGTGCGGGTGTTCACGCCGCTGGTTCTGCGTCAGGGCTGCCGCTGCTCGCGCGAACGGGTCGCGCAGATCCTGTCGACCCTGCCGCGTGCCGAGGTCGAAGAGGAGTACATGGTTGACGGCAAGGTCTGGATGACCTGCGAGTTCTGCAACACCACCTACACATTTACCAAGAACGATCTCGCCGAAATTTTTGCGCCGCACGCCGAGCACTGATCGGCCCGGACAGTGACGGCGCGCGCCGGGGCCTGCCGCCCGGATTGCCTTGATGCGGTCATGCTTGGCAGATGGTATGACAGCCGGTCATCTTGCGCGGTCGGACATCCATGACCCTTTACACTCTGTCGCGTGCCGCACTGCTCCGCCTGGCCGGATTGTCGGTCGTGGCTTTGGCGGCCGGCTGCACCCGGCCACCGCCGCGCACCTTCCCCGATATCGGCTTCACCCAGCGCGGGCCGATCGTGCTCAATGTCGCGCGGATCGCGGTGGATCAGCGCTATCGGCCGCCGATGGCGCCGCCGCATGTCGAACACCTGTTCCTGCAGGTGCCGAGCGAGGTGATCCGCCGCTGGGCCGATCAGCGCCTTCGCGCGGCCGGGCAGAGCGGCATGGCGACCGTGATCATCGAAGATGCCCGCGTCACCGAGGAGCAACTGCCCCGGACCGAAGGCGTCCGCGGCCTCTTCGCCATTGATCAGGCTCAGCGCTACAATGCCCGGCTGGCGGTGCGGGTCGAAGCGACCAACCCGGCGCTTCGGACCGGTGGATTCGCGCTGGCCAATGTCGAACGCTCGGTCACCGTTGCCGAGGACGTCTCGCCGCAAGGTCGCGAGGCGACCTGGTATCATCTGATCGAGACCGCCGCTGCCGATCTCGATGCCCAACTCGACCGCAGTATTCGGGAACACTTAGCCCCGCTGGTGCTACGCTGACCAGCCGCTGCCACCCGGTTCGCCGGTCATGGAGCAGCAGGCGAAGGATATGACAAGCCGTTTGTGGTCGAATACATGACATAATATTGTAATAAATCTATAGTGCTGAATCAAGACTTTGTTAAGCGTGATTGGTGAACTGTGGCAAGCCACGGCGACCTCCGACGGATCGGTGGTGCGGGGTTTTGATCTTCGGCAGGGGCGCTGCCGTACATATATTTTTTTGCTGTTATTGCCAG
>CAZTNV010000096.1:0-12589 GCA_964615535.1 uncultured Mycobacteriaceae bacterium | reverse complement strand
TTGCCGGGCATGGCATCCAGGCTGAACCGCGCGGACACTTCGGCGATGCGGCCCGACCCCTTGGTGATCACCACGAAGTTGACGATCACGAGAATGGCGAAGACGATCACGCCGATCACGAAATTACCGCCCATCACGAAATTGCCGAACGCCTCGATGACATGGCCGGCGGCGCCCGGCCCCTGATGGCCGTTGGCCAGGATCAGCCGGGTCGAGGCGAGATTGAGCGACAGGCGGAGCAGCGTCGCGATCAGCAGGACGGTCGGAAACGAGTTGAACTCCAGCGGCTTGCTGATGAACAGCGCGGTCATCAGGATCAGCACGGAGAAGGTGATCGAGATCGCCAGGCAGATGTCGAGCAGCCAGGTCGGCATCGGCAGGATCAGGACGATCAGGATCGCGATCACCGCCAGCGCCAGCGCCATGTCGCCGCGCTCGCGCAGGCCGTTCAGAAACGGCGCCATGCGGGCCTGGAACGAGCCGGAGCCGGCCGGCGGGGCGGCGCCGCCGGCGGAGGGGGTCGGGGGGCTGGCCATCGGGGCTGGCTTTCCTTCCGGTCGGTGCGGTCAGGCGCTGGTCACAGGAGGACGGCGCGCTCCGGCTCGCGAGGCAGCGGCACGGCCAGCCCCTCCTCGCTGTACTGCTTGAGCTTGTTGCGCAGGGTGCGGATCGAGATGCCGAGAATGGTCGCGGCATGGGTGCGGTTGCCGAGCGTATGGTGCAGCGTGCCGATGATCAGATCGCGTTCGACCTCGGCCACGGTCCGGCCGACCAGCCCCCCGGCAGCCTCGAACGGGGCCGCCTCGACCGGGGCCGCCGGTCTCCCGGCCGGCGGCGGCGCGGCGGTGGCGGCTGGCGATTCGGCACCCGCCGGGGCCGGGGCCTGTGCCGGGCCGGACAGCGAGCCGGACACCGTGATCGACTCGGGTTCGATCGCCGGGCCGCCGGACAGCAGCACGGCACGGTGCATGCAGTTTTCCAGCTCGCGCACATTGCCCCGCCAGTGATGACGGCGCAGCAGATCGAGCGCCGGCAGCGACAGGCGCCGTTCGCCCAGGCCGTTCGCCTCGGCATAGCGCCGCACGAAGTGCTCGGCCAGCGGCTCGATGTCGAGCGGCCGCTCGCGCAGCGCCGGCATGCGGACGCTGAGGACATTGAGCCGGAAAAACAGATCCTCGCGGAAGCCGCCGCTGCGCACCTCCTCCTCCAGAATCCGGTTGGAGGTGGCGAGCAGGCGGATGTCGATCCGGACCGGCTGGGCGCCGCCGACCCGGTCGATCTCGCGCTCCTGGATGGCGCGCAGCAGCTTGGCCTGCAGCCGCGGATGCATCTCGCTGATCTCGTCGAGCAGCAGGGTTCCGCCCTGGGCCTCTTCGAACTTGCCGATGCGCCGGGCGACGGCGCCGGTAAAGGCGCCTTTTTCATGCCCGAACAGTTCGGATTCGAGCAGGTTTTCCGGGATCGCCGCACAGTTGACCGAGACGAACGGCCGGTCGGCCCGGCGGCTCTTGCGGTGGATGAAGCGGGCGATCAGTTCCTTGCCGGTGCCGCTTTCGCCCGTGATCAGCACCGACGCATCCGAGGGCGCGACCTGCTCCGCCAGCCGCAGCAGCCGCAGCATCACCGGATCGCGGGCGATGATGGCATGGCTTTCCGCCGCCACCGCCTCGAGCACCGCGGCGATGAGCAGGGCGTCGGGCGGCAGCGGCAGGTATTCGCGGGCCCCGGCCCGGATCGCGCGCACCGCCGCCTGCGCGTCGGTGCCGATGCCGCACGCCACCACCGGCACGTGGAACCGCTCCGCCGCCAGACTGTCGCACAGCTCCGCGACCGGCAGCTTGACATCGATCATCAGCAGATCGGCGCCCCGTCCGCTCCTGAGCGCCTTCATCGCGGCATCGACGGTTTCGGTATGGGCGACCTTGGCGCCGCGCTCCATGGCGATCTTGCCGGCGGTGGTGATGTGGCCGTCCAGGGTTCCGACGATCAGGAGGCGCATGATCTCTCCTCTGCGATGCCGGCCGCGATCCGAGCGTGCGGCGGGCGGGTCAGGAGGGGCGGCTCAGGACCGGTCCGACTTGATGATTTCGGTCATGGTGACGCCCAGCCGGTCCTCGACCACGACCACCTCGCCGCGCGCGACCAGCCGGTTGTTGACGTAGATGTCGATCGCCTCGCCGACCTTGCGGTCGAGTTCGACCACCGCGCCGCGGCCGAGCTTGAGCAACTGGTTGACCTGCATGGTGGTCTTGCCGAGCACCGCCGAGATCTGCACCGGAATGTCGTAGATCGCCTCGAGTTCCTTGGTGACCGGGGGCTCCGCCCCGGCGGCGAACCGGCCGCCCGGCTGATCCAGGTCGTCGAGGTCGAAATTGTCGTTGGTACCCATTCATCACTCCTGACATGGCCGCCCGTCTCGCGGCCCGAAACGACATGTGCCGCCCGCGTCCGGGCACCTCTCAGCTCGACAGGTCGAGCGCCGGAAGCGCCGCCTGCGGGGTTGCCGGCGCAACTCCGGCGCCCGGCACGACGAACGCCGGCGGCGTCACCGTGACGCCGGCCGGCGCCTCGACCGGCTCGGCCATGGTGGGATAGTCGAGCACCCGCGCCACCGCCTGATCGATCTCCTGCCACAGCCGGTCGGACAGGCGTTCGGCACCGCCATCGGCCCATTCGACGCGGCAATCCGCCGGCCCCATGCTGGGCTCGGCCAGCAGCACGACCGAACCGGCGAAGCCGATCGACTCGACCATGCCCTGAAGCCGCGCCCGCATGATGTCGAGCAGGCCGTCGGAGACCCGAATCACGATCCGCGGTTCCTCGATCATGTCCTGCAGGCAGGTGCGAATGACCGCCTCGATCTCGCCCAGGCCGCGCCGCCGGCTGAGTTCCGGCAGCAGCTTGCGGGTGATGGTCAGGGCGACCTGGATGGCCTGCTCGGCCAGCGCGGCGTCGGATTGCCGTTGATCCTCGATCAGCCGGGTCAGTTGCGGGCCGATCTGGGCCAGCGCCTGGACCAGCCGGGTCTCGATCGATTGCGCCGTGGTCGCCGCCCCTGCCGCCTCGCCCTCGGCATAGGCCGCGGCCCGGGCGATGGCGATGTCGTCGGCGGTGAAGCTCGGCGGCGGCGGGAGCGTTTCGATGCGCGTCTCGGCCTCGACCCGGTCCCGCGCCGCGCGCAGCTCGGCCTCGCGCTGGCTCCGGACATCCTCCGGATCGAACGAGGTCTCGAACAGAAAAGGCTGCGGGTCCGCCATGATCGCGCCGGTCTTCCAGTTGTTCCGGTCTTCCAGTCGTTTCGGTCTTCCAGTCGTTTCGGTTCGGTCAGCAGCGTCGGCCGGTCAATATACGAGTTCGTCTTCGCCCTTGCCCTCGGAGATCACGATCTCGCCGCGGCTGGCCAGATCCTTGGCGAGCTGGACCATGTACATCTGGGTTTCATCGACATCCTTGAGCCGCACCGGCCCCATGGCGGCCATTTCCTCGCGCATGATCTTGCCGGCACGCTCCGACATGTTGCCGAAAAACATGTCGCGCAGCGGCTCCGAAGCGCCCTTGAGCGCGATCGCCAGCTTGCCCTTGTCGACGCTGCGCAGCAGGGTCTGCACCGCGGTCGGGTCGAGCCGGGCCAGATCCTCGAAGGTGAACATCAGGGCCTTGATCCGCTCGGCGGAATCGCGGTTGCGCTCCTCCAGGGCGGCCAGGAACTTGTTTTCGGTCTGGCGGTCGAGATTGTTGAAGATCTCGGCCATCATCTCGTGGGCGTCGCGGCGCGTCGCGCGTGCCAGGTTGGACATGAACTCGTTGCGGAGGGTGCGCTCGACATCGTCCAGCACGTCCTTCTGTACCGCCTCCATGCGCAGCATCCGCATGATCACCTCCATCGCAAAGCTCTCGGGCAGCAGGTTCAGCACCCGCGCCGCGTGATCGGCCTTGATCTTGGACAGCACCACTGCGACGGTCTGCGGGTATTCGTTCTTGAGATAATTGGCCAGCACCGTCTCGTTGACGTTGGCCAGCTTCTCCCACATCGTGCGGCCGGCGGGGCCGCGGATCTCCTCCATGATGGTATCGACCTTTTCGCGCGCCATGACCTTGAGGAGCAGCCTTTCGGTGCTCTCGAAGGTGCCGACCAGCGAGCCGGTGGAGGAGATCTGCTCGGCGAATTCGACGCAGAGCCGTTCGACCAGGGTCGAGCTGATCGTGCCGAGATTGGCCATGGTCTGCGAAAGTTCCTTGATCTCCTCTTCGTCCATGAAGACGAACAGCTTGGCGGCGTGGTCCTCGCCCAGGGCCAGCATGAGAATGGCTGCCTTCTCCGGTCCGCTCAGGCTGCGGTAGTCCTCACGCACCCGCAAATTGGCCATGATGCTCGCTCGTTTCCTTCGGTCTGGGGGCGCCGGCCGGGGCCGTCCGCGTCATGCCCTGCGCGGCGCGGTGCGGCGCGTCACATATCCTGGTACATCCAGTTGCGGATGATCGAGACCGCCTCCTCCGGATGCTTCTCGACGATCTCGCCGACCTTGCGCAGCGAGGACGCCCTGACCCGTCCCTCGACCTGATTGATGTCGATCAGGGCATCGAGTTCGGCGGCGGTGCTGCTTTCCGGACCGGACAGCTCCGGCGCGTGCCCGGCCAGCCCCATGCCCGGCCCCGCCAGGGCGCGTTGCAGCCCGGACTGGTCGGTCAGCAGGCTGTCGAGATCGTCCATCGGACCACCGTTCTGTCCGGCGGCCCCGCCTTCGAACACCCGGCCGAGCACCGGCCGCACCACCAGCAGGATGACCAGCACCGCGACGATGCCCAGCACCAGCATTTCCGCGATGCGATAGACACTGTCGGCTTCCATGCCGAGAATGGTTTCAGCCGGAACCGACCCCTGCAGCGCCTCTTCCTCGGGCGTGATGAAGCGAAGATTGGCGACCTCGATGGTATCGCCGCGTTCGGCGTTGAAGCCGACCGCCGAGCGCACCAGAGCGGCCAGCCGGTCCATCTCGTCCTGCGACCGCGGCTGGTACTCGACCTGACCGTCGGCGTTCTGCTGATAGGTGCCGTCGATCAGCACCGCGATCGACAGCCGGCGAACCTCGCCGCCCTGGCGCACCGTGCTCTGGGTGGTGCGGCTGATCTCGTAATTGGTGGTTTCCTCGGTGCGGCGCGCCTGGCTGGTCGGCCCGCCCGGTCCGCCGGGGGCGCCGAGCGCCGAGGCCTCGGGCAGGTTGGTACCGACGGTGACCGGCGCCTCGCCCTCGCCCGCGGTGTTCGAGCTCTGGTCCTGAACCAGTTGGGTCGAGCGCGCGACCTGGCTGTTCGGGTCGAAGGTTTCGGAACTGGTGGTGACCCGGTTGAAATCCATGTCGGCATTGACCTGGGCGCGAACCCGCCCGAAGCCGACCGTCCGCGACAGCAATGCCTCCACGGTCTCGGCCAGCCGGCGCTCGAGCGCCCGGCGGGCCTGCTCGCCGGTCAGCGCGGCCTGCTGTTCGCTGTCGCCGTCGGTGGTGCTGGCAAGCAGGTTGCCGCGATCGTCGACGATCGAGATGTTGCGCGCCTGCAGGCGCGGCACCGCGGCGCTGACCAGATGCTGAATCGCCACGATCTGTTCGGGCGCCAGGCCGGGGCCGGTCAGGCGCAGAAACACCGAGGCGCTCGGCGCCTGCTGCTCGCGGCTGAACAGCTCGCGTTCCGGCATCACCAGATGGACGCGGGCCTGCCGGACATTGGCGATGGTGCCGATGGTCCGCGCCAGCTCGCCTTCCAGCGCCCGCAATCGATTGATGTTCTGAATGAAGTTGGTGGCGCCGAAGCCGTCGGCCCGATCGAAGATCTCGTAGCCGATCGATCCGCCATTGGGCAGGCCGGCTTCGGCCATGGCCACGCGCAGCCGGTCGACCTGGTCGGCCGGAACCATGATCGAGCCGCCATCGGCCCGCACTTCGAACGGCACCTGCATGCCGTCCAGCTCGGCGGCGATGCGGCCGCTGTCGGTCAGATCGAGGTCGCCGTACAGCAGCGCCATGTCGGTGGCGGACATGCGGGCGATCAGAAAAATGAAGAACAACAGCAACAGGGCCGCCACGCCGCCCATCACGGCCAGCCGCATCGGCCCCAGATTGCGCAGCGGTTCGATCAGCGCATTCACCTTGCCCGTCCTCGCCAAACCCGGACTTACCCGCGAACCTAAAGCCCAGTTGGTCAACAGACCGTTAACGGAGCCGGCAATATTTGCCGAGTTCCGCCGGGCCACGGCCTTTTCCGGGCCCTTCCGATTCGCCGGACCAGAACCCGGCAAATGCCCGAACCCGCTTTCGGATTTGTTAACGATCGGTGCGGCAGACTGGCCGGGGTCGATGGCGGCGCTTCGTCGGATTCGTCGTGAGGGGAACTCGTCGTGAGGGCGGTCCATCCGCCTGCGGCGATGGTGCGCCGATCACGGCAAGCGCCCGGGGGACGACGCCGGCCCTCGGTTCGCCGCGGGGACAGGGTCCGCCGCGGTCGGCAGACGCGTCTTGAGGACACATCGATGCCGATGATCCTGGATCTCAAGCATGGTCAGCGCCTGTATATCAACGGCGCCGTGATCGAAATATCGGGCGGTGCCACGCAGATCGCGTTTCACAACCATGCGGTGGTGGTGCGCGATACCGAGATCATTCAGGGCGACGATCTGACGACGCTGGGCCGCAATCTCTATTTCTCCTGTCAGCAGGCCTACATGTTCCCGTCGCGGGAGCGCGACAACGCCGAGGCGGCCCTGTCGCTGGTCGAGGAGATCGAGCGGCTGATGCCGCAGATCGGCGATCTCGCCAGGACGGTGCGCAGCCAGATCGCCAACGGCGACTACTATCGGGCCATGCGCTCGGCGCGCAAAATCATCCATGCCGAGAATGAGCGCGACGGCATCCAAGGCCGGGCGTTGCGCGCGCCGACCGCCTCGCAATGTCCCGCCGAAGGCGCCTGAAACCGGAGCGATGACGGCCGGGCCGGGCTGCGGGCGGAGATCGCCCGTCCGGGTGTTGCCGGCCGCAGCGCTGCGGGCTAGTGTTGCGGTCCGTCACCGCCGCCAGGCGTTCCAGGTGCGCCGGAGATGCCACCGCCGATGATCGCGCCCGATCCTGCCGAGTCCCGCGCCGTCGCCCCGGCCCCGCCCGCCCGACCCGTGACGGCCGGCGGCCGGCGACGGGATCTGGACGGGCTGCGCATCCTGGGCTGCTATCTGCTGTTCGTGTTTCACGCCGGCAAGGTGTTCGATGACGTGGCGCCGGATTATCATGTCCGGAACGCGGAGATCTTGCCGACGGTCGGTCTGGTGACCTGGTTCATTCATCAGTGGCACATGCCGCTGTTCTTCCTGCTGGCCGGCTGGGCGGCGGTGGTCTCGCTGGGGCATCGCGGCGTTCGCGGCTTCCTGCGTGAACGGTTCGCCCGCCTGCTGGTGCCCCTGATCGCCGGGATGGTGCTGCTCTGCCCGATCATCAAATATGTCGAACTGTCGGGCGGTATCGACATGCGTCCGAGCGGACTGCGCGCCGCGCCGCCGCTCGATCTGACCTTCATCGAGTTCCTGCCCCGGTTTTTCGGGCGGCTCGATCACGCTACCTGGTCGCATCTGTGGTTTCTCGCCTATCTCCTGGTCTTTTGCGTGGCCTTTCTGCCGGTGCTGCACCGGCTCCGCGCGCCGGCCGGCCGGACCCGGACGACCGGCCGCAGGGCGATCGCCTGGCTGGTGCTGGCGGTACTGCCGCTCATCGCGGTGCAGGTGGCGCTGCGCGAGCGCTGGCCCGGATACATGAACCTGTACGATGACTGGGCCGCGGTCAGCTATTACGGATTGTTCTTCCTGTTCGGCGCGGCACTGGCCGCCCGGCCCGGACTGGACGCGGCGATCGCGGCGGTCTGGCCGTGGTTCGGCGCCGCCGGAGTGGCCGCCTATGCCGGCATGCTCGCGCAGCCCGGCCCGGCTGCGTCGTGGGCGCTGAGCGCCGTGGTCGGCTGGGGCGTGACGATCGGCCTGATCGGGCTGGCGGCGCGGATCGACTGGGCGCGGCTGCCGGGGATCGCGTGGCTGCACGACTCGGCAATGCCGGTCTTTCTGCTGAACAATTTCGTGATCGTCGTGCTGGCGGGGTGGATCGTCCACTGGCCGGTCGGGCCGGGGGCAAAACTGGCGGCGCTGTTTCTGATCGCGGTGCCGGCGACCCTGGCGCTCTATCAGTTCGGCATTCGCCATTCGGCCCCGGCACGGCTGCTGTGCGGCCTGAAATCCCCGGCCCGGCGTCGCGCCGGGCCGGTGCCCGCCTGAACCCGTCCATGCCGTGAGCCCCTTGCGCATCCGAGAGGGATTGCGCGGCCGCCCCGTCACCATGTCATCATCGCCGGCGACCCGAGTCCGCCGCGGCGCCCTGCCGCGCCAAGAAAGAGCCGATCCGCCATGACCGTTTCGCCCCCGTTGACAGTGGAAAGAGACCGGCCGGACCGGCTCGGCATCTTTTCGTGGTGCCTGTACGACTGGGCCAATTCCGCGTTCGGCACGGTGATCGGCACCTTCGTGTTCAGCGTGTATTTCGCCAGCGGAATCTACGGCGACGCGACCGCCGGCAGCGCGGCCTGGGGAGTCGCCATCGGCCTGTCCGGACTGGCGGTGGCGGTGCTCAGCCCGGTCCTGGGCGCGATCGCCGACCAGAGCGGCCGGCGCAAGCCGTGGATCGCGCTGCTGACCGGCGCGACGGTGACCGGTGCCGCGCTGTTGTGGTTCGCCCAGCCCTCGCCCGAGTTCGTCGTCTATGCGCTGGTGCTGGTGGTGATTTCGAGCGTGACCTTCGAGCTGGCCACCGTGTTCTACAATGCCATGCTGCCCACCGTGGCACCCCCGGCCCTGCTCGGCCGGGTGTCGGGCTGGGCCTGGGGGCTGGGCTATATCGGCGGGCTGGGCTGTCTGGCGCTGGCCCTGGTCGGGCTGGTCGGGCTGGGCGGCGCGCCGCCGCTGTTCGGCGTGACCACCGAGAATGCCGCCAACATCCGCGCCACCGGCCCGCTGGTGGCGGCGTGGTTCGCGCTGTTCGCCCTGCCGCTGTTCCTGTTCACGCCCGACCGGCCGGACAGCGGCGTGCCGCTCCGAATCGCCGTGACGCGCGGGCTGCAGACCCTGGCCAGGACGATCCGCGAGGTTCGGCGCTATGCCCAGATCGTCCGGTTTCTGATCGCCAGCGCGCTGTACCGCGACGGGCTGAGCACCCTGTTCGCGGTCGGCGGGCTGTATGCCGCCGGCACCTTCGGCATGGGGTTCGACCTGATCATCCTGTTCGCGATCGGGTTGAACGTGACCGCCGGCCTTGGTGCGGCCGGCTTCGCCTTTCTCGACGATGCGCTCGGCTCCAAGGCGACCATCCTGCTGGCGCTGACCGGGCTGATCGGCTTCGGCCTGCCGCTGCTGTTCATCTCGGAAGCCTGGTGGTTCATTGCGCTGGCGCTCGGTCTCGGCACCTTCGTCGGCCCGGCCCAGGCGGCTGGGCGGACCATGATGGCGCGGCTCGCCCCGCCGGGCATGCAGACCGAGATGTTCGGGCTCTACGCCCTGACCGGCAAGGCCGTCTCGATGTTCGGGCCGTTTCTGTTCGCCGCCGCCACCGCCGCCTTCGACAGCCAGCGCGCCGGCATGGCGACCATCCTGCTGCTCTGGCTGGCCGGCGGGGCGCTGATGATCACGGTGCGGGAGCCGTCGCGGACATGAGCCCCTGGGTTTTCCCTCACCGGTGCAGAGCGGCCGTGGTCGCGCTCGACTCTTGTATGGCGTGCGACAATCGCCGATGGTTCAGCGCCGATCGACGCCAAAATGGCGGATCGAGCGGATTGAGGAGACGGTTTCGATGACCCGACCCTGGATGACCCGCACCCAGGCCGTGGTGCTGATCGCCGCGGCGGCGGCCGGCGCCCTGAGCCTGTGGTTCCGCTTTGCCGTGGTCGAAAGCCACGGCGTGGGGCAGCTTTGCGTGTCGGCCGCGCCGCCGGATTGGTGTGAGATCCGGCAGGCGGCGATCGCGACGTTTCTCGCCAACGGCTTCGGCGCGGCAAGCCTGGCGGGCGGGATGGCCAGCGTGCTGCTGCGTTCGGCCTGGCTGACCGGCGCGGCGCTGGCGGTCGGACTGGCGGGTCTGGCGCTATACAACGGCGCCCTGGCGGGCCCGGGCACGGCCCTGGCGTTCATTGCGCTGGCGCGGCTTGCAGGCGGCCCGGGTTGCGCTGCCCCTGCCCTCGCGCCCCCGGCCCCCGCCGCCAGACCATGACCCGCGCGACCAGCGGTGCCGCCAGCACGGCCAGCGTGACGGCCCAGAGGACGGCCGCGCCGTTGGCGAGCGTTTCCAGACTCAGCGTTGCGAGGCCGCATGCCAGCAGGAGCGCGGCAAGCCACGCCTCCTCGACCGGCTGACGATCGACCCGGAAGCGGCCGGCCCAGCCGAAAGCCAGCAGCGCGATGGCCGGTGGCAGGAACAGCACCGACGGAAAGTCGCGGTGGCGCGGGTCGACCGCCAGACCCAGCGCATCGCAGGCCGCCCCGGTCAGCAGACCGGCCGCGATCAGCCCGATCGGCAGGGCTGGCACCAAGCCCCGCCGCAACGGCCGGAACAGCCGGTCGAAGACGTCCCCCAGCGCCGGCACACCCGGCCAGCGGCCGAGCGCGAGGCCGCGCAGCAGCAGCGCCGCCAGCACGGCCGAAGCGGCCATGGCGGCGGCCCCGGCGACCCAGTTTGCCGGGCCGATCGCGGTTTCGGCCACGAACTCCGCCTGCTCGACCAGCATCCCGCCCAGCACCGGCGCCGCGGCCGCAGCCGCCAGCCCGCGCCACCAGAGCGCCGGACGGGCCGCGGCCAGCAGCCAGACCAGCGCCAGCGCGCCCAGGCCGACCGATGCGGCCAGATCGAGCGTCCAGCGCGGATTGTCGCTGACCGGGCCGGTCAGCGGAAATTTGGGCTGACCGGCCACCGACAGCACGCCCCAGGTGCCGCCGACCGTGCCCTCCTGGATGCGTTTCCAGGGCTGGTCGAACCCTTCGATGATGTTGTAATCCCAGCCATGCCGGGCGGCGATCGCGCTGAACCCGCGGACGAATCCGGCCTGATTGGCCAGGCCGGGTGCAGCGGGCCCGCGCGCCCGGCCGAAGCTGGGCCAGCCGATCTCGCCGATCAGGACCGGGCGGCCGGGAAACCGCTCCGCGATTCGCGCCATGATCGTTTCGCTGAAGCCCAGCGCCTGTTCGATCGAGCCCGGCTGGTCGTCCCAATAGGGCAGGATGTGGATGGTCAGGACATCCACCGCCTCGGCCAGTTCGGGATGATCCAGCCAGAACGACCAGATCTCCGCCGAGGTCACCGGCACCCGGGTCCGCTCACGGGTCTGCCGGACATGCTCGGCCAGACGCCCGGCGCTCATTTCGCCGCGCAGCAGCACCTCGTTGCCGACGATCACCGCCCGCACGGTTTCGGGATGGGCATTGGCCATGGCGACGGCGCGGTCGAGCTGGGCCCGGTTGGCCGCGTCGTCGGCGGAGATCCAGGCGCCGAGCAGCACCGTCATGCCCAGCCGGGCGGCGATCGGTACGATCTGGTCCTGGTTCTGCGCCGTCGAATAGGTCCGCACGCAGCCGGCAAACGGCCGGAGCGCCCGCAGATCCTCCTCCATCGCCGCGACCGGGATGGCCACGGTATGATCGAACGGCGAATAGCCCCGCCAATGCGGCGAATAGGAGACACAGGGCAGCCGCTCGGTCGCCAGATCCGGCATCGCCACCGGCCGCCCGGTCAGCCACCAGAGGACCGCCACCGCGCCGGCCGACAGCAGGAAACCGAGCAGGATCGGGGCGCGGCTGAGCATCTGGCGACTTCCGTCCGGGACCGAGGCACGGGCCGCGGCGCGCGGCAGACGCCGCACGATCCTGCCTGTCCCGAAACCAGACGGGGCAAAGCCACCGAAGTCAAGCGCGAAAAGTGAAAGGCGCGCCTTTGAGGGCGCGCCTTGCGACCGCACAGGAGATCCGTCACACGGCCCGGATCGCGACCGCGAGCAATCGGCGGGTTTGCCGTCAGGCTGCGAGAGCCCGGCGGCGGCGGTTGCGGAGCATCATGCCGATGCCGGCCAGACCCATGCCGAGCACCGCCAGAGTGCCGGGTTCCGGCGCAGGGATCGGCGTATTCTCTTCCCGAACATCGAGCGAGGCATCGTAGAGGACGCCGAATGGATTGCTAGTGGAGTTGGTGCCATTGCCGACCTGATAGGCAAACATCGTGATGTAATAGGTGCCGGCCGCAAGGCCGGATTTCAGCAGAGCGAAATCCTCGCCCGTCTCGCAGCCGATCGGCCCATCGGCGCAGGTATCCTGGGTCAGATTGGCCGCCTTTTCCGGGTTGGGAGCCTCGTCGTTCGCCACGATCGCATCACCGAAATAGAGCTGAACGGTGTCGTCGGCCCAGATGTAGAATGACAGGTCGGCGATCTTGCCGGGCGCGACCTGGATCACCTCGACCAGCCTCATGATCCATTCCGTGCCGGTCGGATTGGTTATGGACCCTGCTGGCGGCGCGACCTCCGTACCGTT
>CAZTNV010000095.1:0-12632 GCA_964615535.1 uncultured Mycobacteriaceae bacterium | reverse complement strand
CCGACGTGGTCAGCCTGCACGTCCCCGACACGCCGCTGACCCGCGGCATGATCGGCGAGGCCGAGCTCCGCGCGATGAAGCCGGGCAGCCATCTGATCAACGCCGCGCGCGGCCGGGTGGTGGATATCGAGGCGCTGGCCCGCGCCCTGGCCGAGGGCCATCTCCAGGGCGCGGCGATCGACGTGTTCCCGGCCGAGCCGGCCGGCAACAACCAGGAATTCGTCAGCCCGCTGCGCGCCTTCGACAACGTCATTCTCACCCCCCATATCGGCGGCTCGACCGAGGAGGCGCAGGTCAATATCGGCGCGGAGGTGGCCGAGAAGCTGGTCAAGTACAGCGACAACGGCTCGACCGTGGGGGCGGTGAACTTCCCCGAGGCGGCGCTGCCGGTCAAGGCCGGCGGCACCCGGTTCCTGCACATCCACCGCAACGAGCCCGGCCTGCTGCGGCAGGTCAACGAGGTGTTCTCCAATCGCGGCCTCAACATCGCCGCCCAGTACCTCCAGACCCATCCCGAGATCGGCTATGTCGTGGTCGATGTCGACGGGCCGATCGAGGAGGCGCAGATCCTGGCCGATCTCCAGGCCATACCGGGCACCATCCGGGCACGGTTCCTGTTCTGAGCCGAACCGGGTGGCTCATCGCCCTCTCGGCGGCCTGAAATCGAGCAGCACCGGCGCCAGAATCAACAGCATGATTGGCACCAGCATCCACAGGGTCTCGACGATCATGGTGTATTCCGGGAGGATATCCTGATCCTTGTCGGCGCGATAGAGTACGCGGGCTGGCTCGACGGCGGTCGCCGGGAAACGGCCCCGAAAGCTGTCCAGGGACGGCCGATTCTCGAGCAGGATGACCTGCGCCCGGCCGTCTTCGCCCTCGACCAGGGCGAAAGTCGTGAACAGGATGAAGGCGGGCAGGGCCAGGCTGGCAATCCCCAGGGCGATCAGCGGCGCCGCCCGAACGCCCCACGGGACCCGCCTCATCCAGTCCGGCCGGATTGTGAAAACCACGCCGACCAACAGAAAGATCGGCATGACCACCCATAAGAAGTCCACGATCAGAAAGTATTCCGCTTCAAGAACGATCTCATGCTCATTGCCATGCAGTATTGCCGAGAACTCGATGTCGGACCGCGCGCTGTGATCGCGGTTGCTGAGGGATATGTGGTCCTTGACGACCAGCAGGGCCGTCGGGTCGTCGGGGAACGTGACGACGGCCGTGAACAGCTTGAGCCAGATCATCGTGAAGCTGATCCCGGCCAGGGTCAGTACTGAAACAATACGCAACATCATCATCATCATCGAATCCGAATCGGGATCGAAAGGCCAAACATGGTTCTGAGCTGTTGAACGATTGGCATCAATTCATCGCCCGGACACACCGTTGCAGGAATGTACTCTCGATGCCCCCCCAAGTAGGCGATTGGAAACCACAGCTTCAGGGCCGTGATCAGCCGGGCCAGGGAACTATGGGCCTGCAAAGTGGGATAATCGTCGGACAAGTCCCACCTCTGATGATCAAAATCGCCTATGACGACTATTCCAATCTTCCCGGTGTTCATCCCTTGGACGTGAGCGCCTTTGTAAACGTGTAAAATTCAGCGGGACAAAAAAACCGAGGCAGATCAACCCCGGAAGTACTTCTAGCACTGGATCAGGGAACTTTGAGACCGGATCGCCCCAGCTCTTCGCGACGGTCTCGTGCCGCCGTCAAGGCGGCACGGCCGAATCAAGCTTCTCTACTGCCTACCTGATGCTTGGAATTAGGCACTTCATCCGCCCCCACCATGGCCTGTTCGCCGTCCGGGCGCCAAGACATGGTCCCTGTCCTACTGTGATTTCGTCATGTGACGATACTGGGACCGGGGCCAGCTTCTGGAGAATGCGCCTCCGTGAACGGTTGTTGACGCCGCCATCGGCTCGGTAAGCGGGATCTCGAATCGACGGGGGCGATGTGTGAACTCGTGGAAGGGGTCGTTACCGCCTCCCTACTTCATAGTGTATTGCCTCGGGCTATTGTAAACATCATATAAGGTGATCCATCTCCAAAAGTCGCACCATCTTCGCCAATCATCTGATACTGCGTGCCGTTCTGAAGCACTCGGCGACACCGCTCGCCAGAACGTTGAGCTGTTGCCATGCAAATTGTATTGCCGGCTACCCGCCAAGTACCATTGTAGCTGCCCTGTCGAGCATTCCACGACCAATGTCCGTTCATCGTTCCATCAGGAGCATGATATGCTCTATCTGTTGTCCCGTTTGTAGTAGTTCCGACGCTTGTCGCATCACGGAACAGTGCCTCTATTTCCGAACCCGAAAGGGCAGTTTGGCTTGATTGAGGCACGCCAGGGGCAGTGTCTGATGATGTCGGACCTGTTGCCGACAGCGAGGTTTGACATCCTGCAATTGCCAGAAAGCTGGCCACCAATACTATGCTAGCTCTAAAGTCCATTGACTGGTCCTCCTTAGATTAACCGACATTCCCCATATGGATGGCCCATCCACCCATTGCAGACACCAAAGTAGCCAGATTCCGGCCCAACCGGAAGGTGGAATGTCGTGGCGATAGCGTCCGTAGCTGCGTAATCGTCGCTCCGACGGTCAGGATCAGCCCCAGCGGCGCGATTCCGGCCCATTTTGCGGCAGCGTGGTCGGAGATCGTCGATTCGCTTCAGCAGGGATCGGAAGAGATCGCGAGGCACCGCCACCTCGGCCATCTGGGAAACGGTATAGCGGGCATGGGCGATCACCTTGCCGCCGATCTCCACCATCTCCCGGATGGTGGTCAGCGACCAGCGCGCCATCTCGTCCGGCAGGACCAGAGTCCGCAGGAAGTTGGCGAGGTTGTAGGCCAGGGCGTGGAGTTGCAGGCGGACGGCGTTGGCCTTCATTGTGTGGCAGGACAGCCGCCTCCACGTGACCGCGTTCTTGCCCTCCTTGATCGGGAATCTCCCGGAGCCATGGGGCGCGAAGCCTGGCCCCCTTCGTGTCCGGTCGTGCGCCGCGATGACCGGGACGCGCCGTCGCGCGGCACGGGAGCCTCGCCTTCGAGAGCGGCCCTTGGGGCGCCGGCCGCCGAGGGGCAGTCGAAAGGCGCGCTCCCGCGGCGGGATGCACTAATCGGAAATCGGTTCAGGCACGGTCTCTCCATATCGGCTATGTCGTGGTCGATGTCGACGGGCCGATCGAGGAGGCGCAGATCCTGGCCGATCTCCAGGCCATACCGGGCACCATCCGAGCGCGGTTCCTGTTCTGACGACGATCACTCCTCGGACGACGCCGAGGATTGGAACATGTCCCGATCGACCCGGAGCAGCCGGAGATGGCCGGTGGCGGCAACCGTCTCCAGCCCGGCCGGAATCGTCCCGGTCCAGGCCGGCACGTTGCCGATCAGGACATAGTCGTAGAATCGCATCAGCCGCGGCCGGAAGAATTCGTCCTCGCCCGGGCCGTCGGCGTCGTCGATCATCAGGATCTGCGACGGCGTGGCCCTGGCCATCGCGGCATACGGGCCGACAAAGGAAATCGTCTGCGCGGCATGCAGGGGATAGGCGAACAGATTTGGCACGAAGGCATCCCGCCGGACCACCGCCATCCCGGCGATCTCGTTCAGCGGCACCGGCGGCAGCGATTGCCAGCCATTGATGGCGATCACCGACATCAGCCGGGCGCCGTGCGGCACCTGATCGATCGCCGCCAGGAATTCCGCATAGACCCGGTCGGTCGCCTGCCACTGGCCGAAGATCAGGCCCATCCGGACAACGAACAGCACGGCGATCCCGGTGGCCAGCGCCCGCCGCCATGCCGCCGAGGCGATCCGCCAGTCGCTGGCCGCCACCAGCAGCAGCACGAACGCGATCGGAATGCGCCGGTCGGCGCCATAGCTGCTGAACAGCTTGTCCGGCATGACCAGACAGGCCGCCGCCAGCAGGATCAGACCGATCCCCAGGCAGCGCTTGACCACGACGCTGCCGCGGATCAGGCCCACCGCGAACAGCGCGATCAGCGCCGCCGAGCACAGCGCATCGAACCAGAGGTGGTAGTTCGCCAGTAACGAAAACGGCAGTTCCAGCTTTCGGAGAAAGGGTGCCCAGGCGAAGGCGTCGGCGTGCTGCGCGGTCGGGCTGACCAGCAGGAAGACCAGAACCGGCGGCACGAAACACAGGCCGGCGACCAGCGCCGAGGCCAGCGCCGCCCCGCGCTCGCCGGGCCAGCGGCGGATCAGCCGGTCGAGCTCGTACCCGGCGATGATCAGCGCATAGACCCCGAACGCATAGAGATGCCCCAGATAGATCAGCGTCGCCAGCACCGTGCCGGTGGCCAGACGCAGCGGCACCGGCCGGTCGCGCAGCCGAATCCACAGCGCGACCGCGGCCAGCGCCAGTCCCAGGGTCAACAGGTAGCCGAGAAACCCCCACAGGAACAGCCGGTTGTACAGGAACAGAAAGGCCAGACAGGGCCACCACGACCAGCGGTCGTGCAGCGTCCGGTGCAGCACCAGCACCCCTGCCGCCATCGATATCAGGGTCAGCGAAATGAACACCTTGCCGGCGACCTCGAGCGGCATGACCCGGGCCAGGGCCGGAACGATCAGATCCATCGCCAGATTCGGCTGGGCGGCGATCAGGACGTCGTAGAACTGTTGCAGCGTCGCCGAACGCTCCAGCTCGGCCAGGATATGCATGCGGGCCAGATGATTCGGATAATCGGCCAGGGGCGGCAGCGCGACCGACCACACCGGCGCAAGGCTCAGCGCCGTCAGCAGGACGATCATCGCGGCCAGGGCCGGCCGAACGGTCGTCCGGCCATGCCCCAAGGCCCCGGCGCCGGTCGGCGACGTTACGGTCAATACATCCGGCATGACACCATCGCCTCGTTGTCGATCAGGGCCGGCTTGATGTCCGGTCAAGCCCATGATGATCGGCGGCGCGATCGCCGGAAATCGTTAGTTGCATGACAATCAAACCGCAATCCCGAAAATCCATGCCTCGGATTCCGCTTCCCACCCACAATCATAGGTCAATATTGTGTCCAGCCGCGGCCAGTTCTGTCAATGAGTCATATTTCGGAATACGAAAGCCTGGGGCTGGGCATTGGATTGACCGGTGGTCGTTACTGCATCGGCTGAAATGAAAGCGCAACAAAGCGGAGTATTTCAGTGGCCTTGATGCGGTGAAGACCGCGATCGGTGACGGCCGGCAACCCTCCGCCCCGCCTGCCTGCCTGCCCGGAAGTTCCCGGCCCGAAGCTCAATGCGACATCAGCACCGGCAGGGTCATCTGCTCCAGGATGCCGCGGGTCACGCTGCCGGGCCGCTGTCCCGGCGGGGCATACCGGCCATAGGCGCCCATCACCAGCAGATCGTCCCCCTGGTCGGCGGCGCGCGACAGGATCGCGTCGACCGGGCCGATCTCCCCCAGATAGAAATGGTCGACCGTCGCGGCGATGCCATGGCTGCCGAGATGGCGCAGCAGCGCCGCCTCCCGCCGGGCGATCGTCTCCGGCGGCTCGGCGCCGCGCGCGGCGGCGTTGAACGCGACCACCGCGACCCGCTCCGCCCCGGCGATCAGCGGCAGGGCGTCGTACAGCGCGCGGGCGGCCTCGCGTCCGGCGTTCCAGGCGACCAGCACGCGGCGTCCCGGCGTCTCGAACCGGCCGATGAACGGCACCACCAGCACCGGCCGGCCGGCGTTCAGGATCACCTGTTCGGCCAGATCCAGGGGCACCGTGCCGTCGCCGGTCTCGCGCGGCGGCTGGCCGAGCACGGCCAGATCGGCATGGCGGGCGGCCAGCACGGTCTGCTCGATCACGTGGCCGCGCTCGCCGTACCGCACCTCCTGCCAGTCCGCGGTCAGGCCGGCCTTGGCCAGCGCGGCGCGGAACAGCGCCTCGACCGCGGTGGCATGGCCGATATGGCCGTCGCCGGCGCGCCACGGTCCGCGCAGCAGCAGGCCCGGATCGGTCTGGGCGAACAGCCCGGTCAGCCGCGCGCCATGGCGCCGGGCCAGCCCGATGGCCAGATCCAGCCGGGCATCGCAGCTCTCGTGATCATCGAGATGGACCAGGATTTCCTGCACCTTCATGATGATCGCCTCCCTCCATCCCCGCCCCTGCGGGGTACCATGCCGCGGTCCGGCATGCAACACGGGCAGCGATCAAACGGGCCGGCGCCGATCCGGCGCTTGAGCGGGCCGGCGATCCGGCCGATGATGCCGCGACCGCGAACGGAGACCCCAGATGCCGCAACCGGACCCGCAGCCCACCCTGATCCTCACCGGGGCCAGCCGCGGCATCGGCCATGCCACGGTGAAGCGCTTTTCCAGTGCCGGCTGGCGCATCATCACGGTGTCGCGCCGCGGCTTTTCCGAGGACTGCCCGTGGTCGATGGGGCAGGAAAACCACGTCCAGATCGATTTGTCGGAGATCGATGCGATCGAGGCCGGGGTCGAAGAGCTGCGCCGCCGGCTGAACTCCGACCGCCTGAACGCGCTGGTCAACAATGCCGGCATGTCGCCCAAGGGGCCGGGCGGCGCCCGGCTGGGCATGCTCGATACCGACCGCGAGACCTGGCAAAGGGTGTTCAACGTCAATTTCTTCGCCCCGGCGATCCTGGCCCGCGGCCTGATCGACCCGCTCAAGGCGGCGCAGGGATCGATCGTCAACGTCACCTCGATCGCCGGCAGCCGCGTCCACCCCTTCGCCGGTTCGGCCTATGCCGCGTCGAAGGCGGCGCTGGCCGCCCTGACCCGCGAAATGGCCGCCGATTTCGGCCCCCACGGCATCCGCGTCAACGCCATCGCCCCCGGCGAGATCGACACCGCCATCCTCTCCCCCGGCACCGACAAGCTGGTCGAAACCATCCCCCTCCGCCGCCTCGGCCGCCCGGAGGAGGTCGCCGCCGTGATCTACTTCCTCTGCTCCCACCCCGCCGCCTATGTCAGCGGTGCCGAAATCCAGATCAACGGCGGGCAGCATGTCTAGGCCGCTTCAGGCACAAGCAGCCATTGCCCGGCCGACCCGGCAACCAGTATTTCGATAATCTCTTGCCTGGGAATAACCGGTTTGCTACGCAGCAGGAGATCCAGGCATCGCCCTGGTATCGGCAACCGGTCGGGACACCATGACTCACGCCGCGCCTCTCGGCTTCCAGGATCGGTTCCGCGCCCTGACCGGGCATGATCCGATGGGCTGGCAGCAGCGGCTGTACGACGACTGGCTGGGCAGGGCGCGCGTGCCGCGGGTGCTCGACCTGCCGACCGGGCTGGGCAAGACCTCGGCGATGGCGGTCTGGCTGATCGCCCGCGCTGCCGGGGCCAATCTGCCGCGCCGGCTGGTCTATGTCGTGGACCGCCGGGCGGTGGTCGATCAGGCGACCGAAGAAGCCTTGAAACTGCGGGACAAGGCGAAGGACGCCCTGCAGATCGAGGATCTGGCGATCTCCACCCTGCGCGGGCGATTCGCGGACAACCGGCGCTGGCAGGAAGACCCTGCGGCCCCGGCCATCGTCGTCGGCACGATCGACATGATCGGCTCCCGCCTGCTGTTCGAGGGCTATGGCGTGTCGCGCAAGATGCGGCCCTACCATGCCGGGTTCCTGGGCGCCGACGCGCTGGTGGTGCTGGACGAGGCGCATCTCTGCCCGCCCTTCGAGGCGCTGCTCGAGGCCATCAGGGACCAGCCGGACCTGCAACCGCTCGGCACCGACCGTCAGGCGATCGTGCCGCGGTTCAAAGTGATGGCGCTGTCGGCCACCGGGCGCCAGCCGCGCGACATCGATGAGAGCGAAATTTTCCGGCTGACCGAGTCCGACCGGCAGGAACCGCTGGTGGCGCAGCGAATCGAGGCGGCCAAGCGGCTGGCGATTCACGATCTGCCGGCCGGGGCCAAGCTGGACGAGGTGCTGGCCGAAAGCGCCTGGGCGCTGGGCGAGGGCGGCGGCCGCGTGCTGGTGTTCTGCCACAGCCGCGACACGGCGCGGAAGGTGGCGGGCGCGCTCAAGGGACCGCAGAAGGAAAAGCGGCGCCTGGATCAGGAACTCATGGTCGGCAAGCGCCGGGTGAAGGAGCGCGAGACTCTGGCCCGCCGGCTGAAGGCGCTCGGGTTTCTGCCGCCGGAGCCCGGCGAGGAGCCGCCGGCACGCGAGCGGCCGGCCTTTCTGGTGGCGACCTCGGCGGGGGAGGTCGGGATCGACCTGGATGCCGACCATCTGGTCTGCGATCTGGTGGCGTGCGAGCGGATGATCCAGCGGCTCGGCCGGGTCAACCGCCGCGGCGGCCGGGGCCGCACGGCCCTGGTCGAGGTGATCGCGGCACCGGACCCCAAGGCGGCGCCGGAAGAGACCGAGCGGTTCGCCCGGATGCGCGCGGCGATCGAGGCCCTGCCGTACGACATGGAGGACGGGCGGCGGAATGCCAGCCCGGCCGCTTTCGCCCAGCTCAAGCACGACCGCGGCGATCTGGTCGCGGCGGCGACCACGCCGGAGCCGCTGCGCCCGGCGCTCGACCGCGCGGTGGTGGATGCCTGGTCGCTGACCTCGCTGGACCGGCATACCGGCCGGCCGGACCCCGAACCGTGGCTGCGCGGCTGGATCGAGGACGATCAACCGGAAACCACGCTCGTCTGGCGCCGCTGGCTGCCCTGGCGCGCCGGCGAAAAGGAACCCCGCAAGGACGAGGTCAAGGCGTTCTTCGACGCCGCGCGCCCGCATGCCAGCGAGCTGCTGGACGTTCCCGGTTCCGAAGCGGTCGAGACCCTGATCGCCCGCGCCAGGGCGTTGCGCGACCTTCGGGCCGAAGCTGGCGAGAAGGGCAAGGCGCCCTGCAAGACCGGGATCATCCTGCTCGACCGCGCGCGCGATTTGCGGGTCGCGTTGACGGTCGACCAACTGGCCGAGATCGCCGCCAAGAAGGGCCGGGACTGGTTGTGCGATCGGCTTGTCGGCGCGACGGCGGTGGTGTCGGCCGAGTTGGGCGGACTCGACGGGGACGGCCTGCTCGACCCAGGGGCGGCCGAGCCGCCGCCCTGCCTGGATGACGGCGGCGGGTATGGCGAGACGGGCTGGAGCGAGGAGGATTTGAAGGCGATCGGATTCCGGGTGCGCCGACCGGGCGACGACGCCGAACTGCCAAAGGGCTGGCGGCCGGACCACACGTTTCCGCTCGCCCTTGGCGACGAGGAGGAACCCCAGCGGCTCGCCGTCGCGGTGTGGCGGGGCAAGACGGGCAACCGGACCGGCGATCCGGCGGTGGCGCGGGAGCCGCAAAGCCTGGACGACCATTGCCGCGCGGTCGAGCGGGCCGCACGGGAGATCGCCCTGGAACTCGGGCTCGATCCGGCCTATCGGGACATGCTGGCCGCCGCGGCGCGGCTGCACGATCGCGGCAAGGACCGCGATTTGTGGCAGAACGCCATGGGTGCGCCGCGGGCCGGCCGGCCCTATGCCAAGACGAAGGGGGCCGGCGATCCGAACCGGCTGAAGATCGGCGAGCACACCTACCGCCACGAATTCGGCTCGCTCCGCGACGCCGAAAACGATGACGGGCTGCGTGCCCTGCCGGCGGATCTCCAGGATCTGGCGCTGCACCTGATCGCCGCCCATCACGGTTACGCCCGGCCGGAGATCGCGCCGGTCGACCCCGCCAGCCCGACCTCGCGCAACGAGGCGCGCGCCCGCACCGTGGCGCTCCGCTTCGCCCGGCTGCAGCGGCTCTGGGGGCCGTGGGGGCTGGCATGGTGGGAATCCGTGCTGCGCGCCGCCGACCACCGCGCCTCGCGCCTGAACGACGACAAGACCGGGGCGGACGATCCCGCCGGAACCGAGGGGAGGGCCGCCTGATGGGCCGCTCCACCATTCCCGTCGACCTCCGCAACCCCGGCCAGGTCTTCGCCTGCCTGGGCTTCCTGGAGGCCGCGGAGATCCTGTGCGGCCCCGCCGAAGGCGGCTTCGTCTGGGACGACGGCGACGAACGCTTCCTGCTGGACGCCGAAGGCGCCGAGACCCCGGTCGCTACGGTGCTGGAGTTTCTGGCCGGCGCGAAGATCACGCGCCTGGTTCCCGCCGGCTGGGTCGAACCGGCGAAGAAGCCGAAGACCCGGACTGCCAAAAAGCCGAAAGCAGACAGCGCCGCTGCGCCGGATTCCGTGGACGAGGACATCGAGGCGTTCAAAATCGTGAACGGCTTTCCGGCCGCCGAAGGCGACCGGATGGCCCTGCCGATCCGGCTGGGAAACGCGAAGCCGTATGCCGACCTCGGCCATTGGGCCGACCAATCGAGCCGCGACAGCTTCAAGCTCTACGCCGGCAACCGCACGGCGGCGAAAATCGCGGCCGACATGCTGGATCTGGTCTCGGAGTTGTGGGGAACGCAGCGCGAAGCCCTGATCGAACGGCCGCTGGATACGCTGTGCCCGATGGGCGGCAGCTTCAATTTCGACCCGCGCGGCGCGTGGACCGCGATCGACGCCGGCTATTCGCCCAACGAGCACAAACACCGGGTGATGGCCTCGCCGGTGGTCGAAATCATGGCCGCCTGGGGGCTGGACCATGCCCGCCCCGACGAATTCGAGTTGCGGCAGGTGTGCTACGCCGTCTGGAACGCTCCGCTGCCGCCGATCCTGGCGCGCGCCGCCCTGGGCGGCGGCGTCGAGGCTTTCGAGTGTCGCCGTTTCGCCTTTCCGCTCGCGCTGTCGGGCAAGAACAAGGTCGTCTGCTTTTCCCAAGAGGACTCCCGCGCATGACCGAGACTGCCGCCGTCACCCCCGAACTGATCGACTCCTGGGCCGACGACCCGAAAGGCCCGGTCGCGCTGTGCCTGAAGCAGAAGCTGTTGCCGGTCGAGGGCGAGGGCGGCGTGATCTTTCCGCCGACCTATGCCGATATCGGATATTCGATCGACACCCTGACCGACGGGACGAAGGTCGCGCAGATCGACTCGGTGGGCTCGCAGGCCAACCGCATGGAGCCCCTGTTCAAACGGCCGCCCCTGTCGGCGCTGGTGCCGCAGATCGACATCGCGCTGGGCAACGAGCGGTCGGTGTCGATCCTGGATGCCGGCCACCGCCTGGGCGATGCGCTGATCCGGTCGACCGAGTTGAGGGACGTCGCGAAGGAGGCCTTCGAGGCGTTGCAGCGGCGCGGCGATGCCGGCCCGATCGCCAAGCTGGCACCCACCACCCTGGTGTTCGGCGCCTGGGATTCGCGCGGCGAGGGCGCCAAGCTGCCCCGGCTCGTCCAGTCCGTGATCCGCGCCTGGGATGTCGAGGTGCTGCACCGTGCGGCGCAGTACAATCCGCCGGTGGATTACGTGCTGGCCGGCGAGCTGGACGAGAGCGGCGACAAGGCGGAGAACGATGCCCGGTCCGAACTGGGATTCCGGCACGTCCCCGCGATCTGGCGCGACGATGCGCGCAAGGAACGGCATCTGGGCGGGATCGTGGCGCGCGGCGGCGTCTGGCGCGACGTGACCGTCAATCTGGTCGCGCTGCGTGCGCTGGGCGGCGAGAATGGGGAGGCCCTGCGGCGCTACGTGCTCGGCCTGACCCTGGCGGCCGCGACCGAGCCGCAGGACGGCTTTCTCCGCCAGGGCTGCCTGCTCACCGCCGATCCCCAGGCGCCGGCGGTCTGGACCGTGGTCGCGCGCGACGGCAGCCGCACGGCGCTGGCGCTCGACGGTGCCGTTGTCCTGAATCACGCCGCTGCCGCTGCCAAGGCGTTCGGCGTCGGGGATAACCGGCCGGTCCGGTTCGACAAGAAGATGGCACGCGATGCGATCGACGAAAAGAAGGGCGGCAAGGGCAAGAAGGCCGGAAAATAGGGCGAAACCGCTGCTGTCGAGGGTTGAACGCCGTGGCCGAACTCCGGTTTCTCGTCGAAATCCGCCTTTACGACGACCGTTGGCATGGGCTGGGGGAATGGCCGCCTTCGCCGTTCCGGCTGTTCCAGGCGCTGGTCGCCGCTGCCTGTTTGGGGCGCGGCGCGGCGCCGGCCGGCCCGGATTTGGCCGCGCTGGGCTGGCTGGAGGGCCTGGCCGCGCCGGTGATCGCCATACCGGCGGCACTGGCCGGGCAGGCCGCGACGCTGTGGGTTCCGAACAACGATCTCGATACGGTCGGCGGCGATCCGGCAAATGTCGGAACCATCCGCGCCGGCAAAACCGTCCGCCCCCGGCTGCTCGATCCCGGCGTGCCGTTCCTCTATGTCTGGCGGCTTCCGGATGAGGCCGGCCGCGCTCATACCGAAGCGCTGGCCGGGCTGGCGGAGCGGCTGTACCAGTTCGGGCGCGGGGTCGATATGGCCTATGCGCGGGCCGAAATCCTCGACGCCGAGGCGGCCGAGGAACGGCTGGCCGCGCATCCCGGGCCGGTCTGGCGGCCCGGCGGCGTTGGGGGGACCGCGCTGCGCTGCCCGCTGCCCGGCACGCTCCGGTCGCTCAAGGAGCGCCACCGGGAGACCATCGAGCGGCTGAAGGGCGGCACGTTGACTCAGGCGCGGCCGGCCCGGTTCGTCATGGTCGGTTACGATTGTCCGCCCGTGCGTCTCCTGTTCGAATTGAAGCCGGCACTCGAAGCGCTTCCGCCGGGCACGCATTCCGCAGGGGAACCCGCGGAAGCGGATGCGCCGCCCGCCGGCCG
>CAZTNV010000094.1:0-12719 GCA_964615535.1 uncultured Mycobacteriaceae bacterium | reverse complement strand
CGAAGATGACGACGCGATCGGATTCGGAGGGGGTGGGGGCGGGTTCGGCCCGCCGGATGTCGGATAGTGTCACGGAACGTGCTCCTCGGCAGACTGTCGCGGGAAAAGGCGCCTTGCGGCGTGCGCCGTTGCCGGCTGTCCCCTGAACGCCCGTCGGCAAACCGACTCAGACCGTCCAGGGGCCGCTAAGTCGCAGGAGCAGGAGGCCGAGGGCCAGGGCGGACAGGGAGACGGCGAGCCGGAACGCCGGGAGCGCACGGACGGGCGCCGTCGCAATCGCTGCGACCGCGGCGTTCCGCCGATGCGTGCCTCGCGGCTGGGCCACGACCCCATCCTCCCGATCGGCCGCTTCGGCGCGCGTGCGCAGCAGCCGAAGCTTCCACCCAATATTGTCTAACCGAAGCGGCGGGTTCCGCGCAACGGGTTTTTGCCGGGCGCGGGAGCGCGGACCGGCCGCGTTCCCGGATGTCACGGTTCGTCACGGTTTGTAACGGCCGCGCGCGGAAAAAGTGCCCGGATGTCACGGTTTGTCACGGCGGGAAAGAGTGCCCGAATGTCACGGTTTGTCACGGCTTCCTCCCCGGCTCCCGGCGCGCCGGGCAGGACGGTAGCGGCAATCCTATACGCGGGAAAGCATGAATCGCTACGCGGCAAATCCATCCGATAATCCACTTGGCACAATGATACCGTCCCCATATTGGCATCATGTATCGCCATGCAGGATGGATTGACGGCGGATGATCGGGCACCGGAACAGCGGCCCGCGGCAGACGTCGCGGGGCGGGACAACAAGGGCCTGTAGACAAGGGCAACGGAGCAGCCGCCGACGACGCCGCGGAAAGCGGGCCCGGAGTGTGCATGTGATCGAATGAGTGGCGGTCGGCATATCGGATCGCAAGATCTTGCGGCGGATTTGTCATCGCGTTGAGTGTGCACGTTCTGTAAGGTCGGCGCATGGATGCGTCGATCAGAGCTGCCGAGGTGGCGGACATCGACCGGTTTCTTCGAGAGGAGAAATGGTTGAGCGGGCTGCCGCCGGTTTGGCAGCAAGGATCACGACCGAGCGAACTGGTCGCATGTTGGAATGTCAAGGACTCCGGCGGGACCGTGAGATCGCAGTTTCGTTTTCAATGCAACAAAAGATGGCGAGGTCACTCGGGATTCTCATTGCTCTTTGACGGGAAGCCGATCTGGTACGTTCACCTCGAAAAGGATGATCAGCGATCGCATCGCAACCCACCATGGGCGGCGCAGGTTGAGGGCCTTGAACCGATTGTGCGGGGATCTCATGAGCACGCATGGCCGGATAACCGGGAATTCTTGTTGCGCACTCCCAAGACTTGGGAGTTGCAGGCGCGGAGGCATCTTCTGCCGCAAATTCGCAGATTGCCCCAAGCCCTGTTTTGGTTTGCGGTGCGTATAAGGCTGTTCATTGAACATGATCAACGTGGGTTCGATGTACCTCGACAAGAAGAGATCTTCGATGCTTAAGCCAGAAGCCTGCAACGAAATTTTCGCCGCGCTGACCTCGCTGTCATCTTGCGTCCAGACGGATAGTGGCGCCTGCATTACCACGCAGTGCCTCTACCCTTCATTTGACCCGGTTGAAATTTTCATTGTAAAGGTCGGGAACGGATTCAAGGTGCATGATGGCGGTGGCGCGAGCCGTTTTGCCTGGCTGCATGGGCGAGACTTGCCCTCGATTATACGCACTCTGAATGCTCAGGCTGCATCCTATAGCCTTAAGGTAGACGAAGATGTGCTGATTTCTGAGGTTTCGTCCGCGGATTGGCTGATGTCCGCGGTTCTCGCTGTTGCCAACGCCTCGGCCGCCGCAGCGCGGGAGGCGGCAAGCCTCACCCGGAATGAGGTTGAGGGAGATCTGGAAGACAAAGTGTATTCCGTAATTTCTGAGGTGTTTTCAGCATCACAAATAGTAAAGTGCCATGAAGTAAGAGGAAAAAGCGGCAAGCTGCATCGCTTTGATTTTGCCGTTTTCCCCGGTCCAACGGACAGAATTGTTATCGCTACTGTTTCGCCGCATCATGTTTCGGTGGCATCAAAATTCATGGCATTTTCTGATGCAGGGAGCGATGAATTGCCGGTCCGTAACCGTCTTGCGGTGCACGATAAGGTTTTGAGTACAGAAGACGTGT
This sequence comes from uncultured Mycobacteriaceae bacterium, assembly GCA_964615535.1. Taxonomy (GTDB): domain Bacteria; phylum Pseudomonadota; class Alphaproteobacteria; order DSM-16000; family Inquilinaceae; genus CAZTNV01. The sequence goes on along the minus strand of CAZTNV010000094.1, from coordinate 10,563 downwards.
CATTGCTGCAAAATGTTGCGAGCCTGGTTCACGTCGAAGCGCTTGGCCGCAGGCTGGGAATGCCGATGTTGCATTGAAGGTGTTCCGTCGGCTCCTGTCGGAAAGCAGGATCGGCCGAGCCGGATCTATTGATGCGGCGGCTGAAGCGGCTGGCTGGGACCAATTCGCCGATCATGCACCCCACCGGGCGGTTGCGGGTTCGTGGCGGGGATTGCGGGGCGGTGGGCGGCGCTGGGCCTTGAGCCGGTTGCGGGCTTGGCGTATGGTCGCGGCCGAATTCGCCCAGGTCGCTTCGGGGTGGCTTTGGGGACTCGATCCCGCGGCCGATGCCACGAGCCGGGACCTGCCGCGCGGCCCGGGAGGGGGCCGGGCGGCATGCCCCGGCGGCCGTCCGGATCGCCTCATCCTCTTGGCCACTCCGAGAGTTCCGATCATACGGGTCGATCGGGGGGGTCGATCGGGGGGGTCGATCGGGCGAGGCCCTGCGCCGCCGCCGGGCGGGGGGCGTCGCGCATGGCGCTGGTAGAGTTGAGTCCTTGCGCCGCCGCCGGTACGCCTGTTTCCTGGAGTATGCCAGCATGCCGCAGTCCAACATCTTTCATGCCCTGGGCCTTCACATGCATCAGCCGCCCGGCAATTTAAGGCTGCTGGCGGAGAGCAATGAATGGGAAGCCCAGCAGATCATTCGCTGCTATGACCGGGTGGTGCGCTATGCGCACAAATATCCGCATTTCGGGTTTCTGCATGTCGGCTTTTCCGGCGTTCTGCTCGAACAGTTGCGCGATCCCTGGGTGATCGACCGCTATCGCCAGTGGATCGACATTCCCGCGATGCTCGACGCCTATCGCACCGCCGAGAACATCGAGCTGATCGGCATGGGTTATTTCCATCCGGTGTTTCCGCTGATCCCGGTCGAGGACTGGGCGGATCAGCTTGTCGCCGGGCAGCAGATCATGGAGGACACGTTCGGCCGGGCGCCGGTGGGGTTCTGGCCGCCGGAGATGGCGTTCTGCCCGGAAATGATCCCGGCGCTGGCCGGGGCGGGCTTCGAATACGCGGTGGTGGACGGCGCCCATGTGCAGCCCTTCGACGGCGTGCACGACATCTACCGGCCCTATACCGCCTGCTGGGACGGCCAGTCGATCACCGTGGTGCCGCGCGAACACGAGGTGTCGGGCGCCCAGGCGACCGGGCTGACCTGTCAGGGATTCGCCCATGACGTGCGCTGGCGGGCCAATCATTCGCCGCGGCCGCTGGAGCCGCGGCTGCTCACCACCTGGTCGGACGGCGAGAACAGCGCCTGGTTCCGCGAGATGGACGAGGCGACCGGGTTCTTCGGCGCCTTTTTTGCGCCCTATGTCGAGTTCGTCGGCAATGGCGAATTCCCGATCCGGCCGGTGCCGCTGGCCGGGTATCTGCGGGACCACCCGCCGGAGTGCGAGGCGCATGTCCGCAGCGCGGACTGGATCGTCGGCTCGGTGTCCGGCTTCGATTTCTCGCATTGGGGCGGATCGGAGGCGCAGCGCCACGTCGTCAACACCGTGCGGCTGGCCAGCGGCCGGTACTGGGCGATCCGCACTTCGTCCAAGCCCCTGCCGGCGGCCATTCGGGGCGTTCTGGATCAGGCCCGGCGGCTAATCTTGCAGGCCCAGACGAGCTGCTATCTGTACTGGGGCGAGGCCTGGCTGCCGCGGCTCTACGAGCTGACCGGCGCGGCCGAAACCCTGCTGACCGAGGCCGAGGCGGCGCTGGCGACCCAGCCCGAGCCGGCGGCCCGGCCCGCCGCGACCCCGGCGGCCCCGACACCGGCGGCCCCGACACCGGCGGCACCGACACCGGCGACCCGGATCGAGCTGCCGGTCAGGCCGGCGGCCGAACCCGCCGCCGAGCCATCGCCCGAGCCCTCGGTCGGTCCGACGCCGATCCTGCCCTGGGCGGTGCGGCCCGCCGCCATCGCCAAATCCGAGGGCTCGGCGGCCGCCGCTGCCAGGCCGGTGGCGGTCGACTCCTTCCCGATGGCGGCCCCGCCGCCCTCCGAAGAGGGGGACGTCGCGGAACCGCCGCCGCCCGAGCCGTTCAAGGGGCTGGAGGCGGACCATATGGACAGGCTGATCGTCGAGCCGGAGCCGGACTCGGTCGTGCCGGCCGGCGGCGAGCAGGAACCGGAGCCGGACGGCTCGACGCCGATGCCGGAGCCGGAGCCGCGACCCGACACGGTTTCCGGCCCGGCCGTTCCCGAGCCGAAGGCGGCGCCGGTTCCCGAGCCGAAGGCGGCGCCGGTTCCTGAGCCGAAGGCGGCCGCCGCGCTTCGCGACACGGTTCCGCCCCTGGACATCAAGCCGAAGGACATCCAGCCGGCCGCGGCGGGCGCCGCCGTCGCGGCGGCCGCGGTCAAGGCCGGGCCAGAGGCGGAAGCGGTTGCCGCAGCCGAACCGGCCGGTGCAGTATCGGGTCCGGCCGGACCGGTCAAGGCCCCGCTTGCGGACCCGGCGCCCAAGCCTGCCGCATCGGCGTCCCCGGTGCCGCCGGTCAAGGCCCCGGCGGCGGCAAAGCCGGCGATCCCCGCAGCGGGCGGCAAGCCGGCCGGCCGCCGGCCCTGAACGCGGCGCGGGGCGACCGGTCGGATCAAGAACTGTGTGGACGAAGACTGGCTAGGGGTTTGGCGACATGACGGAAATTTCGCATGCCCTGGTGCTGAACCTGCATCAGCCATCAGGCAATCTCGACTCTCTGCTCCAGCACAATGAATGGGAGGCCAAGGAAATCCTGTTCGCGCTGGACCGCATGCCGCGCTCGACCTGGCAATACGAGGATATCGCGCGCGTGCATCTGTCGATGTCCGGGACGCTTCTGGAAACCCTGACCAATCCGGATTTCCAGTCGCGGGTCTATGGCATCGCCGATTGCGGTTCGCTGCTGTGGTGGCTGCAGAACCGCAAGATCTTCGACATATTGGGCACCGGGTTCTACCACCCGGTCCTGCCGCTGACGCCGGAAGCGGACTGGGACGAGCATTTGCAGCGCTGGCTGGCGATCGCCCGGCACGTTTTCTGGCGGACCGATTTCCCCGGCTTCTGGCCGCCGGAAATGTCGTTCTGCATGGAGATGATTCCGCATCTGAAGCATCTCGGATACCAGTTCGTGCTGGTCGATTGCGAATATGTCGAGCCGCTGGAACCGATGCCGTGGCAGTCGACGCGCTATCGTCCGCACATCGCGGAGTATGGCGGCGAGCAGATCACCATCATCGTGCGCGACCGCGATCTGTCGAACGCCCAGCTCGCCGGCATGGAATACGAGTGGTTCAACAACGAGCTGGTCGAGCGCACGCGGTGGTGCGATTTCTCGCCGCTGGTCACGACGTGCAGCGACGGCGACAATGGCGGCTGGTTCCGCAACGTGCACAAGGAGGCCAATTTCTGGACCTTCTTTTATCAGAAGTTGCTGGACCATGTGAGAGCCGGCGAAACCGCGATCCGGCCGGTGTTCATCCGCGACTATCTCGCCCGGCATCCGGCCGAAACCAAGGTCAAGGTGCATACCGGCGCCTGGAACACCGATACCCATCACGGCTTCGATTTCATGCAATGGACCGGGTCGCAGATGCAGAAGGACGCGCTGGCCCGGGTGCGCCAGATCAGCGCCGAGTTTCACGCGGCCCGTCTGCGCGCGGCCAGTGCGCCGGAGCGGACCGGCGAACTGACCAACGCGCTGCACGAGGCGCAGTGGCATCTGTTGAGGGCCGAGACAAGCTGCAACTTCTATTGGGGCGAGTCCTGGGTCGATCGCGCGCATGGCGATCTTGATGTCGTCGCCGCCTATCTGGCGCGCGCCGAAGCCCTGATGGCCCCGAGTTCGGCGGCCCTGTAAGCCCGGCGGGCAGGCAACGGTCTCCGACCGGGAAACGGTCTCTGACCGGGAGGTCGCGGCGGCGCCCGCAAGGCCGGGCACCGCCGTTCGTGACCGAGACGGGCCGTGCGTCGGCCCACCCGGGAGCGGGCAGCGCTAGGCCTTGACGAAATTGTAGATGTTCAGATAGTCCTGGCCCGGCCGGTTCCACGAATAATCGTAGCGCATGCCGTTTTCGCGGAGCTGCTGGAAATAGGCCGGATACTTGTACCACAGGCCGATCGCCCGGCGCATGGCCGATTCCAGGCCCTGATAGTTGTAGTCGTTGAACACGTACCCGTTGCGTTCATGGTACGGCCGGTCGGAATAGTTCGCGTCGAACACGGTATCGACCAGGCCGCCGACCGCGCGGACGATCGGCACCACGCCGTGTTTCATCGCGATCATCTGGGTCAGGCCGCAGGGCTCATAGGCGCTGGGGATCACGATCATGTCGGCGCCGGCATAGATCAGATGCGCGGTGTGTTCGTCGTAACCGATCTCCAGATGGCAATCCGGGTTTTCGTTGAGGTATTTCTTCAGGCTCCAGAAATCGTTGTTGATCGCCCCTTCCGAAGCCGCGCCCAGCAGCACGAACTGGGCACCATGGTTGATGGCGAAGAACAGCGCATGACGAATCAGCTCCACGCCCTTCTGGCGATCCAGCCGGCTGACCGCGGCAACGATCGGCCTGAATTCGTCGCGCATCATGAACCGGCTGCGCAGGGCATCCTTGTTGTCGAACTTGTACTTGAAATATCCGAGGCCGAACCGGGCGGCGATATGCGGGTCGATTTCCGGGTTCCACACGCTGTAATCGACGCCGTTCAAGACTCCGCCCAGCTTGTAGTGATGGTGGTTGAGGGTGGATTGCAGGCCCTGGCCCTGATCGGTGAAGCGGATTTCGTGGGAATAGCGCGGCGACACCGTGGTCACGAAATTGGAATAGACGATGCCGCCCTTCATCAGGTTGGCGGCGCCGCGATGGGTATGGTCGAGCAGGCGGTCGGGATGCATCAGATGGCCGGGGTTGAGCCCGACCTGGCGGAGAATGTGCTCTCCGACGATGCCCTGATGCCCCAGATTGTGCAGCGTGTAGCAGACCCGGGGATGGCCCATCCCGATATGCTTGTACATCTCGTACAGCAGAACCGGGACGAGACCGGTCTGCCAGTCATGGCAATGGATCATGTCCGGATGCCTGCCGGACTTGAGCATGAATTCCAGCGCCGCCCGGCAGAAGAATGCGAATCGGTCGGCATCGTCCTTGTGGCCGTAATAGACCCCGCGATTGAAAAAGTTATGCGGCGAGTGCGGCTCGATGAAATAGCATTTCATATGATCGACGTGACCGAAATACACGTCGCAGTGAATCCACTGATTGAAATATGGCACCCACAGGCCCGAATAGACCTTTTGAAGATCCCAGATCCGGTCATAGCGCATGCAATCGTATTTCGGCAGGATGATCTCGACGTAATTCCCGCGGATCGACAGTTCATTGGTGAGCCCCTGGACGACGTCCCCGAGGCCGCCGACCTTGGCGACCGGAGCGCATTCGGGCGCGACCATGACGATATACATTGCCTATCTTCTCCGTCTTCGGGCCTGGCGCTGTCGGTGATCGCCGCGGGTTTACAGCGGTTCACGCCCGGCGAATGGCGGTGCCGGCGCAGTTTTCCGTCAGCCGCTCGGGCAACGACTTCAACGACCTTGACCGGTCTGTGCGTTCATGGGTCTTTCCGGCTGCCGGATTCTCGGTCTCGGATTTCGCGATCGGCATCGCGGCGGGATCACTCGGGGCGAAGGACGGTGCCGGGAGTGGCGGCGCAAACCACGCATTCTTCTCCCACCGAGCATACCCCGGACGCAAGGGCGGATTTGCCCCATCGCCGATCGCCGCGACATCGCACCGGACCGGCGTCCGGGACGCGGGGTTCTCGCCGCGAGGCCCGATCCAGAGGCCTCGACCGGGCCGGTCGGACCACGACGGATGTCTTCAGACTCAATGGCTTGCAGCAGGGCAGGGCAGGCACTGTCAAGAGTTTCGGCGAGCTAGGCGAAGACCCCGTAGTTCAGATCGGGGAAGATATTGTCCATGAACTCGAGACCGCGCAAGCGCCATTCATCGAGTCGGCCGACCCGCAGCGTATCCGCCAGATAGTTGAATCGGGCGAGGTGGTCGCGGGTACGATCGCGAGCGAAATCGACCGTGGTCCCGCTTTTCATGATGAACGCCCAATCCGAGGCCTGGGCCAGCAGCAGCGACCGGGCCGCCTGCTGAACCGTGCGCCGGGTGAGGCTGCCGGGCGGGGCATCGGCATGCTGCTGGGCCAGATGCTGCATCTGGCGGGCGGCCCGGTGTAAGTGCGGGTAGATCCAATCGTTCTGATCGTTCAGCCAGACCTCGTTATAGCCCTTGTCGCCCCAGCTCGAGGCCGACGGCACGGCGCATTGCAGCGCCGAATGCCGGTGCAGGTATTGCGAGGGCGTGACCAGCTCGATCACGTCGCGATAATCGCCGGCCGCCTTGCGGATAAGGGCGTCCAGCCATTGCGGCCCCTCGAACCACCAATGGCCGAACAGCTCGGCGTCATAGGGGCAGACGAACAGCGGCGGATGATCCATCTGCACGGCCGCCTGCCCGATCGCCCGTGCGCGCCGGTTCAGGAAATCCTGGGCGTGATGGCCGATGCGGTCGCGCGCCGTGACCGGATCATAGAGTTCCTTGTGAAGGGTCTTGCCGGTGATGCGGTGATACTTGAACCCGGTATGAATCCGGGTGGTGCCGTCCAGTAAGTAGGGCTTGATATAGTCGAAATCGAGGTCGAAGCCGATGTCGCGATAGAATTCGCGATACCAGGGATCGCCCGGATAGCCCTCCTCGGCACTCCAGACCTGTTTCGAGGACTCATGGTCGCGGCCGAAGGCGGCGACGCCGTTCGGGCACGCGACCGGCGCCAGCGTGCCATGGCGGGGGCGCTGGCTGGCCTGGGTGAGGCCGTGGGTATCGACGAAGAAGTACCACGCGCCGGCCTCGCCCAGCACCTGTTCCAGCCCCGGATAGAAGCCGCATTCCGGCAGCCAGAAGCCGGGCGACGGGCGGCCGAAGACCTTCTGATAAAACTCCGACGCGATCAGAACCTGAGCCCGGACCGCCGCCGGTTCGACGCGCAGCAGCGGCAGATAGCCGTGGGTCGCGGCGGTGGTGATGATTTCCAGGAAACCGGCCTGCTGGAAGCCCTTGAAGGCCCCGATCAGATTGCCGCGGCAGCGCTCCTCGAAGGTGTGATGGGTCTCCTCCAGCAGGCCCTGATACATCCGCGCCAGCGCCTGAAGGCGGCGGTCGTTGTCGGTACGATGCACCTCGCTCTCGGCCAGCGTCCGCAGCTTGGCGAGATGGGCGCGATAGCGCTGTTGCAGGAACGGGTCCTGCAGCATGGTGATCAGCGGCGGCGACAGCGACAGGGTCAGGCGGAACGCGATGCCGTCGGCGATCAACCGGTCGAGCACCCGGACGAACGGCAGATAGGATTCGGTCATGGCCTCGAACAGCCAAGCCTCCTCGAGGAAGCTCTCATGTTCGGGATGGCGGACATAGGGCAGGTGCGCGTGCAGCACCAGACAGAGATAGCCGCGATGGGGCACGGCTATTCGCCCTGGCCAGTCGGGGACCCGGATGCCATGATCATCGGCATGACCAGAGCGCCGCTCGGCAGCGGGCGCCGGATGGAAAAGCTGCCGTCGGGCCGCGACGTCACCCGCTGACCGAACATGGTCAGCTCGGTGCCCGGCTGGCTGCGGCCGTAGATATGCAGCTCCGCATTGATCTCCAGGTTGACGCTCTGCCGGCCGAGCGCAAAGCTGGACAGCGACATGATGCTCTCCAGCGGGGCCGGCGCACCGCCGCCGCCCGCCGCCGATGCCGACCCGTGATGGCCGCCGGACCGGTCGCCCGCCGGAGCCTCTCCGCCCCCGCCGCCGCCATGCTCGATGCCGCCATGATGCCCGGCCCCGTGATCGGCCGTCCCGTGATCCCCAGAGCCGTGATCCCCAGAGCCGCGATCCCCAGAGCCGCGATCCCCAGAGCCGTGATCGGCATTCCACCGCTCGGCGCTCCACTGGCCGGCCCCGCCGGTCTCAGCCGCACCGATCGACGTGTCGGGTGGAGCCGCGATCGGGAATTCGCCGCCCGCCCCGTGCGGGGCCTGCGTGCCGCGGCCAGACGGGTCCGAAACCCCGGCGAAACCGCCCGCCGCCGCGCCATGCGCCGCCGCGCCCCCATGGGCTTCCCCGCCCCAATGCGGGCGGTCCGGATGACCGGGCTGGCCCTGCACATGATCAGCCTGCGGCTGCGCGCCGTGACCGGGATGCGCGAAACCCGGCGCCCCACCCGCCGCCGTCGCCGCGGCTGCGGAAGGACCGCCGGCCAGGTCGCCGGGACCGGGCCCGCCGGCCTCGCCGGGCTGCGCCGCTTCGCCGAATTCGTCGGTCACCAGCGGGAACACCGGTTCCAGACCGGCCCGCGGCTCGCCGGAACCGGCAACCCGCGGTGCCATTTCGCCCGGCACGGCCCAGGGGTCATCGGGCAGGCCGACCGCCGGTTTCGGCCATTCGGCCAGCGGCGCTGCCTGGGACTTGACCGCCTGGGACTTGACCGATCGTTCTGCGTAATAGCCGCGGACCAGTGCCGTCAGACGCTCGCGGGCATCCAGGGCCGGCTCGGGCAGCGCCGCTTCGGGGAAAGCCGCCTCGGGGAAAGTCCGGCCCTCGCCGCCCCCGACCTCGACGATCCGATCCTCCGCCTCGGCCCATTGACCGAAGCGCGGCAGGGTCAGCAGATCGGAGCGGGCCAGAGAGATCAGCGACCCGTCGGGCGCCCGCAAACCGACCTCGGCGAAGTAGCGGCCGCCATCGCCCGTGACATCGACATAATGGCGGCTCTGCAATCCCTGGACTTCGACATCGAAGGACTGACCCGGCCAGGCATCCGGGGCATCGCCGTCGGCAACCGCATAAAACCGCAACACCATCGCCGCCTGCCGGCCGGCCTCGCCCAGGGTCCGCCGTGCCTCGGCCACGTCGCCATAATTGAGGGTCCAGTAGGCATGCACCCGCCGCGGATCGACATCCATCAGCACGAGTTCGTTTTCGTCGGAGGCGTCGGGGAAGCTGCGCCGAATTTCCTCACTGATCCGCCGGAGGACATCCGGCGGCAGCGGTGTGACATCCTGCGGCGACGGCAGCGGACCCGGGCGGTCCTCGTAGACCACCGGGAAATCGCCAGCCGGGACGTCGCCGGCGGGCGCCGTCAGCCGATCCTCCGCCACGCCTGCCGGTTCCGATCCGGCGCCGCCGGCGGCCGAACCGCCACCGGCCTCAACCGTTTCGGCTTCTCTTGGGCCCGCTTCGCTCGGAGCAGGTTCACCGGGGGCAGAACGCGTGCCAATGGTCGCGAGGCTCTCGTCTTGGCCCACAATGCCGTCTTGCGGTACCGCTTCGTCGTGCTCCCGATCCGCGCCATCGCCACCCATGATCAGCCCTCCATCCTTCCCCTGCGAGGCTCCGCCCGTCGCACATGGTGCGCCAAGGCACGGCCGCGCCACCCTATTCCCTTTATATTTTGTCTGTTTCAGGCATGCGGCAAGCTGTAAAAAGGCCGACAACCCATTCTGAACAAAGCGATTTTTTCTTCGGTATTCGCCACCTTTCGCTGCCGGTCACGGTAATGCCGGCAAACTTACACGCCACCAGAGTCAACGGCAAGCATGCAGAGTTCCGGACGATCACCGAGTCGGCGGCGATCGGACGGCTGCGCCGGATCAAATGAGGGATTGCCGCGCCGATCAAACCGTGCGGTCGAGGGCAAACAGGATGACCGACCGGCCTTCGATCGCCACCACTTCGCCCTGGCCGGCCTTCAATTCGCCCTCCGGGCGATCAGGTGCCGCGGTGTCGATCAGGCAGGACCATTGTTCGCTGCCCGCAACGCGCGGCAAGGTGAACGGGACCCGATCATTGTGCGAATTGAGAATCAGCAGGAGCATGCTGTCGGAGACCGCATCGCCGCTCGGCAGCAGGTAGGAATCGGCGTCGCCGGCCAGCAGCATGCCCATGCAGCGCGCGAAATAGTCCTGCCACTGGGCATCGGCCATTTCCTTGCCGTGCGGCGTGAACCAGCCGAGATCGCGCACGCCGACGGGCGATTCGTTGCGGCCATGGAGATAGCGCGGCCAGCGCAGCATGGGATGCGCCCGGCGCAGCGCGATCAGGCGCCGGACGAAACCGTGGAGATGGCTCTTGCGATCGTCGGAATTCTGCCAGTCCAGCCACGAAATCTCGTTGTCCTGGCAATAGGCGTTGTTGTTGCCGCGCTGGGTCCGGCTCAGCTCGTCACCGGCCAGAATCATCGGCGTGCCCTGGGAGAACAGCACCGTGGCAAACATGTTGCGCTGCCGCCGGGCGCGCAGATCGAGAATGCGGGGATCGTTGGTCGGGCCTTCAACGCCGTTGTTGTCGCTGCAATTGTTGCTGCTGCCGTCGCGATTGTCCTCGCCATTGGCCTGATTGTGCTTGTCGTTGTAGCTGACCACGTCGGCCAGCGGGAACCCGTCATGGCAGGCGACGAAATTGATGCTGCACCATGGCCGCCTGCCATTGTGCTCGAACAGTTGC
>CAZTNV010000093.1:0-12781 GCA_964615535.1 uncultured Mycobacteriaceae bacterium | reverse complement strand
CCGCCTGCGCCAGCCCGCGGCCGATCGCGGCCAGATCGCGCGGGCCGCCGCGGCCGAGGCTGAGCCGCGACAGGGCCCGCTCGATGTCCGGGCAGGACCGCAGCCGGGCGCGTGCCGCCGCCCGCAGGGCCTCGTCCTCGACCATGAACTGGACGGCGTCGAGCCGCCGGTCGATCGCCGCCGGATCGGTCAGCGGCGCCGCCAGATGCCGGGCCAGCAGACGCGCCCCGGCACCGGTGACCGTGCGGTCGATGGTGGCGAGCAGGCTGCCCTTGCGCTCGCCCGACAGGGTGCGGACCAGTTCGAGATTGCGCCGTGTCGCGGCGTCGATCTCCATCGCCGCGCCCTCGGCCAGCCGCCGCGGCGGCGACAGGCGCGGCAGCCTTCCCTGCTGGGTCAGGTCGATGTAATCGACCAGCGCGCCGGCCGCCGCCACCTCTGCCCGGCCAAACCCGCCGAAGCCGTCCAGCGTCGCCACGCCGTACAGCGCCAGCAGCCGGCGGCGGGCATTCTCGCTGTCGAACCGGCTGGCCGGCTGCACGGTCATCCGGTCGCGCCACTGGCCGAACGGCTCGAACAGCTCGGGGCGCTGGATCAGCCGGTCCGGCACCAGCAGCTCGTTGGGTTCGAGCCGGGCCAGCGCGACCGCCAGCCGGTCGGGCGCCACCGGTTCCAGAACGAGTTCGCCGGTCGAGATATCGACCGCGGCCAACCCGAGCGCCCCGCCGGCCTCGGCCAGCGCGACCAGATGATTGTTGGCGCGGGCTTCGAGCAGGCTGTCCTCGGTCACCGTGCCCTGGGTCACCACCCGCACCACCGCGCGCTGGAGAATGGTCTTGCCGCCGCGCCGCCGGGCCGCGGCGGGGTCCTCCATCTGCTCGCAGATCGCGACCTTGAAGCCCTGGCGGATCAGCCGCGCCAGATAGGCCTCGTGGGCGTGCCAGGGCACGCCGCACATCGGGATGTCCAGCCCCTCGTGCCGGCCGCGCCGGGTCAGCGCGATGTCGAGCGCCGCCGCGGCCTTGACCGCGTCGTCGAAGAACAACTCGTAGAAATCGCCCATGCGGAAGAACAGCAGGCATTCCGGATGGGCGGCCTTGACCTCCAGGTACTGCGCCATCACGGGGGAGGCGGCGGCGTCCTCGGGCTTGCGGCCGGACGCGGGGGCGCTATCGGGAGCGATGTCGGGCAACGGACACTCTAACGGCCGGTCGGGAAGCAGGCGTGATCAGATCGCCCGCTGGGGCCTGCCGTCAAGGGCGGCGGGCAGGGCGGACGGTCCATGGGCTCCGGCGTGGGCATGCCCGTCCGGTCAGGGCACCTCGTCGCCGGCGCGCGGCGGCTCCCCGCCGGGCCGGTCCATGATGCGATCGAAGGCGTCCATGTCCGCTCGGTCCTTGCGTGCGGCGAAGTATTCGGCCGTCGTCATGGCCGAGACCTTTTCCGCGACGGCCATCACCACGAACTGGTTGATGCTGGTGCCGTCCTGCTTGCTCAACCGCTCGATCGCCAGCTTCAGCGAGCGGGGCAGACGCAAGGGGTAGGTCGTCGTCCTGGTCGTCATGGTTCCAGTCTCCTCAGGGCCTCGCCGGGCGACAATAACAAGAGTCCGAAGCGGGCAGGGGTCTCGCCGTAATCCCGCCTGTTGAAGGTCACGATCCCCGCGGCTCGCCCGTTGACGGCCGTTTCCAGCACCATTTCGTCACCCGGGTCGCGCAATTGCGGCCGCCACCGAAAATGCGTTTCCACCGGCTCGGCCAGGAATACCAGGCCGTCGAGGAAGACTTCGATATCCCCGGCCGTCAGGCCGGTCGCGAGGCGGTGGTCCGGTCGGCGGCATATCGCTTCGTATTCGAACAATAGGGTGGCGCTGAGCAGAAGTACTCCCTGCCCACGACGGATGGATCGCAGGAGCGCCGCGGATGCTCCCGTCGGACTGCGCAGCCCGGCAACGATGACATCCGTGTCCAAGACAAGCTTCATGTTCCAAATGATATCACATCATATAGGATGTCGCGGTTGATCAAACGAGGCTCCTCATGCGCCTTCCGGGGCGACGTTGTCCTTGCTGGTTACCGCACCGCCCGGTCCGATGAAGTCTCTCCCTGGCCGGTCGCCGACCAGGCTGCCCGCGGGGCGCTGGTCCCGGTCGCGGTCCATGATAGGATGTGTGGTTCGGGTCGAAGCTCAAGCGGCCCGAGCCGTGCCCCCCGATTTGTGTCCCCGACCTGTGTCAAGGAGATCAAGCCATGAGACTGCTCACCTTCATGCTCGTGCTGTTCATCGGCGCGGCGCTGCCGGCCGTGGCGGCCAACCAGGTCGGCGACCTGTCCGGGACCTATCGCACGGTCGGCACCAATCCCGGCAGCGAGACGCAGTATGAGGGCACCACCGAACTGGTCCGCTCCGGCACCGGTTACGATCTGGTCCAGCGGGTCGCCGCCGATACGTTCCGGGGCCGGGGCGAGGTGCAGGGCGGCAATCTGGTGGTGCGCTTCGACAACGGCATCATGGCGACCTATGCCATCCGGCCGGACGGGTCGCTCGAGGGGGTGTGGAGCGGGCCGGACAATCGCGAGACCGGGCGTGCGACCGGGCGCGAGACGCTGATCCCGATGCGGCGCTGAACCCTGCCGGTGCCGGCGCCGCGGGTTACGGCAGCACCGCGGCGCGCTCCGGCGGCGCCATGAACTCCGGGCCGACCGGGTCGGTGACGGTCTCGCCGACGATCCGGTCGATCTCGGCGCGGGCCGACTCGTCGAGCGACCAGCCCATCACCTCGTCGACCGGCGCGAGCTGGCCGGGATGGCGGGCACCCCACAGCGCGATCGTGATGCCGTGATCGAGCATCCAGCGCACCGCGAGGTGGATCACCCGCCTGCCGTAGTTCTCTTGTGCAAACCGGTCCAGGCGCTCGACCGCCGCGAGGTATTGGGCGAAGCGCGGCGGCTGGAATTTCGGGTCGGCCCGGCGGAGATCGTCGCCCTCGAACACGGTATCGGCGGTCATCCGGCCGGACAGCAGGCCGCGGCACAGCGCGCCATAGCCCAGCGTCGCGATGTCATGGTCCCGGCAGAACGGCAGGCCCTCGGCGTCGAAGTCGCGTTCGAACAGGTTGAAGGGCGGCTGCGACGTGTGCAGCGGCGCCACCGCCCGGAACCGTGCCATCTGTTCGACCGAAAAATTGCTCACGCCGATCGCCAGGATTTTGCCCTGGCGGTGCAGATCGAGCATGACCTCGGCGGTTTCCTCGATCGGCACCTGCGGATCGGGCCAGTGGATCTGGTAGATGTCGATATAATCGGTCCGAAGGCGGCGCAGCGACTCCTCGACCTCGCGGGCGATGCGCCGGCGCGAGGCGTCGCGGAATGGCCTGCCCCCGCGCCAGTCCAGCCCGGCCTTGGTCGCGATCACCACGTCGGCGCGCCGGCCGGAACGCGCCAGGGCCTTGCCGACGACCTCCTCCGCCGTTCCGAAGCCGTAGACCGGGGCGGTGTCGATGACCGTGATGCCGTGGTCGAGCGCGGCGTCGAGCGTGGCGATCGATTGCCGCTCCTCCGCGCCGCCCCACATCCAGCCGCCGATCGCCCAGGTCCCGATCGCGATGCGGGAAACCGAGAGCGGGGTTCCGGGAATCCGGGCAATCTCCATCGAGACCTTCTCCAGGGCAGGGTTTTCATTCGGCCGGCGATGGCGTGCGGGCTGTCAGTGACATGGCGTCGGGGGGCCGCGCGGAAAGCCGTCTTCCGCCTATCTCAGCGCACTGCGCGGCTTTCGTACAGGCGCAGCAGATAGCGCCATGCCGTCATCGGCGCAACCATGGTGAGCTGCGCGATATCGGCATTGGACAGATGGGTCGGGAAATCGCGCTGGAAGGGCAGGGCCATGGCCCGGGGGCCCCATTCGAAACCGAGCCGGCTGAGGAACGCCCAGGCGAGGGTGAGGTTCAGCGGAAAATCGTCCGACACGTCGGCAACCACGCCCTCCAGGGTCAGCAGGACCTTGCGGAACATGACCAGATCGGCGCCGAACCGCGCGCGCGACCGGGTCAGCACCTGATCCATCAGGGCGGTGAGCCAGCTCAAGCCCGGCAGGGTTTCGGCCGGAATGCGCGCCAGCGCCTCCTCGACCACGCCTTGCAGCGCCAGGGCATCGACCGGGCCCTCGGACAGCCCGGCGATCGCCCGGACGATCGCGCCGGCATCCAGGGTGACGGCGCCCAGCATGATCTGCGACAGCCGCTCCCGGTCCCGCTTGTCCAGCGATCCGACCAGACTCCAGTCGAGAATCCCGAGCCGGCCGTCGGGCGTCACCAGCAGGTTGCCGGCATGCGGATCGGCATGGAACATCGCCTGCGAGTCGAAGGACCAGATCGGCTGCGCGATCAGCGCCTTGATGACCAGCCCGGCCAGCGCGCGGCGGGCGGCCGGCGGCAGATCCTCGACCGCGGTGACCTTGCGCCCGTCGATCCGCTCCATCGCGGTCATCCGGGGCGTCGAGAACGGCAAGACCTCGGGCACCACCACCGACGGCATGGCGCGATAGGCCGTGCGGGCGAGGCGCAGATGCTCCTGTTCCCGGTCGAGATGGACCTCGCGGGCGAGCAGATCCCTGACCTGGGCGAAGGTGGCTTCGTATTCGATTTCCGGCAGCCGGTATTCGTGGCACAGCTTATCGAGCAGCGCGCCGACCCGCTGGAGGAGGTCCAGATCCTCGGCCAGCCGGTCCTCGATGCCGTCCTTCAGGACCTTGAACACGCCGCGCCGTTCCATGCCGCCGGCCGGGTCCTGCCAGACGAAGGGCACCACGACGGCGACGCTGGCCTCGGCCAGCGGCGGCTCGTCCAGCCGGATCGCGAGGGGCTCCAGGGGCCCGAGTTCGCGCTCGATGCCCGCCCGGAGGTCGTCGAGCGCCCAAGTTGGCGCCATGGATTCCAGATGCTGGAGCAGCCGGCGGAGATTCGGCGGCAGGCGGCGGTCGCGGGCCATCACCTGACCCAGCTTGTGCAGCGCCGGGCTGTGCCGCGCGATCGCGACCAGCCGCTCGTCGATCCCGGTCCCGGCCGGCAGCGCCGCCTGCTCGGCCAGAATGGCCAACGCCCGGTCGGCCGACAGCTCGCTGAGAAAGAAGATCAGCCCGTCATTCACGGCCGCCCGGTACCGGCCGTACTCCCCCGGCACCAGACTGCCGAAATCGAGCGTCGTGAAGAAATTCAGTCCATCCGACATGCGGTCCGGCTCGCGCGACAGCCTTAACGGTTTACCGATCCGAAAATGGTCCGATCGATCCGAACGGACAGGGGCCGCCCGCCCGGCAAGACCGGGCGGGCGGTCACGCTCCTTTACCGCAAATACATCCCGTCTTCCCCGATCTTCCCAGGGCCGTTGAGGACGTAGATTCCGGCGGAGTTGCCCTTGACGTGGAAGGAGATCGAGCCGCCGGAGACCCAGATGGCGTGGCCGGTCACCGCGTCGGTGTACTGGCCGTTCATCACGTTGCCCACGGTGATGCCCTGGTCGCCGCCGATCGCCAGACCGACCACGGCACAGCTCTCGCCGTTGTTGTGGTTGCGCACGAAGCTGAGGCCGCTGCCCCATTCGCTGATATGGCTCATCGGCGCCTTTTGCAGGGCCGGGACGGCGCGGCGGATCTGGTTGAGCCGGCGGATGTGGCGGTAGAGCGGGTGGTTCTGGGTCTGGCCGATCCGGTCGTCGGTCAGGTGGTCGCCGAAATAGGCGCGGCCGGTGGACTCCAGCGTGTCCTTTTCGCCCTCCACGTCCTGCGGCGCGCCCTTCATGAATTCGATCTCCTCGCCGTAGTACAGGCAGGGAATGCCGCGCGCCGTCCATAGCAGATTGTAGGCCGCGGCC
This sequence comes from uncultured Mycobacteriaceae bacterium, assembly GCA_964615535.1. Taxonomy (GTDB): domain Bacteria; phylum Pseudomonadota; class Alphaproteobacteria; order DSM-16000; family Inquilinaceae; genus CAZTNV01. Next base: position 6,911 of record CAZTNV010000093.1, on the reverse strand, counting down.
GCCATCCACTGCTCGCCCTTGAAGCGGTACTTGAAGTCGTTGTCCGGGCCGACGTCGTGATTTTGCAGGAAGGTAACCAGTTCGGTGGCGTTGCCGTAGATCCAGTCCATTTCCAGCACGCGGGCGACGCCGTCGAAGCTGCCCCGGCTGAGATTGTCGCGGAACGTCGAGAACAGGCCGAAATCGAGCTGGGGGAAGCCGGAATCGCCCCCGGAATTCGGGTTGCGCGGGTCGTGGCCGAGCCGGGTATACCACCACGGCCGGATCGGCGACGGGCCGTTGTCGCCGCCGCCCAGATCGCCCCAGCCATAGCCCTTGACCAGATTCTCGCCGAACACGAACAGGCCCGGCTTGTGGGCCTTCCAGGCGTTGACATACTCTAAAAGGTTGTCGCGTTCGACATGCTTCACCGTGTCGATGCGCAGGGCATCGACGCCCATGTCGAGATAGCGGTTGATCGAGCCGATGATGTAGTCCTTGACGTTCTGACGGTTGGTGGCGAGGTCGATGCAGTCGCCCGCCAGATGCTTGTGCTGCAGCGAATGCTGGCTTTCCCAGTCGCCGCCGCAGATGAACCCCTCCTGATGGTACCATTCCGGGTCGAGCGTGTTGGCATCGACGCCGAAGAACCGGCCGGGATTGTAGCCGGGCTTGGGCACGGTCTCGCCGGTCTTGGGATCGACCAGCGGCACCAAGCCCTCCGGATCGGACAGGTGGCGCTCGCGGTACCAGTCCGGGGCCAGCGGGTTGTCGTTGTCGTCGCGGTTCGGCCAGGCATAATTGCCGAGATTGCCGCGATAGGGGCCGTGATTGACCCGACCCTGTTCCGAGCCGTGCGGCACGTAGTATTTCATCGGCAGATGGTCGATCCAGACCTTGCCGCGGATGCCGTACTGGCAGGAATGGTTGACCACCACGTCCTGGATGATCTTGATGCCGCGGGCATGCGCCTCGTCGATCAGATCCTGGTAGGTGGCGTCGGGCGATTCCAGCCTGGGGTCGATCCGGGTCCAGTCATAGGCGTGATAGCCGTGATAATCGAGGCCGCTGCGGTTCTCCACCGGCGGCGTGATCCAGATCGCGGTGAAGCCGAGATCGCGAATGTAGTCGAGCCGCTGGATCAGGCCCTTGAAATCGCCGCGCCAGTGCGGGTCTTCGGCCTCGCCGGTCGCGGCATTGAACTTGATGCGGTCGCGGCAGAAAAAGTTGTTGCCGGGATCGCCGTCATACCAGCGGGTGGTGATCAGGAAATAGATGGTTTCCTCGCGGAAATCGCCGGGCGGTCCGCTGCCGATCGGGGCGGGGCCGACCTTGGCGTCCGGGTCGATCACGTAGTCGAAGGTGGCGGGTTCCCCGGCCTGCCCCTCCTCGTTGACGCCGAACGCCTGGATGGTCGTGCTCTGATCGACCGGGAGCGGTGCGGTGTAGCGCGGCGAGGCGGTGGTCGGCGGCGTGCCGTCGGTGGTGTAATGGATCGCATCGCCGGGGTTGCTGCCGGAAAGCGCGATGCTTTGCGGCCGGTTGTAGGTCCGGGCCGGCGGGGTCGCGCGGATCACCGGGACGACCGGCCGGTCCGGGTCCTCATCGTGCCAGCGATGGTCAGTGGAGTACCAGCCGGACCGCTCCCGGCGGAGATCCCCGGTCTGGTGACCGGCGCCGTCGGTGAACACCATGTTGGCGGCCTCGACGCCGCCGAGCGTGGCATGGTACCAGCCCTTGCCCTCGGGGGTCATGGGCAGGCCCGGCCAGGAGGTTCCCGGCGCCGGCGGGGTGGCGTTCCAGTAATGGACCGAGATCGAGTCCCCCCAGTCGGCGGGCTTCTTGAAACGGATGACGAGGTCCGGCATGGGGAAATCCTCCCTGAAAACGATGCCGGCACCGTACAGTATTCCCCGAGCCAGACAACCGATCAGGTCAATTCGAAGCATTTGAACCGGCCGCCGGTCGCCCAGCGTTTCGGCCCAGTGTTTCGGCCCAGTGTTGCAGCCCAGTGTTTCAGCGCAGCCCGGCCGCCAGATCATGCAGATAGCCCAGCCCCCGGATCGCCCGGCTGCCGTACCAGGACAGCATTTCGCCATCGACCATCAGCGGCACCGTGCCGCCGGCGCCATGCTCGCGGCGGAACGCCTCAATATGCCCGGGCGTGAAGCGGTAGGGCTCGGAGCTGAACAGCGCCAGATCGGCGCCCTCGCGCAGGGCCGCCGCCAGCTCGATCGCCGGATAGCGCACCGCCGGGTCGTGCGCCACGGTCTGCCAGTTGACCAGCGCCAGCAGGCGGGAGATGTAGGTGTCGCGCGACACGGTGATCCACGGATCGTTCCAGATCAGATAGAGCACCCGCCGCGCCGGCCAGCCGCCCGCCGCGCCGACCAGGGCGTCATGGGCCGAGCGGAACCGCGCCGCGAGGCCGGCGGCCGGTGCGTCGCGGCGAAAGATGCCGCCGATCAGCCGGTACAGCGCCAGATTGTCGAGCGGGTCGTTCGGGTGGGTGACGATCACCGTGACGCCGAGCGCGGCGATCGCCTCGGCCAGCTCGCGCGGGTTTTCGTCGATGTTCACGATGGCATGGGTCGGCGCGCAGGCGCGCAGCCGGTCCAGGCGGATCTTCTCGGTGCCGCCCAGGCTGGGCACGGCCGCCGCCGCCGCCGGATGGATGCAGTAATGGGTGCGTCCGACCAGCCGGTCGCCAAGGCCGAGATCGAACAGCAGCTCGGTGATGCTGGGCACCAGAGAGACGATCCGCGGCTCCCGCTCCGCCGGGTGGTGCAGCGTGCCGGCGGCATCGATCAGTGGCTGGCCCTGGCCGGTCGGCATCGTTCGGACTCCTGCGTGTGCTCCGGTGTGGCGGCGCCTTGATCTCTTCTCTGCGACCCGGTTTCCGCTGTCGGCACCGGCCGGGGCGTGATAGGAAGCGATGGTCCTGGACTGTCGAAAGGGATTTTGCAATGACCGGTTTCGACCGCCGCCGGTTTCTGGCGACCACCGCGATGGCGGGCGCCGCGGCGCTGTCCGCACCGGCGATCCTGCGCGCCCAGGGCACCGCGCCGATCCGGATCGGCGAGATCAACAGCTATACCGTGATCCCGGCATTCCTTCTGCCCTACCGCAGCGGCTGGACGCTCGCGGTGGAGGAAATCAACGCGGCCGGCGGCGTGCTCGGCCGGCCGCTGGAAACCGTGCATCGCGACGATGCCGGCCGGCCGGAAGACGCGGTGCGGCTGGCCGGGGAGCTGATCTTTGCCGAGCGGGTCGAGCTGCTGGCCGGCGGGTTCCTGTCCAATGTCGGGCTGGCGATCGCCGATTTCGCCAACCAGAACCGCCGGCTCTATCTCGCCTCCGAGCCGCTGTCCGATGCGCTGGTGTGGTCGCAGGGCAACCGCTACACCTTCCGCCTGCGCGCCTCGACCTACATGCAAAGCGCCATGCTGGTCGAGCAGGCGGCGCAACTGCCGGCCCGCCGCTGGGTGACCGTGGCGCCGAACTATGAATACGGCCAGTCGGCGGTGCGGTGGTTCAAGGAACTGCTGGCGCGCGCCAAGCCCGATGTCGAATTCGTCGCAGAGCAGTTCCCGGCGCTGGGCCGGATCGATGCCGGGGCGACCGTGCAGGCGCTGGAGGCGGCCCGCCCCGAGGCGATCTTCAACGTCACCTTCGGCCCGGATCTGGCCAGTTTCGTTCGTCAGGGCAATATCCGCGGCCTGTTCGAGGACCGCGCGGTGGTCAGCCTGCTGACCGGGGAGCCGGAATATCTCGACCCGCTGGGGCCGGAAACGCCGGAGGGCTGGATCGTGACCGGCTATCCCTGGTCCGATCTCGACACGCCGGTGCACCGGCAGTTCCGCGAGGCCTATATCGCGCGGTGGACCAGCTATCCCCGGCTCGGCTCGGTGGTCGGCTACGATGCGGTGCAGGCGATCGCCGCGGCGATCCGCCGGGCCGGCACGCCGGACACCGAAGCCCTGATCGATGGCGGCCTGCGCGGCCTGCCGTTCCAGACCCGGTTCGGCGAGGCCGAGTTCCGCGCCATCGATCACCAGTCCACCATGGGCGCCTTCGTCGGCCGCACCGCGCTGGTCGAGGGCGCGGGGAAGCTGGTCGACTGGACGTACAAGCCCGGCGCGAACCACCTGCCGCCCGACGAGGTGGTACGGACCCTGCGGCCGGCAACCCCCTGATCCGGCCCGGCCGCCGGGCCAGCCGGGGCCGGAATGCCGGGGCCGGAACGGATGCGAGCGCGGCCCGAGAGGGCGGCGCGGAAAGCCTGTGCCGCTTTCCTTGCCCTACAACGCCCGGATCTGCATGCGGATCGGGCCTTCCGCGCGGCCGTGGATGAACTGGTCGACATGGGCGTTGCCGGAGCGGTCGATCCTGTCCACCGGGCCGGACCAGACGATGCGGCCCTCGTGGAGCATGGCGACGTGGTCGGCGATCTTGCGGGTGCTGGCCATGTCGTGGGTGATCGACAGGGCGGTGGCGCCCAGGTCGCGGACGCACTGCACGATCAGGTTGTTGATGACATCGGCCATGATCGGGTCGAGCCCGGTGGTCGGCTCGTCGAAAAAGACGATCTCCGGCTCCGCGGCGATCGCGCGGGCCAGGGCGACGCGCTTTTGCATGCCGCCCGACAGCTCGGCCGGATAGAGCTTCGACACCTCCGGCCCCAGCCCGACCGCCGCCAGCTTGTCCAGCGCGATCCGTTTGGCCTCGCGCCGGCCCATGCCGCGGCCCTGGATCAGGCCGAAGGCGACGTTCTGCCACACGGTCAGGCTGTCGAACAGGGCGGCGCCCTGGAACAGCATGCCGAACCGGGTCATCAGCCGGACCCGCTCGGTGCCGTTCAGCCCGACCGTTTCCCGGCCGTCGATCAGGATGCTGCCGCGCTCCGGCCTCATCAGGCCCAGGATGCATTTCAGCATGACCGATTTGCCGGTGCCCGAGCCGCCGATCACCACCACCGATTCGGCCTGCCCGATGTCGAGATTGACGCCGCGCAGCACGCGCTTGTCGCCGAAGCTCTTGTGCACGTCGATCAGGCGGATTTTCGGTGTCGCGCCGGGGGGAGTCGCGCCGGGGGGCGCCGGGTCGGACGGCATCGGGGTGGGAGGCGGGCGGCCGGCGGTCTCGGTCATCGGGAGAAGAACAGCTCGGTGATGAAATAGTTGAACACCAGGATCATGATCGAGGCCGAAACCACCGCGCTGGTCGTCGCGGTGCCGACGCCCTGGGCGCCGCCGCGCGAATGATAGCCGTGATAGCAGCCGAGCAGCGCCACCAGGAAGCCGAAGGCGGCGGCCTTGGTCAGGCCCGAAATCACGTCGATCGCCTCGAGATACTGCACCGTCGAGGCGATGTAGGAGCCCGGGTTGAAGCCCAGCTTGTAGACCCCGATCAGGAAGCCGCCGAACACGCCGATGATGTCGGCGACCAGCACCAGCGCGGGCAGCATGATCAGCCCGGCGATCAGCCGCGGCACCACCAGGTATTTGAAGGGATTGGTCGACAGGGTGGTGAGCGCGTCGATCTGCTCGGTCACCCGCATGGTGCCGATCTCCGCCGCCATCGAGGCGCCGATCCGCCCGGCCACCATCAGCCCGGCCAGCACCGGCGCCAGCTCGCGGGTGACCGACAGCACCACCACGGTGGCCACCGCGCTCTCGGCATTGAACCGGGCGAAGCCGGTATAGCTCTGCAAGGCCAGCACCATGCCGGTGAACAGCGCGGTCAGCCCGACCACCGGCAGGGAATAATAGCCGATATCGACGATCTGCCGCCCCAGCAGCCGGAGGTAGAAGGGCGGGCGCACGCAATGCGACACGGCAGAGCCGGCGAACAGCACGAGCCGCCCGACATTAGCCAGCAGCAGCAGCGCCGCGCGGCCGATCGGTGCCAGGAGGTTGATCGACGACAGGGTCATCGGGCTCCGCCGACATAGCGCCGGGCATGGCGCCGGCCGAGCGAAGTCAGGATCTCGTAGCCGATCGTGCCGGCCGCGCCGGCCACCGCGTCGACGTCCAGATGCGGACCGATCAGCTCGACCAGGGTTCCCGGCTGCACAAGACCCTCCGGCAGGGATGTAATCTCCACGGTGATCAGGTCCATCGACACCCGGCCGATCACGGGAACCAGTCGCCCGGCCACCGCGACGGTGCCCCGCCCGCTGAGCGACCGCAGATACCCATCGGCATAGCCGACGGAGATGGTTGCAATTCTGGCGGGATCGCCAGTTTTGTGCGTAGCACCGTAACCAACCGTCATGCCGCTGTCAACGTCGCGCACCTGCAGCACCCGGCCGTCGAGGCGGACCACCGGCCGCATCGGGTTGGCCCGCCACGGCGTCGGATTGACGCCGTACAGCGCGGCCCCCGGCCGGGCGAGATCGAACCGGTACTCCGGCCCGAGAAAGACCCCGGCGGAGTTGCACAGGCTGGCCGGCGCCGGCGGCAGCCGGGCGAGGGCGGCGCGGAACGCCGCGAGCTGCGTCGCCGACATCGGGTGGTCCTGCTCGTCGGCGCAGGCCAGATGGCTCATAAAGGCGCTGAGGGCGATGCCGGTCAGGCGGTGCGGCGCCGCCGCGAGGGCCTCGACATCGGCGCGGCCCAGCCCCAGCCGGTTCATCCCGGAATCGATGTGGATGAAGGCCGGCAGCGCGACCGCCTGGCGCCGGGCCAAAGCGGACCAGCGGTCGATTTCGCCCGGATGGTTGAGCACCGGCAGCAGCCGGTGTTCGAGATAATCCGCCTCGCAGCCGGACATCAGCCCGTGGAACACGCCGATCAGGGCATCGGGCAGCAGCGCCCTGAGCGCGATGGCTTCGGTCAGATGGGCGACGAAGAAGGTCCGCACGCCGGCCGCGGCAAGGGCCGGGGCGACCGCGGCGGCGCCCAGGCCGTAGGCATCGGCCTTGACCACCG
>CAZTNV010000092.1:0-12801 GCA_964615535.1 uncultured Mycobacteriaceae bacterium | reverse complement strand
GCGATCGGCCAAGACAGAACTTTTGCAGAACCTGCCTTGCCTGGATAGGGAAACTACGACCATATCCGGTCAAGATAGGCCTGCGACCCGACTCCATACCGAGTGCGCCGGATCAATGATCAATCGCACCGCGCCGATCGACTCCAAGCATATCGAGCGATTTGCGGCGGGCGCCAACTCAGCCGCAGTTCCGATGCCAGACGATGATGATTAAGAATGTTTCATCCGCCTGGAAGCGCTCTCCATGGGCGATTCTTCGCACGTCTATTGACAGCACCCGAACCGGGTGGAATCAATTCTTCGGGTGTCGGACTTCGGCGGGCATTGCTTGTCCGAACGCTGATCCGGTCAATCGCTGACAAAGAGGCAGGCATGACGACTCGAGTAAAGGTTACCCTGGCTGCGGTTATGGTTCTCGCGCTTGCCGGCTGCGCCGGGCTGAACCGGACCGAACAGCGGGTCCTGAGCGGCGGTGCGATCGGTGCCGGGGTTGGGGCGGCCGGGACCGCTTTGACCGGCGGATGCGTGTGGTGCGGCGCAGCGATCGGCGGCGCGGTCGGCGCCGGTGCGGGACTCGTGCTGGATCAGACCAATCCCTGACCCTGCCCAGACGTCAGGGTCCCTCGGCCGCGGTTTCCGTCAACCGCGGCTGACATGGCAAAGGATGCGGTCGATCCGAGGCGGCAGGTCGCCCAGAGGCATGGCGACGACATGGTATTCGACCGGCCCGGCCACCGTTCCGAATTTTTCGCTGTCGCGTACCGGCTGACCGAATTGCGCCACCTCGCGGCCCACCGACAGAATCCATTCGATCATCGGCTGGGTGAAACGGATTTCCCCGGCCGGCTGATCGTGGTCCGACTCGCCGGCGACGCGCACCGCCCGCGATATGATCGGCCCGTTGCGCGGCGTCCCCTGATCGAAATCACAGCTCAGGATGAAGCTGTTCGGCCAATAGGATGCGATTTCCCGGGCGCTCATCTCGTCCCATCCGGGAAACGGCCGGCCTTCGCGCAGCCGGTTCCAATACCCGAAAATATCGGGATTGCGCCTACCCCGTTCGCGTGGCCGTTGCGGCGCGGGCTGGATGGGCACGGATCTGCGTGGATCGGTGTCGGGCGGCGACGGCACCGCCGTCGGATCGACCAGCCTAAGCCGTGCGACGGGCGCCGGCGAAGAAGCCCGGACCGCCTCCCCGGCGCCCTCCGATGCGCCAGCTCCAGCGGCCTCCGGTTCCGCAGTGTCAGCGACCGGACTCGAGGAATCGGCCATCGCCGCCGGCAGCGGCAGGCCGGCGGAGATCTCCGGCCGGTACGGCATTGCTGCGAGCAGGTCGGTGATGTCGCCGGGCTTGCGTGCCGCGGCCGGGATCGCCTTGGCCCTGATCAAGCGAATATGCGCCGACGCCAGCGTGGCGGGCGGGGCGCTGCGGTCCGCCGGCACCGCCGACGATGTTTCATGGGTTTGGGCGGCAACACTCATCGCTTGGATACCCATCGTTGCGGGAGTCAATCGGACCCCATCAGGGGATGGCGAGTCCGTCTCCGGGTTTGGCCGCACCGCACGATTCGGTGTTTTGGCACTCGACGGGATCGGCAATCCCGAGCCTGCCCCGGCAGGCGCAGGCGTTGGAGGCGATTTGCGGTCCGATCCGTTCGAGGTGTTCATCCAGCGCCTCCAGCATGATGTCCTGGGCACTCCGGTGCAGATGGGCGGCAAGCAGTTTCAACCTGAGATGCATGTCACGATCGACCCTCAGGGTCAGCTTCGACTGCTCCGACGGTTCGCCCCCGGTCGAAGGCGGTGCGGCTCCCGGCATTCGGGCCGCCGGGTCCGGACAAGGCTGCAGGCTTGCGACCAGTGCCGGCGCGCGCGACGCCGCCCGGTCGGGTGTCGGGACGGCAGAGGCGCAGCCGGATTTCGCCTTCCGAATGGCCGGCTCGGATGGCGCCACCGGAAACGCCAGCGTGACCGGCCCCGGCGCGACCGGCCGGGATGCCTTCGGTTCGGCCGGCGGCGGCAGCGCAAAGCCGCCGACCGGTGAGGCCGCGCCCTTGCGGGCCAGGAGCGCGCTGGTGAGCGAAGCGGCTTTCATGGCTGCCTCCTCCCCGCTCTAGGACCGGACCGCCGAAGCCGCGACCGCGGCACCGCGACCATGGCCTGGAACGGCAGCGGCCGGGCCGGCACCGGTCGACAGGGCGGCAGCCGGACGGGCCGGCCGGTTGAGCCGATGGCTCAGATAGTCCCACAGCTCGCCGATCTCCTCGGCCGATTTCGACCCGCCGGCCAGCTCCATCACGGTCCGGCCGTCGATCATGCTCGCGGCGAAATCGGTGCGGTGATGGACGATGCTGGGGGCCAGCGTGCCGTGCTGGGACAGCGCGAATACCGCCTCGGAGGTAATGCGGGCCCGCGGCGTGGCGGCGTTCATCACGAACACCAGCGGCTTGCCGAGGCCTTCCACCAGATCGACCGTGGCGCCCGCAGCGCGGAGATCGTGCGGGCTGGGCCGGGTCGGGATCACCACCAGATCGGCGTGGCGGATCACATGTCCGATGGTGGAGGTGATCGCGGGCGGCGTGTCGATCACCAGCAGCCGAATCCCGAAGGCACGCATCCGCTGCAGGTCGGCGGCAAGCTGCGCGACCGAGGTGCGGGCGAACAGCGGCGTCTCCGCCTGCCGCTCGTTCCACCACTCCGACAGGCTGCCTTGCGGGTCCGTGTCGATCAGGGCGACCGGGCCGGCGCCCATCAGTTCGGCCTGGACCGCAATATGGCCGGCCAGGGTCGTCTTTCCGGAACCGCCTTTCTGGGATGCAAATGCCAAGACCTGCATGATACTGAACTCCCGATGCCTAGATGTCCGCGCCCGGTTCATCAGTCGACTCCGCCATGCGGGTTGCCCGGCGGGCCGAGGAGGCGCGAACCAATACATTCCTCCATGCCGGATCAGCCTAGCACCGAGCCCTTAATACGATCTGAACGAGGGCTGGAATGTTGTTGAGACCAAGAAATATTCCTTTAAAATTTCCGGCAAATTGCCACTCTCAATCGTCACGAATATTTGCCGAATGCCCGATTTGACGGGCACCGCTTGCTGCGGCACGACGCCGCAGACTCCCGAATCCTCGAATGGACGCGGTTGAATTGCAGCCGGTGGGAGTTGAATCGGAAGATGCCGTCGTTTGCGATCGACGCTTTCATCTTCGCGGTGTCGTCCCTACTATGATCGAATATTCGGCCAAAAGCGGATCAGACGCGGCGTGCGACAGGCCACGACCTGTCGCCCGGACGCCGGCCCGGCTCACGCCGGCCGCGCCCACCGCGATACCGCCCGGTGTCCGGGGCGACCGGTCACCCATCCCCGAACGGAGGGAACAAGCCATGTTTTACGAATCCCTGATGGGACCATATCGTCAAATCGTCGACCGGCTGGTGACCGCGACGACCGGGGTCGGCTGGGAGGATCGGCGGGCCTATATGAGCACGCTCTATTACGCCATGGTCGAGGAGGGCCGCCACAATCGCGAGATCGCGGTGGCGCGGGACTTCCCGATGGTGATGGCGGCAATGCTGGAGCGGTGGGGCACCCCGCCGGTGGTCAACCGCATCCAGGCGGTGCTCTATGGCATGTCGATTTCACCGCATCACCAGGCGGCAGCCAATCTCTGGTTCGACGACAATCCGCAGGAGCTGGCGGCGCTGAAGGCGGAAATGGAGGCCATGCGCGCCGCCACCGCCACCCCCGCCGCCGATCGCTCCAACCGGGCCGGGCCATCGCTCTGACCGCATCGCCGGCGGCCACGCCGCAACAAAGCGAGGAAGGCCCTGGAGTTCAGGAGTCTCGCCAGTGAGTGTCGCGTCGCGGCGGGTGGATATGCGGGTCCAGCTCCGCGGCGTCGACACTGCCTTCGGGCGTGAACGGCGCCCGCACCCTGCGGAGCTCGGCCCCCAGCCCGCGCAGCAGATCGGCGACCACCGGATCGTACCGGATCAGGATTCTATCGGCATGCAACTCGGCCGGGCAAAGGCGATGGCCGATATGCCAGGCCAGCCGCACGAGATGTCCCGGCACGGGCGCGGTGATCTCCAGCAGATCCTCTGGCGCCGTCCGCACCGCGATCCATTCGCCATCGTCCAGCAGCAAACCGTCGCCATCGTTCAGCACGGTCGCCAGCGGCAGGTCGAGTAGAATTTCCATCCCGCGATCGGTGACCAGCAGCATCCGGCGCCGGCGACGGTCCTCATAGGCAAGGGTAACCGCATCTATCGCCCGCGCCTTGGGCCAGGTTCCGGCAGGAGAAATCAGGGCGGCGCGGCTCATGTTGGGAGGTGGCATTTACAAACATTTTTCGTGGGAAGACCGACGGCCATTGATGCCTTCAGCCATCACAGGCAGCTTGCTTACCATTTCTAATGCATCCTGTTAAATCGGCAAATACTCCATTAGAATATTAGGGGATTTTGTCCCGCTGATCCCGGCAAGGATCATCGAAGTCTGCGGCCGTACCACCAGCCGTCCAACCACCCCTGTCCGGCTCCGCTCTGGCCCGTTTCGGGCTGGCCAGTTTCGGGCTGGCCCGTTTCGGGATTGATCGTGCAGTCCGTGTTATGGTGACGAGTCCCGCCTCTTGGCCGCCGCAATGCGGCTGGGCTACGATGCGAAACTGGGCCGGTCGGGGCCGGGCGCAAAGCGGCGGCCGAGATGATTCCTACCGTCGTCCAGAATGCGGGAGTGATGTGGTGGAAACGGTCGCGCTGTCCGAACACAGAACGCTTTCCGGACGGCGTCGCGGCGCGCTGGCGCGCAGGATTTTCGCCGCGGTGGATCTCGGCACCAACAATTGCCGGTTGCTGGTCGCCCGCCCGGCACCTGATGGTTTTCACGTCATCGATGCGTTCAGCCGCATCGTCCGCCTGGGCGAAGGAGTCAGCCGCAGCCGTTTTCTGGCTCCCGCCGCAATGGACCGCAGCATCGCCGCGCTGCGGATCTGTGCCAGCAAGATGCGCCGCCGCGGCGTCACCCAGAGTCGCGCAGTGGCCACCGAGGCGTGCCGCCGGGCCGACAATTTCGATGAATTCCATGCCAGGGTGCGCTGCGAAACCGGGCTTTCGATCGAGGTGATCAGTTGCGAGGAGGAGGCCAGGCTGGCCCTGACCGGGTGCTCGCCGCTGCTCGATTCGGGAATCGGCCATGCTCTGGTGTTCGATATCGGCGGCGGCTCGACCGAACTGATGTGGCTGACCTGCGAGGCCGCCCGCGGCCCGGTGCTGATCGACAGCATCAGCCTGCCGGTCGGCGTGGTTGCCCTGGCCGAACAGCATGGCGGCGACCGCATGTCCGAAGCCACCTACGAGGCGATCATCGCCGAGGTGCTGACCGTGTGCGACGCGTTCGATGCGCGCCACGGCATCCGCGCCAAGATCGCCGCGGGCATGGTGCAGATGCTGGGCTCGTCGGGCACGGTGACCACCCTGGCCGGGGTGCTCAAGGATCTGCCGCGCTACGACCGGTCGGCGGTCGACGGCACCTTTCTTGATTTCGCGGCGGCGCTCAGGGTCAGCCGGTCGCTGCTGGCGATGGATTATGCCGGCCGCGCCGCCCATCCCTGCATCGGCCGCGAGCGTGCCGATCTGGTCGTGGCCGGCTGCGCGGTGCTGGAGGCGATCTGCCGGTCCTGGCCGATCGGCCGGATGCGCATCGCCGACCGCGGGGTGCGCGAGGGCATCCTGCTCGATCTGATCGGCGGACGGACCCCACCGGTCCGGCTGGTCGATCCGCCGGGGCCCTGAATGGCCGGCCCGACCAGGCGCAAGGGCGGCGCGGCCCGCGGTGGCGATCGCGGCCTGACCGTGCAGGTCAAGACCGGCCGCCAGCGCAGCCTGTCGTCCAAGCTCTGGTTGCAGCGCCAGCTCAACGACCCCTATGTCGCCGAGGCGCGGCGGCTGGGCTATCGCTCCCGCGCCGCGTTCAAGCTGATCCAGTTGAACGAACGCTTCGGCCTGCTGCGGCCGGGGCAGCGGGTGGTCGATCTGGGTGCCGCGCCGGGCGGCTGGACCCAGGTCGCCGTCGCCGCGGTGCGGCCGGAAGTCGGCGGCGGTCAGGTGGTCGCGGTCGATCTGAGCGAGATGGAGCCGGTCGCCGGCGCCGCCGTGCTGCGGCTCGACATGCTCGATCCGGCGGCGGACGAGCCGGTCAAGGCGGCGCTGGGCGGGCCGGCCGATCTGGTGCTCAGCGACATGGCGCCGGCCGCCACCGGCCATGCCGCGACTGATCATCTGCGCATCATGGCTCTGGCCGAGGCCGCCTACGACTTCGCGGCGACCGTGCTGGCGCCCGGTGGCGCCTTCGTCTGCAAGATGCTGCAGGGCGGCGCGGAGCGCGCCCTGCTCGACCGGCTGCGCCGGGACTTCGCCAAGATCCGTCACGCCAAGCCGCCGACCAGCCGCAGCGATTCGGCGGAAACCTACCTGGTCGCGACCGGCTTCCGTGGCGGTCCGCCGGAACCGGCACCGGCGGTACTCGACTGAAACGCGCCGTCGATCGTGCCGCCGCGGCGCGCCGTCATTTCGCGACGGCAATCCCCAGCCCCAGGGCGAGTGCGGTGGTATGGGTGCCGTCGGCATAGCCGCGCGTCTGCCCGGTGCGACGGAAGGAAACGGTGATCCGCCCGTCCTCGGCGGTACCGACCGCGCCCTCCGCGCCGCCCTCGATCATGCCGCGGATGACCGCGCGCACCCGGTCGGGCGCGAAGATGCTGCGGTCGACCAGCGGCGACGCCGTCGCATCCGGCCGGCCCGACCGGATCGGCCGCCGGCCCGCCGCGACCTGAACGGCGCCGCTGGCCGGGTCGAAGCGATCGCCCGGTGCCAGCAGGCTGATCGTGAAGCCCCGAAGATCGCCCGGCCTGGCCTGGGCCGGCGCGCGGATCAGGGCGACGCCGCGCCGGCCGATCACCTGCCACGATCCGCCATCGCCGGGCACCACCACCGCGGTTTCCTCGTCGATGCCGACTCCGGCCGGGAATCCGCCCCGCGCCAACTGCCAGACATGACGACCGAGCAGGCCGCGCGCGAAGAAATGCGCATCGATCAGCACGCCCTCGACCAGACCGAAGCCCGGCGCCTCGAACTGCCGGTCGTGGAGCAGCGCCTGCACGCTGCTGTCGGCGCCGCATTCGCACAGCGTGATCCGGCCCACGATCATCGCCCCGGCACTGCTGCCGGAGACCACCGCGCCGCGGCGCTGATAGGCCTCGCGGATCACCGCCAGGGCCGGGGACGGCCGTCCCTGCGGCAGAAACACCTCGGACAGGCGGCGGGGATCGCCGCCGCTGAAATAGAACCCGGTGCAGCCGCGCAGCCGGTCGAGCGTCGCGCCGTCGGAGGCGTTGCCCTCGGCGATGTCGAGCGGCACCAGCGTGACCCCGGCCGGCCGGCCGAACCGGGCGAACTCGCCGCCGTCGCCGTTCATCGCGGTCGCGATCAGGCACAGCCTCGGCCGCGGCCCGGCCCCCTCGATCACCAGCCGTTCGAACCCCTCGGCTCCACGACCTCCGCCTTCGAGCACCAGCGTCCCGCGGCCCGATCCGGCGACGGGCCCGCCGGCTCGGAACGCCTTGGCCAGCTCGGCACCGGGGGCATGATCCGGCGGCAGGGCGCCGGCCGACCCGATCGCCATCAGCCAGATCAGACCTGCGATCACGCCGCGCAACATCGACCGTCTCCGGCAGTTCACCAGTCCTGCGATTCAGGGTCTCGATTGTGGCCATACGGCGGACCGTCGACCGCGCAATCCGCCGCGGACGGTCCCAAAGCCCGGCTCAGCCGCCCGGCACGACCAGCCCGGCGACGATCACCACCAGCGGCATGGTGGCCGCCGCCGCGATCGTGCTCGCGGTGATGATGCCGGCCATCAGCACCGCATCACCGCCCATCTGCCGGGCCAGCACATAAGCCGAGGCGGCGGTCGGCAGGCCGTTGTACAGCACCGCCACCGCCGCCTGCAGCCCGTCGACCCCGAGCAGCGCGCAGCCCAGCAGGGTCAGGCCCGGCGTCACCAACAGCTTTGCGACGGTGCCCAATCCGACCAGCCCGCCGGCCCGCCGGACCGCGCGCAGGTCCAGCCCGGCGCCCACCGCCAGCAGGCCGACCGGCAGCGCCGCCCGTCCCAGCACCTCGGCCACCGGCCCGATCAGCGGCGGCAGACCGATCCCGGAGAGCTGGAGCGCCAGCCCGATCCCGACCGCCATGATCAGCGGATTGGTCGCCAGGGCGATCGCCGTGGTCGCCACGCCATTGCGCACCGCCGCGCGGCCGGTGTCGCCATAGCGCACCAGCACGGCCACGCACAGCACGTTGACCAGCGGCACGACCGAGGCGATGCCGATCGCGATCAGGGTGACGCCCTCCGGCCCGAACAGGCCGTAGGCCGCGGCCAGCCCGACAAAGGTATTCGGCCGGATCACCCCCTGAAAGATCGAGCTGAATGCCGGTCCCGCCACCGCCAGCAGCGGCCGGCTCGCCAGCAGCAGCGCCGCCATGCCGAGCACGCCGAACACCAGCGCCCCGGCCATCGGCAGCAGCGCGCCGGGATCGAGCTCGGCATCGGCGACGCTGACCGCCAGCAGGCAGGGAAACAGAACGTAGTAGGTCAGCCGTTCC
This sequence comes from uncultured Mycobacteriaceae bacterium, assembly GCA_964615535.1. GTDB lineage: Bacteria > Pseudomonadota > Alphaproteobacteria > DSM-16000 > Inquilinaceae > CAZTNV01. Next base: position 4,137 of record CAZTNV010000092.1, on the reverse strand, counting down.
GCGCCCGGCCAGAAGACCTCGGGCAGGAACCCCCGATGCCGCAGCAGGGCGCCCAGAACGATGATCGCGAAGGTCGGCACCAGCGCGGCGGCCAGCTCGGTCATGACGGCCCTTTCCGCCGCGATCGGCCCGTCCGTCGCGGCCGGGCTGAGGCGCGGCGCCCGTCGCGCCGTCCTTGTACCGCATCCTATATCTCCGGCTGTGCGGCCGCGCCAGAGGCGGTTGGGCAGCCGCGCCCGGGCCGGCGGGACCGGCTCACGCCGCGCTTTGCCGCGACTGCGTCCCCGCGACCATGGTCTGCACCGCGACATAGTCGGTCTTGCCGGTGCCGAGTACGGGCACCTTGTCCACCACCTTGACCGATTTGGGCACCATCAGCTCGGTGCGGCCGGTGGCGCGGGCATGGGCGTGCAGGGCCTCGCGCTCGGCACCCGCCTGGTCGGTGACCAGCATGATCTGCTCGCCCTTCCGGGCATCGGGCACGGTGACCGCGGCGTGATGCCGATCCGGCCACAGCGAGCCGGCCAGCGCCTCGACCGCGCCCAGCGAGATCATCTCGCCGCCGACCTTGGCGAAGCGCTTGGCCCGGCCCAGGATGTGCACGAATCCCTGCTCGTCGATGTCCACGATGTCGCCGGTGTCGTACCAGCCCTCCGGCGGCGGCTGGATCACGCCCGGCTCGTCGTCGCGCAGATAGCCCAGCATCACGTTCGGCCCGGCGACGTGCAGCCGGCCGCCGGTGTCGATCCCCTCGACCGGCTCGACCCGGTACCGGATGCCCGGCAGCAGGCGCCCGACCGTGCCCGGCCGGTTGTGCATCGGCGTGTTGAGCGCCAGCACCGGCGAGCATTCGGTCACGCCATAGCCCTCCAGCAGTCGCACGCCGAACTTCTCCAGCCAGGTTCGCCGGGTTTCGTCGCGCACCTTTTCCGCTCCGGCGAAAACGTAGCGCATGGCATAGAAATCGTAAGGATGGGCCATCCGGGCATAGCCGGTCAGGAAGGTGTCGGTGCCGAACATGATGGTCGCGTTGGCGCCATAGGCCCATTCCGGCACGATGCGGTAATGCAGCGGCGACGGGTACATGAAGGTCTTCACCCCCGACAGCACCGGCAGGATGGTGCCCCCGGTCAGCCCGAAGGAGTGGAACACCGGCAGCACGTTGAGCACGATGTCGGTCGGGTTGAAATCGATCCGCGCCGCCACCTGCCGGCAGTTCGCCAGGATGTTTTCATGGCTCAGCGCCACGCCCTTGGGCGCGCCCTCCGAGCCCGAGGTGAACAGCACCACCGCCGGATCGTCCGGCTGCACCTTCTGCCGGCCATGGACCAGCCGCACCGCCGGACGCATCACCAGCCCGGCCAGCTTGTCCACCAGGCCGATCGCCTCGCGGACATCCTCCAGATGGACCAGCCGGACCTGCTCGCCCAGCCTGGCCGCCGCCTCGTCCAGCCGGGCGCGCTCGACGAAGCGGCGCGAGGTCAGCACGGTCCGCACCCCGGCGGCGCGGCAGGCCGCGGCCATGCCGGCGGCGCCGGTCGTGAAGTTGAGCAATGCCGGCACCCGGCCGAACGCCTGCAGAGCAAAGAAGGTGGCGATGGTGCCGGCGGCGTTGGGCAGCATCACCCCGACCATCTCGGCCGGCGCGGTGTCGCGGGCCAGCCGGCGGCCGAGCACCAGGCTGCCCAGCACCAAGGCGTCGTAGCTCAACTGCCGCCGCTCGACGTCGTCGGTGATGATCGCCTTGCCGCCGTGCAGCGCGCGGGCATCCAGCAGTGCCTGGAACAGCGTGCGTCGGCGCGGCGCGGTCCGGAACATCATGTCCGACATCACGTCGTAGAGCTGCCGCCCGATCGCCTGCCGCCGCCGCCGGCCGGTCAGTTCGCGCCCGTCCGGCGCGGGCGGTGCATGGAAGGTCCGCGGCTCGAGGATGGTGATGGTGATCTTGGGGAACAGCCGCAGCCGCAGCTTGCCCTGCATATAGGAGAAGAACCTGGCGAACTGGGCGCCCTCGATCCGCACCGGCACCACCATGGCATCGGCCTTGTCGGCGATCATGCCCGGGCCTTCGTAGATCTTCATCAGCCCGCCGGTGGTGGTGATCCGGCCCTCGGGGAAGATGACGCAGGTCTTGCCGGCGGCGACCAGCCGAATCAGCGTCTTGGTCGCGAACGGGTTGGCCGGGTTCATCGGGAAGGCCTCGACCAGGGCGAGGAACGGCTTGACCAGCGGCCGCTCGGCCTGATGCGAATCGATCGCGAACACCGGCCGGCCGGGCAGGAACGCCGCCAGCAATGCGCCGTCGATGAACGACACATGGTTGACCACCACCACGGTGCGCTCGCCGGTCTTGTCGAAATTCTCCAGGCCCTCGACCTCGACGCGGTAGAGCAGCCGCAGCAACCCTGCCAGCGCCGCCTTGACCCAGGCCAGCAGGCCGGACCGGGTCCACCATCGCCGCCGCGATCGATCCATCTCCATGGGCGTGGTCCTTGCTTGACTCCCGACGGTGCCTCGGCTCGGCTGCGCCGCCCGATCGCCGGTTCTCACTATTCGAAACGATAATGTCGGATTCTTGTCGAACGTCGCCCCGGCCCAGGCGTTTCCTTCGTCGCAAACCTTTTCCCGGCGGGGTCGCCGCGAAATCGCCCGACGGTCGCCCCGATGCTGCCCCCAGAGCCTTCCCGTGATTTAGGCACCAAGAAAATTACTGAATAGTTGAAGGGGTTTAGGGTTGACAGTTAAAGCGGCATGACGGCACTCTCGACTCCGGGCCTTCGACCGTTCGCGTGCCGTCCGCTTCAGACCGGCTCGCTGCCGGGTCCCGAGCTTCCGCCGAAGACGTTTCCGTCCGAAGGGTTCGCCGTGTCGTTCAAGCCCATGCCCCTGGTGCCGCTCGCCGCCTGTCTGTTCGCGATGGCCGGACTCTCCGGCCCGCTCGGACCGCAACCGAATCCGGCGATGAACCCGGCGCCGGCCGCCGGCGCTCCGTCCGATCCCCCCTTACCGGTCGACCCGTCCTGGCTGGTCGAAACGACGGTCGGGATCGAGTCCGGCGAAGCGGCACCCGGCGCGGGCCCCGCCGATGACGCACCGGCCTCCCTCGCCTCGTTCGCCATGATCGAGCTGGAGAGCGCACCGACGGCGCTGCCGCTGCCGCCCCTCCGCCCCGAGCCGCCGGATGGGGCCGCCCCCGACGCTGTCATTGCCGACTCGGCGGACGATACCCGCCGCGTCCTGCAGGTCGAGCCCGGCGACACGCTGATGGGTCTGCTGACCGGCCAGGGCGTAGTGGCCGGCGAGGCTCACGAGGCGATCGATGCGCTCCGCGAAGCGTTCGACCCGCGCCGGTTGCGCGCCGGGCAGGAAATCACCGTGACGCTCGATCCGGCGGCTCCGGAACCGGCGCTGGCCGGGCTGGAGCTGATGCCGAGCGTGGACAGCGTGGTCTCGGTCACCCGCGCCCCGGATGGCGGGTTCCTTGCGCACCGAACCGATGCCGCGCTGGAAACCCGGCCCGTCGCCGCTGCCGGCACCATCGAATCGAGCCTCTACGCCGCGGCCGGTGCGGCCGGCGTGCCCGATCAGGTGACCCTGGGCGTGATCCGCATCTGGGCACATGCGGTCGATTTCCAGCGCGATCTCCACCCCGGCGACCGTTTCTCGGTGCTCTATGAACGCGATCACCTCCCCGACGGCGAGGTGGCGCGCAATGGAGAGGTGCTCTACGCGGCGTTGCGTCTGGGCGATCGCGACCTGGAAATGCACCGGTTCGAGACGCCGGATGGCCGGGTCGATTATTACGACCGCGACGGCCGCAGCATCCGCCGCGCCCTGCTGCGCACGCCGATCGACGGCGCCCGCCTGTCCTCCGGCTACGGCATGCGCCGGCACCCGATCCTGGGCTACAGCCGGATGCACCGGGGCGTCGATTTCGCCGCGCCGTCCGGCACCCCGGTGTTCGCCGCGGGCGACGGGGTGATCGAGACGATCGGCACCAATGCCGGCTATGGGCTGTATGTCCGCCTGCGCCACACCGGCCGGATCGACACCGCCTACGCCCATCTCAGCCGCTTCGCATCGGGCATGACCCGCGGCCGGCGGGTCGAGCAGGGCGAGGTGATCGGTTATGTCGGC
>CAZTNV010000091.1:0-12836 GCA_964615535.1 uncultured Mycobacteriaceae bacterium | reverse complement strand
CGCTGCTGGAGTGCGTGTGATGCCGCTGCTGGATGGCGAGATCGCCGGCCTGCCGGTGTTGATGCTGGCGATCGCCCTGGGGGCAATGATCGCCGTGGTCCTGGCCGGGCTGGCCATCAGCGTGACCACCGGCTCGCGCCGCAGGGTCACCCGCCGGGTCGACGCCCTGATCCACCGCACCCGGTCGCCCGCGGCGGAGAAGACACCCCAGATCACCACGCTGCGCCAGAAAACCACCGATCATAGCGGCATCCCCACCCTCGACCGGCTGATCCGGCTGGTCCTGCCCAGGCCCGACGTGCTGCGCCAGCGATTGTCGCAAACCGGGTTCGCGATCACCATTCCGCGCTATCTCCTGTTCAATCTGATCCTGGGCGTGATCATCGGCCTGATGGCGTTGGTGCTGGCCAAGCTTCCGCCGGCGCTGGCAGCGCTGATGGGCTTCGTGCTCGGGATCGGCCTGCCGCACATCGTCATCGGCCAACTGGCGGCGCGCCGCCGCGGCCGGTTTCTCGCTCAACTGCCCGAGGCGATCGACCTGATCGTGCGCGGACTGAAATCCGGTCTGCCGATCACCGAGTCGATCAAGACGGTGGCCACCGAGATCCCCGATCCGGTCGGCACCGAGTTCAAGGGCGTGGTCGAGCATCTCGCGGTCGGCAAGCAGATCGAAGAGGCGATGTGGCTGGCCGCCCAGCGAATCGATGCCCCGGAATTCCGCTTCTTCGTGGTCAGCATTTCGGTGCAGCGCGAAACCGGCGGCAATCTGGCGGAAACGCTCGAGAACCTGGGCGACATCCTGCGCAAACGCCGCCAGATGAAGCTCAAGATCAAGGCCTTGTCGTCGGAGGCGAAAGCCAGCGCCATGATCCTGGGATCGCTGCCGTTCGTGATGTTCGGGATCATCTACATGGTCAATCCCGACTACATTTCGCTGCTGTTCACCGATCAGCGGGGCAACATCATGCTGGGCATCGGTCTGCTATGGCTGGGCATCGGGTTCACGACGATGGCGCGCATGGTCAAGTTCGAAATCTAATGGTTCGAGGCTGGCGATGCTGAGCAACCTGCCCTTCGGCCTGCAGCCCGAAGACATCATCATTCTGCTTGCCGCCTTGTCCGCGGTCCTGACGGTGCTCGCAATCTGGAGCGCCCTCACCCCGCGCGACGTGCTGACTGCCCGCGCCCGCGCCCTGGCCGAACGCCGCGACCAGCTCAAGGCGGCTGCGCTGGCGCCCCGGCGGCGCGGTCAGAACGCCCGCGCCGTCAGCATCATGCGCAGCGTCGTGACCCGGCTCAACCTGATGCGGGACCAGCAGGCCACGACGCGGGGCCTGCTCCTGGCCCGGGCCGGGTTCCGCTCGAACGATGCGATGATCGCCTATCTGTTCGCCAGAATGGTCATGCCGGCGGTCGGCGGCGCCGTCGCCGCCTTTCTCGTCTTCGGCGCGAAGCTCTATGGCGGACCGGCGATCGTTCAATGGGGCATGGTGATGGCCGGCACCCTGATCGGCTTCTACCTGCCCGACATCTATTTGAAAAATCTCGCCCAGAAACGGCAGCAGAAAATGGCCAAGGCACTGCCGGACGCGCTCGACCTGATGGTGATCTGTGCGGAAGCGGGCCTCAGCCTGGACTCGACGCTGCAGCGGGTGGCCAAGGAACTGGCGCGGAGCTGGCCCGAACTGGCCGATGAATACAGCCTGACCTCGGTCGAAATCGGATTCCTGCCCGACCGCCGTCAGGCGCTGGAGAATCTCAGCGCGCGCACCGACCTGGTCGGCATCCGCATGCTGGTCAATTCCCTGGCCCAGACCGAAAAATACGGGACGCCGCTGGCCGATTCGATGCGCGTGATGGCAGCCGAGCTGCGCAACGAGCGCCTGATGAAGGCCGAGGAAAAGGCGGCGCGGCTGCCGGTGATCCTCACCGTTCCGATGATGATCTTCATTCTGCCGCCGCTGTTCATCGTGCTGATCGGGCCGGGCATCATTCAGATCATCGACGGCCTCAGCACGCTGTAGCCGCGGCCGACACGCACCGGCCCCTGGGATGTCCGATCGTGCTGCCGTGCCGGGTTACGGGCCGACCGCCACCGCGCCGGCTCCGCCGATCGCGGCCGCTCGCGCCGCCGTGTCCGCGATTGCGCCAAGACCAGCATAGTACCGCACCGCCCGATCGGCCGCCGCTTCGTCGTAATCGGTCCGGGCCGCGATGCGGGCCTCGTCGATCCGGCCGTCCAGGGCGAGCACCAGCGCCAGATTCTGACGATGACGCACCGTGGCGCCGGGCGCGCCCGCAACCTCCCGCATCCGCCGCAGCGCCTCGTCCATCCGCCCGGACAGCGCCAGGGACAGCGCAAGATTCGCCCCAAGATCGAGATCGGTGGGTCTGCTCCCCAGCCCTTGAAGGTAATAGTACTGAGCATCGGCATGGCGCCCGAGCAGATCGAGGGCAACGCCGATGCTGTTATAGGCCCGATGGTCGCCGCCGACGGTCAGGGCGGTTTCCAGATGCGGCAGCGCCTCGTGCGGCCGATTGAGCGCGACCAGCGCATTGCCGAGACCACGTTGCGCCTCGCCATGGACCGGATCGATCATCAGGACCGCCCGATAGGCGCCGGCCGACTCTTCATAGGAACCGAGCCGGGCATGCGCACTGCCCAGCCGCAGCAGCGGAACGATCGCACGCGGCTCGATGGCATGGGCGCGGCCATAGAGCGCCACCGCGGAGACCGGGTCGCCGCGCGCCAGGGTGAAATCGCCCAAACGGACCAGCGTCTCGACCGTCTGCGGGCTGGTATCGGGCGGGCCGGGATCGGACCGTCCCTGCGCGCCCGGCGGTTCGGCACCCAGCGGACCGGCCCCCGACATTTCGGCACAGCCGGCAAGCGTGAGCGCCACCATAACGGCGCCCATCGCTGGGAGACCCGCCCGGCCACCGCCCGGCCTGTTATGTCGCCGCTTGAACACAGCTTGGCAACCCTCTGACGATACGGAGGGATTTTAAACTATCGCGATCCCGAACGGTAGCATTACTTGAAGCCAAGATCGCACAATCTTCGCGCTCGGCGAAGATGTCCCGAGCGGAATGCCGATGCGGCGGAAACCGCCGGGTTGCCCAAGGCCGTGCAAAAGGCCGATCAGCGCCGGTCAGGGCATGGCGCAGCGATCCGACGTGATCGTGACGGCGCCACGTTCGGCGGGCAGGATCGTAAAACGCCATTCATTCCCGGCGACGGCCACGGAATGGTGCAACGGCAGCAGTCCTCGCGCCGAAGCGGTCTGGCCGCCGATGATGGTGACCGTGATCGTGACCTCCTGCGCCGGATCATACCAGCCGAGCGGCGACCCCGAATCGGACCGGGCGACCGCGCCCATTCCGGTCACCGTGATGCGACCGTCGGCAAACGTCATCGGGGTGCCAGCCCCGCGATTGGCTGGGGTCGGCAGGACAAAGCGGCGGCTGGTCGGCGCTGAGCAGTTGCGCGGCGCCGCCGCGGATGAAATGTAGAATCGCAGCCGATCCGGATCGACTCCGGCCTCAATCCGGCTGTCCACCAGTTCGGCCAGTTCCCGGCGGACGCCGGTCGGTACTTCCCGTTCGTACTGTCCCAGCAATTCCTCATAAAGCCGCAGTGCCGCATGCGCCTCTCCTTCTTGCGCAATGGCATGCTCCTGGGCAGCGATGTTGGCCTGGGTCATCTCTTCCAGCCTGGATTCCATCCGCGCCATTGCCGTGCGGGTTCGCTCCACCCCGATCTGGTAGGCGAACAATGCCGCGAGGGTCAGGGTAACGACATAGAACCCGACCCGAACGATCGCACCCCAGAGACGACGGCGATACCGTCGCTCATAGTCGTAAAGGCCGAGCGTCATGACGTTACCATGAAGGACGGGCGAGCCCTCGCCGAAGGCCTTCGGCGATGATCTATGCAATCGCATTCAGCAAAGAAGTCAACGGGCCAACAGTCAATGCGACATTGCAGTCGCCCGCTTGGCGCGTTCGCCCGCGCACAAGGGGGATCATGGCGATTACCGGCCAGCTAGAAGAGGGTGGATGGCCCCCCGAATGCCAGAGGTTCACCCAGATTGCGGAAGGCGATCGTGACGAAAACCGCCGTGCCCTCGTCGCGCTCCCGGTTGACGGTAAAATCGCGGATATACCGGACGCCGAAGGTGAAACACTCGTCATTATAGATCAGTCCGGCGGCGATATCGCGATTTTCCCCTTCATTGATGTTGCGGCGCCAGCTTCCGACGGCGGTCCAATACTGCGACAGCCGGGAACTGACTCCGAGCACGACTTCTTCGGTTTCGAAGGCGGACTGGCTGCTCGCATTCGTTCCGACAACTGCCCGCTCGGACAGGGTGTCGCCAAAGGTATAAGTCGTGCTGACCAGAAGCTGCGGCACCCCGGCAAAGCCGGTCACCTCGTGACGACGGGAGTCGAACGACTCCGGGTCGAACCTGAACCGCCAGTCGAGCCCGAAATACTGGGTCAGCGACAGATTGAGACGTCCAACGACATCGGACGCATCGTCCTCGAACCCCGATCGCGGCAAGGCATCGTCGCCGCCCACAAAGCGATAGCTTTGCCCCAGAAAGAACGTTGCGGAAGACCCCGACGGGGCAAACAGGCCGAGGCGAAGTCCATAGGTGAATCGCAGCCCGTCCTCCACCCGGTCGAGACCCGGATACCGATTCGGACTGAACAGATTGATCTCGTCGAGCTCGACGCCGAGGCTGTCATTGTTCGGAATATCGTCGGTATTGCCGAAATCGCCGATCGCGGTGAAGGCGGCCACCGGCTCGATCAGTTGCTGCCATGTCCCGGCCTGACGAACCAGCGGGTAGCGGGCCACGGCATCGAATGCCGGAACCAGCCGGCCGGCCGTCACACCATCGCGAAGAACGGTGGGATCGTCCGGATCGGGCAGATCGTCGGAGGCGTACACGTCGCCGCGCAGACTGCCGGTCAGGCTGGTGACCACCCCTGCATCGGTGAAGTAGTCCCGCCGCCAGCCGCCCGAGAGGGAAAAACGGCGAGTCGAGATCCCGTCGGAGCGAAGCAGATTCAGCCCATTGGCATCGGCGAAGAGCTGGCCGCCCATGACCTCGCCCGGCTCCCCGACATAGCTGCCCGTCAGTTGCGGAGCAATCAGGGGCTGTTCCAGCGCATTGAGGCGCAGATCCCTGAATCCGAGCGTTTCGGCCGCCACATAACTCAAACCGTAAAACCCTTCGAGCACGCCCCGGCTCTCCAGCACGTCCTCGTCGGAAATGCGGAACGAGTCCAGATAGGTCGGATCGGATACCAACTCCAAACGACCGATCGCCCGCCAATGCTCGTTGATGTCGATACGGCCATCGGCGAACAGATGGCCGCGCAGGTTTTCCTCGCGACGTTCGGTCGGGCGGCCGAAATCCTCGGCGACTTCGCTTTGGTTGACGCTGCCATCGAAGGCGAACCGGGAGTTCTCGAATCGGCGGCGGTACTCCGCCCGACCGATGACGCCGGCATTGGCGGTCGCGCCGAGGCGGAACGTGGCATCCTGGTCCGGCCCGATTGCCCAGTAATACGCCGGTATGACGAACGGACCCAGCCGGTCGGTCGAGCCGATCAAGGGCGCCAGAAATCCCGAGCGCCGTTCGACCCGCGGATCGGGATGCGACAGATAGGGCGTGTACAGGATCGGGACGCCAAGAAAGTCCAGAAAGGCGTCGCGATACTCGACGTCAAGCGCTTCGTTGTCATGAGTCGCTCGCACCGCGCGAATCTGCCAGACCAGCGGCCGCTCGGGATCGGTCGGGCAAAGATCGCAGGCGGAATACACGGCGCGATCGACCACCGTTGTGCGGCCATTATCGAACCGCAGGCCACTGCTGGCGGCCAAGCGGGAATTGTCGGCCAGCAGCAATCCAACCTGCTGAACGAAGCCATTGGCCAGATCGCCTTCGAGTTCGGCGAATTCGGCGAACGTCACGTTGCCGTCGGCTTCCGTCAGAATGACGTTGCCGGTCGCGGTCACCACGTCGGTGCGCTGGTTGTAAATCACCCGGTCGGCCCGAAGAACCCGTGCCTCCTGGGAGATTTCGACATTGCCGGCTGCGATAACGACGTTGAGCTGTTCGTCATAGGTGATCTGGTCGGCGGTCAGCACCACCGGCCGGTCCGAAGGTTCGGTCTGAAAGGGTAACTCTGGCGGCGACTGGGCGGATGCCGCCGCGACCCAGACACATAAACCCACACAACCCGACAGGAGTCGAACGCGGAACCCCATTGATGACTCTTCCCAGCCGGACTCATGCCCACTCCGGCATCCGGTCAACGAGTCTCGCCCGATGGGCGATCATGATGCAGGTCCCCGCGGCGCCCGGCCTGGATGGCGCACGGACCCTAAACGATACGGACGGCGCGGAGCACCCGGCCGCCCGGGTATTTTCGGCCGACGCGAACTGCTGCGAGCGGCCTCTCCGGGGACCCTACACGGGAGGTCCGCCAGGGAAAAGCACTGCTACGCCTTCCTGGTCTCAATGGAACGGATCTGTGTCGGCCAGAACACAGTGTGGCCATCTTGTCGGCCAAGGACAGGAGGGTAGCGCCTTCTCACAGGCCGGCGCCGCCTTGATGAAGGCGGAAAGGTGCCGGCCTAGGACTCCTGTTCGGCGGCCGGAGCCCGACGTCGGATCGGGCGAAGGAGGAAGGCCGGGACATGATCGCCCAGCCCGACCACCGCCTCGTCCGGCTCTTCGCGCCGCCGACGATTCGAACGCGGATCGGTCGAGCGAAGATCGGTATGGCGACCATCCACACGCCGCCCGTCGCCCGCCCGAACATCGCCCGCCCTGGCGCCGGATCGCGGCTCCGCCGGATGACCTTCTGGCACGGGCCGCCCGCTTCTCTGGCGACCTGCAGGGCGAGACGGCACATCCGGCCGCACAGTCGACTCGCCGGGACGCGGGCCGGCCTCGGCTGGCTGCCCCGGCCGGCCGGAGCCCGCCCGGTCCCGTTCGCCACCCGCCCGTTCGCCACCCGCCCGTTCGCCACCCGCCCGTTCGCCACCACGACGCCGCCGGCCGCGCCGACCGTCTTCGGTTTCGAAGCTGGGCGATTCCAGACCCGGCAGGGTGATCACCGGGATGGTCTGCTTGATCAGCCGTTCAATCGCGGCGACATTCCTGCCGTCTTCGGGAGACGCCAGCATGAAGGTGGCGCCGACACGGCCGGCCCTGCCGGTCCGGCCGATCCGATGGACATAATCCTCCGCGTGGATCGGCACGTCGAAATTGAAGACATGACTGAGATCGTTGATGTCGATACCGCGGGCCGCCACATCGCTGCACACCAGTATCTGTATGTCGCCCCGCTTGAATGCTTCGAGCGTTTCGGTGCGCAGCGACTGCACCATGTCGCCGTGCAATTGCCCGACATTGAAGCCGTGCTTGGTCAGCGAGCGAAAGACTATGGTGACGTCGCGCTTGCGATTGCAGAACACCAGCGCGCTCCGCACCGCTTCCTGGCGCAGCAAGCGGCGCAGCGCCTCGCGTTTGTCCTCGGGTTGGACCATCACCAGTGCCGGCACGACCAGCGACGCGGTGGTCGCCGGCGGCGCGACCGCAATCTCCTTGGGGTGAGTCAAGAACGTATCGGCCAGCCGCCGAATTTCGGGCGGCATCGTCGCCGAGAACATCAGCGTCTGACGGTCCGGCGGCAACATGCCGACGATCCGCTCGATATCGGGGATGAAACCCATGTCGAGCATGCGATCGGCCTCGTCGATCACGAGGATCTTGACATCCGCCAGCAGCACCTTGCCGCGCTCGAACAGGTCGAGCATCCGGCCCGGAGTCGCGATCAGCACATCAACCCCACGATCGAGCTTGCGAATCTGCTCTTCAAAGCTCGAACCGCCGATCAGCAGAGCATAGTTGAGCTTCTCATGCTTACCGTAAAGCTCGAAATTCTCGGCGACCTGCGCAGCCAGTTCGCGGGTCGGCTCGAGAATCAGAGATCGCGGCATCCGTGCCCTTGCCCGCCCATTGGCGAGCATGTCGATCATCGGAAGGGTGAACCCTGCGGTCTTTCCGGTTCCGGTCTGGGCAATTCCCAGAACATCCTGACCGCTCAGCACCACGGGTATCGCCTGCTCCTGGATCGGGGTGGGTGTGGTGTACCCCAGATCCTCGACCGCCCGCAGGACTTCGGGCTTCAGCCCAAGCTCGGCAAAATTCATGTCGTTGAGGTCGCTCGTATCGCTTCAATCTGTCGCTCTGTTTCTCCCCATATGTCGGGAAATTGCCCGGCAAAGTCAAACGATTGTTTGGAATTCGAGGCGGTCTTGGCGGACGACGCACGAACCGCTGCCGTGGTAACGTCACAAAGCCATGGGCGGTGCAGCCCAATGATCAAGGTCGGGCAAGAAAGGATCGGGCGCAATGTTGCTGGATGCCGAACGGTCGGTGCTGGTCGTCATCGATTTTCAGGAGAGGCTGGCACCGGCCATCCATGACATCGATGCCGTCGTGAGCAATGCCAGAATTCTGATGAAGGCGGCGGATCGGCTGGGCGTTCCGATGCTCGTGACCGAGCAGTATCCCAAAGGGCTGGGCCACACCGTGGCACCGATCGCGGAACTGGCGCCCGCGGATTCGGTGGTCGAAAAGATCGAATTCTCGGCCGCCGGCAACGCGACGTTCGACCGGCGGCTTGCGGCGCTCGGCCGGCCGCATGCGGTGATCTGCGGGATCGAGGCACATGTCTGCGTGCTGCAGACCGCGCTCCTGTTGGCCGATCGCGGCCTCACGACCTTTCTGGTCCGCGACGCCTGCTCCTCGCGGCGACCGGCCAGCATTGCGGCGGCCTTCGAGCGGGCGGAACGCCACGGCATCGAACCGGTGACTACGGAAATGACCGTATTCGAATGGCTCCGCCGTGCCGATTCGCCGGAGTTCCGCGATCTCAGCAAGCTGGTGCGATGACCGGCCAGCCGGCCCTGGTTCTGTTGCCGGGACTGCTGTGCGACGCCGCGCTCTGGGCGCATCAGGCGATGTGGCTGGCCGACCTTGCGGACATCGTGATCGGCGATCTGACCGGGCACGATACCGTGGCGGCGCTTGCGGACTCGGTGCTGCGCGCGGCACCCGAACGGTTCGCCCTGGCCGGCCTGTCGATGGGCGGTTATGTCGCATTCGAGATCCTGCGCCAGGCGCCCGACCGGGTCAGCCGCCTCGCCCTTCTCGACACATCGGCCCGGCCGGACACCGTGGAACAGTCGCGCCGCCGCCGCGGACTGATCGCTCTGGCGCGCCGTGGCAAGTTCAAGGGGGTTACGCCGCGTCTGCTGCCGCTGCTGATCCATCCCGACCGGATGACCGATGCCGCGCTGACCGGCACGGTGATCACAATGGCCGAGCGGGTCGGGCTGGAGGCATTCCTGCACCAGGAAACCGCCATCCTGCATCGCCGTGACAGCCGGCCGACTCTGGCCGAAATCACCTGCCCTACCCTGGTGCTGTGCGGTCGTCAGGACGCCCTGACGCCGCTGGCCCTGTCGGCGGAGATCGCTGCCGGCCTGCCGCGGGCGCGCCTGGCGGTGGTCGAGGATTGCGGTCATCTGTCCAGCATGGAGCGGCCCCAGGCGATTACCGTCCTGCTGCGCGACTGGCTGCTGTATCGCTAGGGCGGGGCGAATTCGCGCCGCATTTCGCGCCATCGCGATCGGCATCGTGGCGGCCCGGCGCCGCATGTCCTCGCGCTCGCCTTTGACCCTGGTTGTGACAATCCGTCGAACGAGGGCCGCAATTGTCTCGCGCGCCCCGCAGCCGATCAAAATTGCCCCTGGCACTGGTGATTGCCGCGGCAGCCTTGTCCCGCGCCCGGTCAAACACTTCCTGTCTTTCGAACACATAATCAAACAGCTTGCGCTGCGTTTCGATCTCCACTTCAACCAGCTCTACCGAATGATAATTGCGTTCCAATGCCGTCTGGCGGCCGATGATCTGAGTCTCAAGAAGCGTGTTCATCATCTTGATCTTGTCGCGCTCGCCTTGATAAGCGCCGTTGAAGTTTATTTCAACCTGAAGAAACAACTGCTCCAGAAAGCTCTTCGGCAGATCACCGCACCAACGATGATTGATCGGCCTTGCCACAAAAATGAATTCGGCCGGGGTCGCCTCGCTCAACATGATCTGACGAAAATAGGCGCCATCCACGGCTTTCTGATTGATGAACCCATAAGGATACAGCCACAATGCATCCTTGACGTACTGTGCAGATATACCGGTGTATTCGGTTCTGCTGCGAAACGCATGACGGCCATTGTTGATACCGCCTAGGATTTGGCGGGCACGATCGTTCAGGTGAATGTACTCGATTCCCTGTTGAGGATCATAGCTATTGAACACGATACCAATCGATGAATTCATGAACTCATCGCTTAAGCTATCGAAGAATTCCTGAGTACGTATCGGAGTCAAGCTGCCGCATGGCAAAATATTCATAAATGCTTCGATGAACGAGTTTCTCTCCAGCCACGAAGAGAAATCCTGGTCTGCATTGCCAGTTTTATTACTCCAGGCCGATAAGAATATTTCAAGCATTCCACCATACAGCCGACCGGCGATGTCATATGCGTTCCGATAGCTTTTGAGTACAATGTCGATCGGCATGACCTTGAAGACCTTGTTCTTGCCGGCTGCCGCCAGCGTGGCGATGTCGCAATCGCGGATACGGCAGCGCTCTTCCTGGTCTTCCATCAGATACTCAGCCAAAGACTTGCCGTCTTTCAATGACTTCAAATAGCGATAGGCCCAGAGCAACTGTCCCGATGTGCAGGAGATGAGATCGGGAACCAGCCCTTCATCCAACGCCGCCTGCAGGAATCCTGCACCGTGCGCGTTGCTCCCGGCCAGCCCACCAAGAGCGAAGGCACAATTCACGGTTTCTTTCCAAGGCCGCGCTGAACGCCTATTGCGATCGGAACCAACCGAGATTGAAGATCGATGATGCGGCATTTGCAGCGTCTCCATGATAACCCTCTCCGATTGGAGGACGAAGATCAAACCGATTCGGCAAAGGTGCTATATTTTGGAATTGGCGTTTATACTTTCGTATCTATCCATAGGTTCATTTGTTGAATCGGATTTTGGCCGCGAATAGTTTCGAATTGATTGACGACGCAAATAATAATTTTATTGTGGATTTAGTATTCGATAGAATCTGCAATGTCTGCTCTTTATTCTGGCAATAAAAACTAAAGACGCTACTGGAGTTTCTGGCGGTTTCTAGAACCAATGCTATTATATTTCTACATATCAGCAGATCGTCGCACATGAAACAAATAATCGGGGATTCCCTGCTGCATTTTGCCTCTATGCAGCATTTCTGCCCCGCCGACGCGGTCCAAGATAGTTGCCGCTGATATTCATTTCCGGGTCGGCCGATGAATCGGATAGAATGCTGGCCAACAGCCTTCGGCTGCCTTGTGCCGGCCGAACAGGGTTCTGCCGATGTCGAACCGTCAGATGGCCACAAAAGCGGTTTCTGCTTTCGCCGTTCTGCTGCTTTTAGGCTATTGCCCTGTGCCTAGCTTCGCTCAATCGGTGTATCAGTTCGACCAGCGCTCGGCGACGCTCGGATTCGCGGTCGATTATCTAGGCCTGTTCACGATAGAGGGCGATTTTGAGTCGTTCGCCGGCGTTGTCGAATCATCGGATGCGATGGAGTTCCAACGGCTGAACATCGCGCTGACCATCGATCTCGCCAGCGGCACGACCGGAGACGCCGGCCACGATGACATCCTCAGAGGACAGGATTTCTTCTCCATCGCGCGTTATCCCACCGCACGGTTCCGCGGTGCCGGATCGGCATCGTCGTTCGGAAACACGGCCCGCTTGACCGGTCAAGCGTCCCTCCGCGGCGTGACTCTGCCTGTCATTCTGGTTGCCCGCTTCCCGGCATCCGGCAACACGACCGGTCAGCAGCTATCGCAGCCGGAACGCCGGCCCATAACCGCCGAAGCCCGTTTTTCAAGGCATGCCTTCGGCATGCGCGCCTATCAGGGCTTGATCGGGGACGAAATAACCGTTCGATTGCAGGGTTTCGCAGTCCTTCGATGAGCGCAGACCGCACCCGCATCTCCGCCAGCGGGAACGCCGTTGCGCCACGATTGCGCAACGGCTTTACCACCGCCTCTCGTTTCGAAGCGGCCGGCCTCACTCAGCCGATCATTCGACCATTTCGGTCACGCTGTCGTCGGTCTCATCGGCCGATGGCTGGCGTTCGGTGATTTCAAAGGCCAATGCGTCGTCCTTGACCGAGACCTTGACCAACCCGCCCTTGGACAGCCGGCCGAACAGCAGCTCGTTGGCCAACTGCTTCTTGATGTGCTCCTGGATCACCCGGGCCAGCGGCCGCGCGCCGTAGAGCCGATCATAGCCCTTGCGGCCGAGCCATTCGCGCGCCTCGTCGGTCAGCTCGATCGCGACCCGCCGATCCGCCAACTGGGCTTCGAGCTGGATCACGAACTTGTCGACGATCTGATTGACGATCTCTTCGGTCAGGTGGCCGAAGCTGATGATTGCATCGAGGCGGTTGCGGAACTCCGGCGTGAACAGCCGGTTGATCGCCTCGGTATCGTCGCCTTCGCGCGCCTCGCGCTCGAACCCGATCGCCGGCTTCGCCATGTCGGCAGCCCCGGCATTGGTGGTCATGATCAGGATGACATTGCGGAAATCGACCGTCTTGCCGTTGTGGTCAGTCAGCTTGCCGTAATCCATCACCTGCAGCAGGATATTGAAAATGTCGGGATGGGCCTTCTCGACCTCGTCCAGCAG
>CAZTNV010000090.1:10105-13024 GCA_964615535.1 uncultured Mycobacteriaceae bacterium | reverse complement strand
AGGGCAGATTGTAGAACAGCACATAGCCGAGCCGGCCGCCCAGGATGGTGCCGATCACCGCCCAGGTCAGGAAATCGTCGATGTCGGCCGGGCCGGGCCGGGTCCAGTACCGCCGCGCCAGCCAGACGCTGTACCGCCAGCCGCCGATGAACCCGGCCAGATAGGCCAGGGCGTACCAGCGGATCGCCAGCGGGCCGATCTCGATCGCGACCGGATCGAGCGGCGGAAACGGTATCACCAGCATGGCCCGGACCCCGGTCGGATAAGGAGGATCAGCTCGGATCGATCAGCAACTGGCGGAACGCGCCGGTGCCGCGCCGCCCGATCGACGGACCGCGACGCGAGGCCGCGCGAGGGGAGCCGGCGAGACGTTCCAACCCGCCCGATGGCGGCAGGGGGTGGAGCCGGGCCGCAGGTTCGCCTTTGGCAGGGTCGCCGTTATCGGATCGCAGGGCCGCATGCGGCGCCGAGGGTTCGGCGGCGGGAAGGAGCCTCCGTATCATCATCGTCTCCGGGGTCGTGACGTTCGCGGACGGTTCGCCCGGCCGGGCGAGCCTTGTCGGGGTGGCAGGACGGGGGGATTCAACGATAGGGATCGGACTGCGACAGGTACCGGCCGACATACGCGTCGGTGCCGTCCTCCAGCCGGGTGAACGGCCGGTCGAACCCGGCGGCGCGCAGGCGATCCACCCGCGCCTGGGTAAAGTACTGGTAGCGGTCGCGCAAGGCTTCCGGCATGTCGATGAACTCGATGCGCGGCGGCAGACCGGCGGCGGCAAACACCGAATTGGCCAGATCGAGCCAGCTCCGTGCCTGGCCGCTGCCGACGTTGAACAGCCCGCAGATCTCGGGGTGGTCGTAGAGCCACAGCATGACGGCGACGCAATCCCCGACCCAGACGAAATCGCGAACCTGCCCCCCATCCGGGTAGTCCGGGTGACAGGATCTGAACAGCCGGGCCGGCTCCCCGGCGACGAGTCGGGGATACAGCCGCGAGATCACGCTGGCCATGTCCCCCTTGTGGTATTCGTTCGGGCCGTAGACGTTGAAGAACTTCAGCCCGGCCCATTGCCGCGGCACCACGGCCCCGTCGGCGATCAGGCGCGCCACCCGGCGGTCGAACAGGTGCTTCGACCAGCCATAGGGATTGAGCGGCCGCAGCCGCGCCAGCGCCGGGATGGCGGGATCGTCGTCGAAACCCTGCGCGCCGTCGCCATAGGTCGCTGCCGAGGAGGCGTAGATCAGACGCGTGCCGGTGTGCGCGCACCAGTGCCACAGGCGCAGCGACAGGGTGAAATTGGTCGCGACGATCAGGTCGGCATCGGATTCGGTGGTCGAGGTCACCGCACCCAGATGGAAGATCGTGTCGATCCGGCCGGCGTGGCCGTCGAGATAGTCGAGCATCTGGTCCGGCGGCACGATCGCGGCCAGGTCGCGCTTGGCGATGTTGCGCCATTTGTCGTCCTTGCCCAGCCCGTCGCAGACCACCAGTTCAGCAGTCTGCCGGTCTTCCAGAGCCGCGACCAGATTGGAGCCGATGAAGCCGGCGCCGCCGGTAATGACGATCATGCTGGAAGCCCTCCTGGAAGCCTGCGCATGGCACGGCCTTTGCGAAGCAGGCGCGGGAACGACACGGACGGGAGCGCCGCCGTTATAGGACGACAGCAACAAGTGTTGCAACGCGGCACCATCGTCGCCATACTTTGGCCGGCTTTATTGGACAAATGCAGAAATATGCAAACCGACAACAAGCTGCTCGATGATCTGGCGCGCGTCATGACCGGCGCCATGGGAACCCTGGTCGGGGTTCGTGACGAGGTCGAGGCGCAGATCCGCCAGCAGCTCGAACGCGTGCTGTCCCGCATGGACGTGGTCAGCCGCGACGAATTCGACGCGGTTCGGCAGGTCGCCACCACCGCTCGCGCCGAACAGGAAGCCCTGACCGCGCGGGTGGCCGAACTGGAACGCCGGCTGGCCGATCTCGCAACGGCCGGCGCCGTCGCCCCGACCCAGCCGCCCCATTCCCCATCGGAGCCTTGATCCTTCACGATCTGGTGACGGGTAAGGTGGTCGAATGGTATTGCGCGCGTTGGGTCGATATGACACGGTTTGATACGTAGTGGATCTCGTCAGAGCCTGCCACCGGATGTTGGTACGAACGGCCAAATCGTAGTCCATATCTAGGCACCAGGGCTTGGGCCGGCGGAGATCGCGGCAGCCGTGGGCGGACGCGCCAGATGAGGAGGGCAACGGCATGACGGTAGTGTCGATCGAAACCGCCAGCTTCACCCAGAACCCTCTGGACGTCTTGGAGGAGATCGTCTCCGCCAATGACTGGACGTTCGACCGGACCAGCACCGAGGAAATGCTGGTCGAGGTCGCCGGCCGCTGGTGCAACTATCGCATGTTTTTCTTCTGGCAGGAAGAGATCAGTGCGATGCAGTTCTCCTGCCAGTACGACATGCGCGTGCCGGCCGCCAAACAGAGTCCAGTGGTCGAGCTTCTCGCGATGATCAATGAAAGATTGTGGCTCGGACATTTCGACGTGGACTCCGAGGAAAACACTCCGATGTTTCGCCAAACCATGCTGCTGCGCGGCGCCCAGGGCGCGTCGGTCGAGCAGCTCGAGGATCTGGTGGATATCGCGCTGACCGAATGCGAGCGTTTCTACCCCGCGTTCCAGTTCGTGATCTGGGGCGGCAAGTCGGCACCTGATGCGGTGTCGGCGGCGATTCTCGACACGGTGGCCGAAGCTTGATTTCCTGCGTGGCGGCGGAGGAGCCGGAGAGCGCGGCCCGACACCTGATCCTGGTGGGCTGCGGCAAGATGGGCGGTGCCCTTTTGCGCGGCTGGCTGGAGGCCGGCATCGTGTGGCGCGCCGATGTGGTCGAACCGGGTGCCGCCGAACCGGCGGCCGAA
>CAZTNV010000090.1:0-10095 GCA_964615535.1 uncultured Mycobacteriaceae bacterium | reverse complement strand
GGCCGAACCCGGCGCGCCGCCGCCGGATCGGACAACCGGCGCGAATCCCGCGGTGTTCTGGCATCGCCGTCCGGAGGACCTGCCGATGGGCAAGATCCCGGACGCGGTGGTGCTGGCAGTCAAGCCACAAGTGATGGACGCGGTGGTGCCCGCCTATCGCCGCTTCGCCGAGTCGGGCACCGTGATCCTGTCGATCGCGGCCGGCCGGACGATTCGCAGTTTCGAGCGGCTGCTGGGGCCGCAGGCGGCGATCGTGCGCGCCATGCCCAACACCCCGGTCGCAATCGGCCGGGGCATGTCGGTGCTGGTCGCCGGCCCGCGCGCCACGGCACCCCAGCACGCCCTGTGCGACCGGCTGATGCGCGCGGTCGGCGCAGTCGAATGGCTGGCCAAAGAGGCACTGATCGACGCCGCGACCGCGGTCTCGGGCAGCGGCCCCGCCTATGTCTTCCTGATGATCGAGACGCTGGCCAGGGCCGGCACGGCGGCGGGACTGCCGGCCGACCTCGCCCTGCGGCTGGCCCGCGAGACGGTGGTCGGTGCCGGGTTGCTGGCCGCCGACTCGGCTGAAGATCCGGCCAACCTGCGCCGCAACGTCACCAGCCCCGGCGGCACCACCCAGGCCGCGCTGGCCGAACTGATGGCCGATGACGGCATTCAGCCACTGTTCGACCGCGCGATCGCGGCGGCTGTTCGACGCTCCAGGGAGCTGGCCGGTTGACCGAATCGGGTGCCCTGACGGGCAGTGCCCGGCGGGTCGCGGAGGAGCTTCGGCGACTCGGACATGACGGACGGATCGTGCAGGTTTCCGACTCGGCCCGAACCGCGGCCGAAGCCGCGGCAGCGATCGGCTGCACCGTGGCCCAGATCGCCAAATCGCTGGTGTTCCGCACGGAGACGCGCGGCCGGCCGGTGCTGGTCATGGCCAGCGGCGCGAACCGCGTGGACGAGCGCGCGGTCGAGCGACTGCTTGCCGAGCCGCTGGCCGGGGAACCGATTGGCCGGGCCGATGCAGACTTCGTGCGCGCCGCGACCGGTTTCGCGATCGGCGGGGTTCCTCCGGTCGGCCACGCGGTGCCTCCGATCGTCGCAATCGACGGGGATCTGATGGGATTCACCACGATCTGGGCTGCCGCCGGCACGCCCCATGCGGTGTTCGAGCTAACCCCCACAATGCTGGTTGCGCTGACCGGTGGCCGAGTCGGCGAGGTCTCCCGCCGGGTTTGACCATGGCGGGTCGTCGGGGCGTCCCCGGCCGGCCGGGATCGCCCGGCGGATTTGGCAAAACCGCCGCCGGTCCCTTAGATTTGTCGGTGTCACTCTTGGCACCCGACAGAAGGCAGGGACGGCGATGAACACTCAGGCGGATTCTTCCGAGCAAATCGTCAAGGCCGCGCTCGATCTGGCGGCCGAACGCGGATGGCGCACCCTGACCATGACCGAGATCGCGGCCCGGGCCGGCATCTCGCTGGACGAGCTCTATTGGCGCACGCCGGGTAAGCCGGCGATTCTGGCCGCGTTCGACCAGATGATCGATCGCGCCGTGCTGGCAGGCGGATCTGCCGACCCCGCCGACAAGCCGCGCGACCGGCTGTTCGAGGTGATGATGCGCCGGTTCGACGCGCTGAGCGAATACCGCGCCGGAGTCGCCGCGCTGATCCGCGACCTGCCGGCCGACCCGGTCTCCGCCCTGGCCGAATTGCCCCGGCTGAATACCGCGATGCAGTGGACGCTCGAGGCCGCCGGCATTCCCGCCACCGGTCTGATCGGCCGGCTCAAGGTTCAGGCGCTGGGTGTGGTCTACCTGCTGGTGCTGCGGGTCTGGCTGGACGACGACAGCGAGGACCAGTCGCGCACCATGGCGGCGCTCGACAAGCGATTGCAACAGGCCGAACAATTGGCAAACACCTTCGACCGCTCGCCGCGGCGCGCGGCCGCACCCCCAGAATCCGGCGCGACCCGAACCTATCCGGCCGCGACGGCGACGGCCGAACCCGGCACGACCGGCGAGGGCATCTGACCCCGACGCACGGTGCCCGGCACCGTCGGCGAAGGGCGGCAGTGGCGGTTTTGCTGCACTGCACAAAAACGATTTTGCAGTGCACAAAACTGATTGACGCGTAAGCAATCTGCCGTCATTATCGCCACATCACGGTTGCACCGGTGGATCCTGGGTGGTCCACGTTCTCATCTCGATCAAGGAGCCTGAAAGCAATGGCCAAGCCAGCAGCCCCGTTCTGGGACATGGACGTCACCAAGATGATGTCGGAATTCAAGATCCCCGGCGTCGATATGGACTCCCTTCTCGCCGCTCAGCGCAAGAACATCGAAGCGCTGACCGCTGCCAACAAGGTGGCGTTCGAGGGCATGCAGGCCGTCGCCACCCGGCAGACCGAAATTCTGCGCCAGACGATGGAAGAAATGTCGCAGATGATGAGCGAGCTGATGCAGGCTGGCTCACCGGAAGACCGGGTCGCCAAGCAGGCGGAGTTCGCCAAGTCTGTCTTCGAAAAGGCGCTCGCCAATATGAAGGAAATCGCCGACATGATCACCCGCGCCAATACCGAGGCGGCGGACCTGATCAATCAGCGCGTCAGTGCGACGCTGGAAGAGCTGAAGTCGGCTGCGGTCGCCAAGAAGTAGGCCGGATCGCGCCGGTTTTGCACGTCGTTTCGACGGGGCCGCTCCATTCGAGACGGCCCCGTTTCGTTTCCGCCCGGCTGGCCGGTCGAGTCGCCGCGACAATGCAGACCCGCCATGGACACCTCCTCGGAAATTCCGCCGCCTTCGAAAACACCGCCCTCGCGATTTCCTCCGGCTGCGGATCGGCCTTCCCCGGCCCCGCCCCCAGAACCCATCTCGTATGAGCAGTTTCGTGCGGTCGATATCCGGGTCGGAACCATCGTCGATGCCGAGATCCTGGCCTCTGCCCGGCGCCCCGCCTTCCGGTTGATCATCGATTTCGGGCCCGCCTTCGGCCTTCGCAAGAGTTCGGCCCAGATCACCCGACATTACCAGCCCGACCGGTTGATCGGCCGTCAGATCGCGGCAGTCGTAAACTTTCCGCCCAAACAGATCGGCCGCTTCATCAGCGACGTCCTGGTTCTCGGCTTTCCCGATGCCGAGGGCGAAGTCGTGCTGATCGGCCCGGATCTGCCGGTGCCCAATGGCGGTCGCCTGTTCTGACCGTCGCGGCCGGAGCCGATCGCGGAACAGGCGCATGCGCCGCCACTTGCGTCATATGAATGAAGTCCGTACTTCGGCTTAAAACTAATAGTACAGGTTTACTGCCGTTCGGGAGCACTCTATTATCGTTAGCCTTTGTGCCGTCAGCCCGGAATGCCTCGTCATGCTGGCAAGCTGCGCCGTGGAAGAGTTGCGCGCCCTGATTGAACCGGTCGGCGCCAATGTTTTCGTGGTCGATGTCGGGACCGGGGGCGCCTTCACCTGCGCCGCGGTCAATCGCCGGGCACGGGCGGCAAGCGGCTTTCGCGAAGCCGATGTGATCGGCCGCAGGCCGCATGAGGTGCTGCCCGCGGCCGTTGCCGGGTGCCTCGAAACCCGTCTGCGATCCTGCGTGGCGGGACGCCAGGGCGGGGAGTTCGAGGACGTCAAGGATCTCCCGACCGGCCGGTACTGGTTCCGGGCGGTCCTGGAGCCGCTGATCGACGCCGATGGCCGCGTCGCCCGCATCATGGTGACCGCGACCGACATTACCGAGCAGAAGATGGCGGAGCTGCGCGCCCAGGACCAGTTGTTCGACGCGATGTTCCGGACCGCGGGCATCGGCATGTCGCTGACCGATCAGGACGGCCGGTTGCTGCGGGTGAATCCGACATGGTGCGCAATCTTTGGCTACCGCGACAACGAGGTGATCGGCTGGTCCTCGGCAATGCTGGCGATGCCCAAGGATCGGGCACGCGTGGCAGAGACCTTTCGCCGGTTCCTGTCCGGCCCGCTGCCGGCAGGCACCCAGGACTGGGAAGCAGTCACCAAGTCCGGGGAGGTCCGCACCGTCACGGTCGGCACCACCCGGTTCGTCGGGCGCGACGGCCGGATCTATCTGTTGCACAACGTCGTCGACGTGACCGAGCTGCGCCGGCAGCAGGAAGCCCTGGTCGAGAGCGAGAGCTGGTTGAAGGAGGCGCAGCGTCTCGGACGCCTGGGCTATTCCCGGACCGATCTGACAACCGGCGTCATGGCCTGGTCGCCCGAGCTGTACGAGATCCACGGCGTTTCGCCCAAGACCTTTTGCCCGACGCTGGGCGACTGGCATGCCATGATCCATCCCGACGACCGGGCCAACGTCGTCGGAGCGGTCCACCGGATCGCAGAGGGCACGTCATTCGGCCAGTGCGATTATCGAATCATCCGGCCGAGCGGGGAAATGCGCTGGCTGCATTCCGAATGGCGGGTGCGGTACGATCAGACAGGGCGGCCGGCATTCTGCTTCAGCGTCCATCAGGACGTCACCGAGCTTCGTCGGCGCGAAGAGGAGTTGCAGCGCGCCAATCTGTCCAAGACCCGCTTTCTCGCCACTGCCGGTCACGATCTGCTGCAGCCGCTCGAGGCGATCGGCATGTTCATCGGTGCGCTCGATCGCCACGTTTCCGATCCGCGGGGGGTGGCCGTTCTGCAAGATCTGCGCGCGACCAAGAACTCCATGCGGCGGCTGTTGCGCAGCCTGCTCGATTTCGCCGCGCTCGAAACCGGCGGCATCCGGCCGCATCCGCGCCCGATCGCGGTCGGACCGCTGCTTCGCCAACTGTGCGACGAGTACCTGCCGATCGCCGCCCAGAAGGGCCTGGAGTTGAGGCTGGTCGACAGCTCGGCGACGATCCGATCCGATCCGGTGCTGCTCGACCGCCTCCTGCGCAATCTGCTGTCCAATGCGGTCCGCTATACCCCGGCCGGCGGCATCCTGGTGGGATGCCGCCGGCGCAGCGACAGCGTGCTGATCGCGGTCACCGATACCGGCACGGGGATCGCACGATCGGATCAAGGCCGGATCTTCGAGGAGTTCGAACAGCTCGACAGTGGCGAATGCGATCGCAGCGCCGGCGTCGGGCTGGGCCTGACCATCGCCGACGGCCTTGCCCGGCTGCTTGGCCATGCCATCGAGGTGCGATCGGCGGTGGGCAAGGGATCGACCTTCGCCGTGGCCGTACCGCGCGCCGGCCTCGACTATCCCGATTTCGATCCGCCCGCCCGTTGCATGGCCAGCACCGCCTGAGTGCGGTTCTCCACACCCAGGGCCGCCAGGATCTGGGTGACGTAACCCTTTACGGTGTTGATGCTGAGTCCGAGTCGCTCGCCGATCGCCTGGTTGGACAGGCCTTCGCCCAACAGCAAGAGGATCTCCATCTGCCGGCTGCTCAGCCCGGCCAAGCCGCCATCCGGCGGGCCGGCCTCGCCCGGCGCGGGACCGCGGGCCGGAATCAGAACATTCCGCAATTCGGAAGGCACATACACGCCGCCGGCCAGCACCAGCCGCAGCACGCTGATCAGCACGCGGTCGTCGATCGATTTCGACAGAAATGCCCGCGCGCCCGCCTCCAGCGCCTCTCGCATGTCTTCCACCGATTCGGACATGCTGAAGATCACGATCGGGACCGGATCGATTGCCTTGCGAAACGCTTCCAGGTTGGCGATCTTCCGGGTGCCAGGCATATAAAGATCGAGGATGATCAGATCGAGCCCCGCCCCGGACAGGGCGATACGTTCCGCCTCTTCGAAACGATTGGCTTCCAGCACGATAATGTTCTCGTCAAGCTCCGCCAGCAGATGATGCAGACCCCTGCGGCAGACGGAGTGGTCATCAGCCACCAAAATGCGCATCGCTCTGCGGTTCCTCATACCTTCCGGGGGATTAAGTATAACACTTTCGGGTGCAGCATGCCAAGGTCATTCCGCGAGTGCCGCCAAGGTCGCATATCTCTTCTGATTGCGCAATTTACACTGAAGCTTGAGTCCTGAGGGGTCCGGCAGGCCGATCCGACGCAAATGGCAAATCGATTCGAGCGCAGCGATGGTCGCCGGTCAACAATCGAGGAGGACCGTCTTGGATATCGTACCTCTAGCCGAACCGCCCGGGCGGCGATCGGTGGGCGCGAAAACGGAAGCTTGCGACAGGGATGACGCCGCGGCCGCGATGGCCCGGGAGTCCGGCCGCGAGGCGGCAGCGGCCGCGGCGGCGACCGGCAATGATCCACTGGCCGAGCGACTGGCCGGATCGATCCGACTCGCCCGCCAGGCGGAGACCGAAGCCGATCGCCTGAACCAGCAGATGCATGATTTATGCCTTACGGTCGACCGGATCGTCGCGGTTCAAAAGGATTTGACCGCCGCCGCCCGGCGCATGGCCGGCCGGATTGCCGATCCGGACCCGCTGGATGGCGATGCCGACGGCCTGTTCGCGCCGCCCTGGACATTCGACACGCTGGCCGACCGCACCGCGGGGGCGGTTCTGGCCATGGTCGGACTGAACGAGCGCATCAACGCCGCCGCCGACCGGTTGGCGTCGACCCTGGCCCGGATCGAGTCGGTGCTGCGCGGCATGGCGGAGGTCGCACCGCTGATCATGCCGGCCGGCCGGCCGAGCGCGGCGGACCGGGAGGCAATTCTGCAAAAGATGGATCACGCGGCGGAGGAACTCAGGGCGATTTCCGAGGAACTCGCCGATTTCGGTGCGGTCGAGCCGCAGGACGGCGATGCCGGTCCGTTACGGATCATCGATCTGTCCGCGCGGCGACCGCAACCGGGCCCATGATGCCGGCCCCAGGCTGCGCACCGGTCAGGCCGGAAGGGTCAGGACACAGCGCAGCCCGCCGCGGGGCGACGCCATCAGCCGGATATCGCCGCCATGGGCGCGGGCAACGTCACGGGCAATGGTCAGGCCGAGACCGCTGCCGCCGGTTTCCTGGTTGCGCGAGGCGTCGATGCGGAAGAACGGCTTGAACACGTCTTCGAGAACCGCTTCGGGAATGCCCGGCCCGTCGTCATCGATCACGATCAGCGCCTGGTCCCCCTGCCAGCCGGCCTCCACCCAGATCCGCGCCGCGTGGCGCCGGGCATTGGACAGCAGATTGGCGATACAGCGGCGAATCGCCTGGGGCCGCAGCGGCAATTCCATCGGATCGTCCGCGAGTTCGGGATCGAAGGCGAGCACGATTCTGGCACCTTCGCGCCGGGCGCTGATCACGATGTCGCCCAGCAACGCGGCCAGATCGGTCGGCTCGATCTCCTCGGCGCCCTCGCCGCGGGCGAAGGCCAGGTAGGCCTCGATCATCCGTTCCATCTCGCCGACATCGGCCTGCAACTCGGCAATCTCCGGACCGTCGCCCAGCATGGCGAGCTGCAGCTTCATGCGGGTCAGCGGCGTGCGCAGATCGTGGCTGACCCCGGCCAGCATTTCGGTGCGCTGAGTGATCTGGCGCTGGATGCGATCGCGCATCATCAGGAAGGCCCGCGCCGCCTGACGGACCTCGGTGGCGCCTTCGGGCCGGAAATTGGGCACGTCGCGGCCCTTGCCGAAACCATCCGCGGCATGGGCCAGCCGGCGGATGGAGCGCACCTGGTTGCGCATGAACACCAGGGCTACCGGAAACAGGATCAACCCGGAGCCGACCATGTAGACCATGAAGATCTGGCTGGTCGCGCTGAACAGGCGCCGCCGCGGCACCAGGACCACCAGCACGCCCTCGGGCAACTGCACCTGGATTTCCGCCCACCGGCCGAGCACCTGCGGCACCACCACCACCGGCCGGCCGACCTCCTCGTCCAGCGCGTCGAGCAACTGGACCCGCAGAATGTAGTTGCCCGTGTCGGGCGGGCGGGGCCGCAGCGTATCGCCCGCCCGGTAGGTGAACAGCAGCGTCAGAGTCTCGGCCGCGCGGGTGAACAGGCCGTTGCGCGCCTCGGCATCGGGCAGCCGCTGCATTTCCTCGATGATCAGCGCGATTTCGCCGGCCACACCCGAGCACAGCCGCTTGGTGATCACTTCCCAATGTCGATCGTAAAAGTAGAATATCGCGATGCCCTGCATCAGCAGGAGCGGCGTCACGATGATCAGCAGCGAGCGTGCGAACAGGCCGCGCGGCAGATAGCGCTTGATGCTGAGTTGCCGCCGGATGCGGCCGCCGATCTCGCTGCCCAGGCTGGCGGCACGGACCAGGTGATCGGTGATGGTCATCAGCCGTCGGGCCTCAGCACGTAGCCTTCGCCCCGTACCGTGTGCAGATAGCGGGGGATGCGCGGGTCCGGCTCGATCTTGCGGCGCAGCCGGGTGACCTGGACATCGACGGTCCGGGAATTGCCGCTGATCCGGCTCAGCTCGGTCAACGCCTCGCGCGACAGGATTTCGCCCGCATGGGCCGCCAGCACGCTGAGCAGGCTGGCCTCAGCGCTGGTCAGCTTGACCCGTTGATCGCCGCAGCGCAGCTCCCGGCGATCCGAATCGAACAGGAATTCGCCCAGCCGGACCGGGGCCTGCGGCACATGGGCCGGCCTGGGAACCCGGCGCAGGATGTTGTGAATCCGGAGCACCAGTTCCCGCGGTTCGAACGGCTTGGGCAGATAGTCCTCCGCCCCGCATTCCAGCCCGGCAATGCGATCCTCGGGCGCCCCGCGCGCGGTCAGCAGCAGGATCGGGGTATCCATCTCCTCGCGCAGCGACCGGGTGAGATCCAGGCCGCTCTCGCCCGGCATCATGATGTCCATGACGATCAGATCGAAACTGAGCGCCGCCAGCTTCGCCCGCGCATCCGCGGCATCGCTGGCGGTGGTTACCACAAAGCGGTTGTCGCTGAGATATTTGCGCAACAGCCCGCAGAGCCGCCGGTCGTCGTCGACGACCAGGATGTGCGGGAGGGAGTCGGAGGACTCGGCGAGGGTCATAATTGCATTATAGCATGGACTCGGGCGCGGTCTCTGGCACGGTCTCGGCCTCGAGCGCGGCGGGTCGGGCCGCGGCGGCGGAAAACCCGGTGGCCCGGACGAGCCGTCATGTCACGAGCGCTCCGCCTTGACCGGTTCGGCAACGGGCTCCTCATGGTCCATGATGCCCGCCAGAACCAGCCGAAACCCCTCCACCGCCTCGGCGCCGGCCCGGCGATAGGCGCGGGCGATGCGGCGGCGCTGGCATTCCGAGAGCTGCCGCTCCAGCGTCTGGCCGGTTTCGGTCAGGGCCAGCAGGCGCTGACGGCGGTCGCGCTGGCCCTGGCGCTGGACGATGAAGCCCTTGCGCACCAGTTCGCCCAGCACCCGGCTCAGGCTCTGCTTGGTGATGCGCAGGATGCCGAGCAGCTCGCTGACCGTGATGCCGGGGTGACGGCCGACGAAGTAGATCACCCGGTGATGCGCCCGGCCAAGGCCCAGCTTGGCCAGCATGGCATCGGGTTCGGCGGTGAAATCGCGATAGGCATAGAACAGCAGTTCCATGCCCTGTCGCAGTTCCTCCTCGCGGAGGAAGAGCGGGTTGACGGCGGATTTTGGGTCAGTCATGTTGACACGGGTGACCCCTGGGTGTTAACAAATCCGTCTCTCCAGGGACATAAAATAATAGCCGGACTGCTCGCCACATGACAATCGTTCCATTCGACGACCGCGACGGCGTGATCTGGTACGACGGCAAGATGGTGCCGTGGCGGGACGCCAAGCTCCACACGCTGAGCCATGGGCTGCATTATGCCAGTTGTGTGTTCGAAGGCGAGCGGGTTTACAACGGCACGGTGTTCAAGCTGACCTCTCATTCCCAGCGGCTGGATACCTCGGCCCGGCTGCTCGGCTTCGAGTTGCCGTACAGCGTGGCGGAGATCGACGAGGCGACGCGCGCGGTGGTGGCGGCCAACGGCATCGTCGACGGCTATGTCAGGCCGCTGGCCTGGCGCGGCTCGGAGATGATGGGCGTCTCGTCGCAGGCCAGCCGCATCCATGTGGCGATCGCGACGTGGCAATGGCCGAGCTATTTCGATCCGGATGCCCGGCGCATCGGCATTTCCATGCAGATCTCGCGCTGGCGGCGGCCCGCCCCGGATACCGCACCGACCCAGTCGAAGGCGGCCGGGCTGTACATGATCTGCACCATGAGCAAGCATG
>CAZTNV010000089.1:158-13034 GCA_964615535.1 uncultured Mycobacteriaceae bacterium | reverse complement strand
GGGTCGGGTTGGGCAAGACCCATCTGATGCACGCCATCGCCTGGGAAATCCGCCGCAAGCAGCCCGGCCGCAAGGTGCTCTACATGTCGGCCGAAAAATTCATGTACCAGTTCATCCGGGCGCTCAGGTTCAAGGACACCATGAGCTTCAAGGAGATGTTCCGCTCGGTCGATGTGCTGATGATCGACGACGTGCAGTTCATCAGCGGCAAGGATTCGACCCAGGAGGAGTTCTTTCACACCTTCAACGCGCTGGTCGATCAGAACCGGCAGGTGGTGATCTCCGCCGACAAGTCGCCCTCCGATCTCGAGGGCATGGAGGAGCGTCTGCGCTCGCGGCTCGGCTGGGGATTGGTGGCCGATATTCACCCGACCACCTACGAGCTGCGGCTCGGCATCCTGCAGGCCAAGGCCGAGGCGCAGCGGGTCGAGTTTCCGGTGAAGGTCCTGGAATTTCTGGCGCACAAGATCGTCAACAATGTCCGCGAACTCGAGGGCGCGCTCAACCGGCTGGCCGCCCATGCCGAACTGGTCGGCCGGCCGATCACCCTGGAATCGGCCCAGGAGCTGTTGCGCGACCTGCTGCGCGCCAGCGACCGGCGGGTGACCATCGACGAGATCCAGAAGCAGGTCGCCGAGCACTTCAACGTCAAGGTTTCGGACATGTCTTCGGCGCGGCGCTCGCGCTCGGTCGCGCGCCCACGCCAGGTGGCGATGTATCTGGCCAAACAGCTCACCTCGCGTTCGCTGCCCGAGATCGGCCGCAAATTCGGCGGGCGCGACCACACCACGGTGATGCACGCGGTGCGCAAGGTCGAGGAGCTGTGCGTCTCCGACAAGGCCTTTGCCGAGGATGTGGAGCTGCTGCGCCGGATGCTGCAGGGATAGAAGGCGCCGCGCTTGCCCGGCAAACCATTGCATCCATAAGGGTATCCGGCTACATCGTCATGTGCGACCGGCGGGTGAACCAACGGCGCCCGGTGCCGTGCGCCGGCATCTGCTTTCTGGAGTCCAACGACGCATGACCGCCTGGACCGCCGGCTATGCCGCCGATATCGAATACCAGACCAGCTTCATCCGCGAGCAGAGCCCGTCCTGGCTGTATCTCACCTGCCTGATCAACGGGTTCGAACCGCCGCCGCTGGACGGAGCGTTCACCTATTGCGAACTGGGCTGCGGCCAGGGCCAGACGCTGAATATTCTGGCGGCGGCCAACCCGCGAGGCCGGTTCTACGGCATCGATTTCATGCCGGCGCATATCGTCGGTGCGCGGACGCTGGCGACACAGGCCGGACTCGACAATATCGAGTTTCTGGAAAACAGTTTCGAGGAACTGGTTACCGAGCCCTTTCCCGATCTGCCGCAGTTCGACTTTGTAACGCTGCACGGCGTCTATAGCTGGGTGTCGCCGGCAAATCGCGCGTTCCTGGTGCGCTTTCTGGCGCGCCGGCTGAAGCCCGGCGGCATTGCCTATGTCAGTTACAACAGCATGCCGGCCTGGGCACCGGGCCTGCCGTTACAGCGCCTGCTGATCGAGCGCGCGGCGCTGACTCCCGGCCGCCGCGACCAGCAAATCTTGCAGGGCATCGCCCTGATCCGCGATCTGGCCGAGGTCAAGGCCGGTTTTCTGGAAAACAACCCTTTTCTCAATCGGCTGATCAAGAACAAGGATACTTCGGATGTCGGATATCTCGTCCACGAATACCTGAACGAGCATTGGCAGCCGCTCTACCCAAACGATGTGGCGCGGGATCTGTCCGATGCCAAACTGGATTTCGTCGGCTCGGCCGATGTCCTGACTGCCTTTCCCGAGCTGACCCTGACGGCGGAGCAGCGCGCCCTGCTCAACCGCCTGGATGCGCCGCAGATTCGGGAAATGGTTCGGGACCTGATGGCGCCGCGCACCTTCCGAAAGGATGTATTCATTCGTGGTGCGCGGCGACTGCCGGCCGATCGGCAGCACTGGGCGCTTCGCGACATGCCGCTGGCGCTGGTCATGCCGCGCGGCCAAATAAACCTGATGATTCGCGTACCGACCGGCAACGCCTCGCTGAACGCGAATGTCTATGAGCCGATTCTCGATGCCCTGGCCGAGCGGCCCCGCCGGGTCGGCGAATTGCTCGAGCTGCCGGCGCTGCACGAGGTCAGCAAGGCGGCCCCGGCGGAAATCGCCGGCATGCTGTGCGGCCTGGAGCGGACCATGCCGGCCGCTGCCGACCCCGATCCGGGTACGCTCGATCGGGTCCGGCGGCTCAATCGGGCGATCATCCAGCAGGCGCCCTATACCCGCCATCATCAGCGCACCGGGTTGGCGGCGGCGGGCATCGGTTCCGGCGTGTACACCAACGTGATCGACAGCATGGCCTGTCTGGCGCTGGCCTCGGGCGTGCCCGCCGATCCGGAGGCGCTGGCGCCGATCGTGTTCCAGCCGCTGGCCGAGCGGGGGGAGAAGCTGGTCCATGACGGCAAGCCGATCATCGACGAGGCGGAATCCCGGAAGGTTCTGATCGAGCTGATGGAGGATTTCCTGAAGGACAAGGTGCCGCTGTACCGCCAGATCGGGGTCATGTAGGCCTCCGCCGCCCGGTCGGAGGCCTTTGCCGTCAGCGATTGTTGAAATTGGGCTGACGCTTTTCGGCGAAGGCGGCCATGCCTTCCTTCTGGTCCTCGGTGGCGAAACTGGCGTGGAACAGCCGCCGCTCGAACAGGATGCCCTCGGCCAGGGTGGTTTCGTAGCTGCGCTTGACGGACTCCTTGCACATCATCGCGATCGGCCGCGACATGCTGGCGATGCGCTCGCCAACCTTGACCGCCTCGTCCACCAGCTCGGCCGCCGGCACCACCCGGCTGACCAGCCCGGACCGTTCGGCCTCCTGCGCGTCCATCATGCGGCCGGTCAGGCACATCTCCATCGCCTTGGACTTGCCGACATAGCGGGTCAGGCGCTGGGTGCCGCCCGAGCCGGGCAGCGTGCCGATGGTGATCTCGGGCTGGCCGAAGCGGGCGTTGTCGCCGGCCAGGATGAAATCGCACATCATGGCGAGTTCGCAGCCGCCGCCGAGCGCGTAGCCGGCCACCGCGGCGATCACCGGCTTGCGCGCGGTGCTGACACGCTGCCATTTTTCGATGAAATTGCCGCCGAACGCCTCAATGAAGGTCTTGTCCTTCATTTCCTTGATGTCGGCGCCCGCGGCAAAGGCCTTTTCCGATCCGGTCAGCACGATGCAGCCGACCGTTTCGTCGGCCTCCAGCGCATCGATCGCCTGCGCCAACTCGGTGATCAGGGCATCGTTGAGCGCGTTCAGCGCCTTGGGCCGGTTCAGGGTGATCAGGCCGACCTTGCCGCGCAGTTCGACGATCAGGTTTTCGTAGGCCATGGTGGCAAGACCTCTGGGAAGCCGAATGAGCTGGGAAGCCGAATGAGCGCCATCGATCGCCGGGCGCAGGACGGTCGAAACGCCTTGTCATACCATTACCGCTGCCGCACCGGGCAATAGAAAGTGCTGCGATTGGCCTGGACGATGCGGCGGATACCGCCCTTGGCCAGATTGCAGGTGCAGCCGGGACAGGGCAGGCCCTCGCGGTCGTAGACCGCCCAGTCGTGCTGGAACCAGCCCAGCTCGCCGGAGGCCTGCACGTAGTCGCGCAAGGACGAGCCGCCCGCCGCGATCGCCCGGGTCAGCACGGCCTTGATCGCCGGGACCAGCCGCAGGCTGCGTTTGCCGGCGATGCTGGCGGCCAGCCGGCGCGGCGAAATCCCGGCGTGGAACAGCGATTCGCAGACATAGATGTTGCCGAGCCCGGCAACGATCTTTTGATCGAGCAGTGCCGCCTTGATCGGGGTGAACCGGCCGGCCAGCGCGGCGCTCAGCATCGCCGGCGTGAACCGGTCGTCCAGCGGCTCCGGCCCCAGCCCGGCCAGCGCCGGATGCGCCGCCAGCCCTGCCGCCGGCACCAGATCGAGCATGCCGAACCGGCGCGGATCGTTGAACACCAGCCTTGCGCCGTCGCCGGTCTCGATGATGACGTGGTCGTGCGGGCCGGGGACGAAAGGCTCGACCGCCGCCGTCACCACCATCCGTCCCGACATGCCGAGATGGCCGAGCAGCACCATGCCATCGTCCAGATGGATGAGAATGTATTTGGCGCGGCGCGCTACCCGCTCCACCCGGCGCCCCGCCAGCCGTTCCGGCAGACGGTCGGGCAGGGGGGTCCGCAGATCGGGGCGGCGCTGGACGGCGCGGACGATGGTCCGGCCTTCCAGCCTTGCGGCCAGGCCGCGGCACACGGTTTCGACTTCGGGCAGTTCGGGCATTCGGATGCTTCGGTCTGGCGATGGTTGAACGGCGCGGGCGACTGGCTTACCTTCAAGGCAGCCGGGCGGTGTTGCTGCACCGCCCGGCGCCTCCTAGCGGCGGCCTATGACCACGCGGATCTCGATCCGCAAAGCCTTGAGCCGCAGCAGGAGGAGAAACGATGCTCTCAACATCGCTTTCTCCCTTGTGCGTCGGTGAGGGCCTATTCCCTCCCGACGCATTCACTTTAGCGCAATCGGTTGATGCGGGTTGCGCCGTCCGGAGAAATGGCGATGATCCGAGGGGCCTGCCCGCCCGGATCGGGCGCCGTTCCGTGTCCCGGATGCCTGCGATGACTGCTCCTGCCGAACTGTCCCGTGATCCCGAAGCCCGCTGGTTCGGCGACCGCCCGGTCGATCCGCGCGAGAAGACGCCGCTGGTCCGCGGCGTGTTCGCCAGCGTCGCCACGCGCTACGATCTGATGAACGATCTAATGAGCGGCGGCGTGCACCGGCTGTGGAAGGCGGCGTTCGTCGAGCGGATGCAGCCGCGGCCGGGCGAACTGCTGCTCGATGTGGCCGGCGGCACCGGCGATATTTCCCGCCGGTTCCTGGCGCGCGCCGGCGAGGGCGCGCGGGCGGTGGTCTGCGATCTGTCGCCGGAGATGGTCGCGGTCGGGCGCGACCGTTCGATCGACGCCGGGCGGCTGCGCGGGCTGGACTTCGTGGTCGGCAACGCCGAAAGCCTGCCCCTGGCCGACCGCTCGGTGGACGTCTTTGCCATCGCCTTCGGCCTGCGCAACGTCACCCATATCGATGCCGCCCTGGCCGAGGCGCGGCGGGTGCTGAAACCGGGTGGCCGGTTCTACTGCCTGGAGTTCAGCCGGGTGGTGGCGGAGCCGGCGCGGCGCCTCTACGACGCCTACTCCTTCGCGGTGATCCCGCGGCTGGGCGCGGTGGTGGCGGGAGACCGCGGCAGCTATCAGTACCTGGTCGAGAGCATTCGCCGGTTCCCGCCGCAGCCCGAGCTGGCCGAGCGGATGGCGGCGGCCGGCCTGTACCGCCCGCGCTGGCGCAACCTGTCGGGCGGCATCGCTGCGATCCACTGGGCCTGGCGCGTCTGACGTGGGCCGGTTGCTCCGCGCCCGGTGGGCGCTGACCATGACTGTCGGGGTCGCCTTGGCCGCGGCGGTGGCGGTCGCGGCTTCGGCGGCGCTGGCCGAAGCGCCGGGCCCGCTTGCCGATCTTGTGCTGCGGCAAACCGGGCCGATCGAGACGGTGTTCGCGTGGCGCACCGACCGTTGCGAGGAGTCGGACCTGCCGGATGCGCCGGCCCGCGCCTTTCGCGACCATCTCGGGCAGGTGCGCCTGATCGCCTCGCACCACGTCACGCGCCAGGCCGTCGGCCCGGATCTCGACTCGGCGCGGCACCGCTGCGACGTCGGCTTCGCCAGCCGCCACGCCGATGATCCGGCGCAGTTCGACGACCGGACCTGGCTGATGAGCTTCCATACCGCGGACGGGCTTACGGTCCACGCGCTCGGCCACACCGAGTTCCAGGGGCACCGCAGGCCCGCCTTGTGCCCGGCCCGCCGCTATGTCGAGTGCTGGTACAACAGCATCACCGCCGCGGTGTCGACCGATGGCGGCGACAGCTTCGCCCGGCCGGCTTCCAGCTTTCTGGTGGCGGCGCCGGTCGAGCGGTTCGAGGCCGGGACCGGGCGCCCGCGGGGCTATTTTTCGCCGACCGGCATCCATGAGGTGGACGGGTACTTCTATGTCCTGGTCCACGCCATGCGCAGCGCGGGGCAGCGGTATGGCATGTGCCTGCTGCGCACCGACCGGCTGGACGATCCGGGACGGTGGCGGGCCTGGGACGGGCAGGGCTTCGGCATCGCGCTCCGCAGCCCTTACGAGGGCGCGGGCGGAGAGGGTTGCACGCCGGTCGGGGCCGGGGTGCTGAACCAGCCGGTGACCAGCCTGGTCCGGCACGAGGCGAGCGGCCTGTTCGTCGCGCTGATGGTCTGGCCGGCCGCGGCGCGAGCGGCCGAGCGGGACGGTCCGCACTGGTTCATCGCGACCGCGGTGTCGCGTGATCTGATCGGGTGGCGCCGGACGGCCACCGCCATCCCGTTCAACAGCCGCAACCGGCCCGATTGCGACGGGCCGGAGCCGATCCTGAGCTATCCCTCCCTGCTCGATCCGGACAGCCCGTCGCCGAACTTCGAGACGGTCGGGGCCGGAGCCTACATCTACGCCACCCGCAGCAATGCGCTGGGCGAACAGGGGTGCCGCTTCGGCAACGATCGCGACCTGGTGCGCTTCCCGGTCGCGATCGAGTGGGGCGGGCCGGAGTCGGGTAGCCTGGAGTCGGGTAGCCTGGAGTCGGGCGGGCTCGAGTGACCGGCCAGGGCCGGGCGGGTCATGAACGACCGGGACGGCCGGGCACGGAAGGTCATGACAGGGGACGTCCTGACACGGCCCTAGAGACCCGGAGCCGGAATGGGCAGGACGGTCAGACTGGCGGTTTTGCTCGAACGGCCGAACGACCTGCGGCCGTGGTGGCTGGCGCTCGCCCTGGCGATCTATGGCGGGTTCAGCTCGCCGACCCCGGACGATCCGGGCTGGGCCGAGGCCGCGATCGGCGTCCTGCTGGTGCTGGCCATCGGACTCGGGCGCGGCGTGGCGGTGGCGTCCGGCGCCCTGCTGGCCCGGCCCGATGCGTCGCTTCTGATGGCGGCCGGCAGTCTGGCGCTGGTCTGGCTGCTGTGGGTGCCGCTGGTGCGCGGCGCCGCCGCGGGCTGGGACCCCGAGGCCATCCTGCGCGACCTGATCCCGCTGCTCTATCTGTTTCTGCCGCTGTTTCTGGCCGATCCGGGACGCGGCGACCCCGATCGGCCGGACGGCGCGGGCGGATCGCGCGACCGGACAATCGCCGCCCTTTGTCTCGGGCTGGCGCTGGCCGGCGTGCTGTTCGCCGGCCGGTTCTTCGTGATCAGCGCCACGCTGGTCCATACCATCCGGCCGAACGCGGCCTTCGACGGTCTGCTCTATCTGCCGAACGGTCCGGTGGTGCTGTTCGCCGCCATCCTGCTGCCGCTGACCGCGCTCGAATGGCTCGGCCGGGCGCCACATCCGTTGCGCTGGTTGGGCGCGCTGGCGATGTTGGGCGGTGGCGGCCTGTGCCTGGCGGCGCTTGCCGTGACGGTGCAGCGGGCGGCGCTGGCGACCGCGGCGCTGGCCTTCCTGCTGCATTTCGTCCGGTCGCTCCGCCGCGGCCCGGCGCTGGCGCTGGGCGGTCCGGCCCTGGCGGCAGTGGTCGTCTGGAGTCTGGGGGATGTGCTGCTGGGCGTGATCAATCTGCTGATCGTCAAGACCCAGGTGCTGGCATTCAACCGGCACGACGACGAAATCCATACGGCGGCCGACATCGCCGGCCGGTCGCTGGATGCCGTCCTGATCGGCGCCGGCTGGGGCAGCCTGTTCGAAATTCCGGCGGTCCCCGGCATGTACGTGTCCTATTTCCACGCCTTGCCGCTTTATTTTCTGGTCAAGGCCGGTCTGATCGGCCTCGTCCTGGCTTTGACCTATTTCGCCGGGTTCGTTCCGAGCCTGATCATGCTGATGGAACGACGGTTCGCTCTCTTCCTGGCCTGCGCGGCGCCGTTGTCGATTGGAGCGCTGATACAACCGAGTTTCAAGTATCTCGACTACGGGTTGATGCTTTGCCTTGTGGTGCTCGCGGCGAAGCCCCGCAAAGCGCTGCGGAGGCAGTGAGGTGATCTGCATATCTGATGGGGTTTTTGGGACAATACAGCCCAGATCTGCATGCTATGGTATGCGTCTCTTGATGAGTTGATCCGTCGAACCGTCATCGTGACTCCGTCAATTCTGTTCCTGAATCGGGTTTTTCCACCGGCCCAGGGTGCAACCGGCAGGCTTCTGGCCGATCTGGCCGGCCGCTTCGGCATGGCGGGCTGGCGGGTGACCATTCTCTCCTGCGGCGACGCGCCGGCGGTTGCCGAGCGCGACGGGATGACGGTGGTGCGCGTCGCCGCGCCGGCCGGGCGCAGCCTCGATCGGACCGGCCGGCAGCTCGCTGCCCTGATGGCCGGCGCGGTCCGGCTGCCGCGTCACGACATGGCGGTGACGATGACCGATCCGCCGATGCCGGCGCTGCTGGGACCGCTGCTGCGTCTCCGCGGTTCCGCGACAATTCACTGGTGTCAGGATCTCTACCCCGATCTGCTGCGGGTGACCGGGCCGGCGATGCCGGACCCGGTGATGGGACTGCTGCAAAGCCTTTCGCGCCGGGCCATGGCGGCGCACGATGCGGTGGTCGCGATCGGAGAGTGCGCGGCGGCGCGGCTGAGCGCCGCGGGAATATCGGAGCGCGGGCCGGGCGCCCCCGAAATCCTGACCCTGGACAACTGGCCCGACCCGGCGATCACGGTCGATCCCGAAGCTGCCGCCCGGTTTCGGGCCGAACACGGGCTGGCCGGCCGGTTCGTGGCGATGTATTCGGGCAATTTCGGCAAGGCGCATCCGTTCGACGCCATTCTCGATGCGGCAGCGTTTCTGCGCGACCGGCGGCCGGACATCGTTTTCGCCATGATCGGCACCGGGGCCCGCCACGCCGCTGTGGCGGCGGCGGCGGAGCGGCTCGGCTTGAGCAATATGCGGTTTCTGCCGTTGCAGCCGGCCGCGCGCCTGTCCGCCAGCCTCGGCGCCGCCGATCTGCATCTGGCGACGATGACGCCGGACGCGGCCGGTCTGATGGTGCCGAGCAAGGTCAGCGGCGCGCTGGCCGCCGGCCGGCCCTGCTGGCTGCTGGGTCCGGCGGACGGAGCCGCCGCAGCGCTGCTGCGCGATTGCGGCGTCGGGCTGGTGCTGCCACCGGCCGACGGCGCCGGTCTGGCGGCGCGTCTGGACCAGGCAGCCGACCGGCTGGGCCGCTGTGCGCCGCCCAGTGCGGCGGCCCTGGCGGCGGTGGCGCCGCTGCGGCTCGATCGGGCGGCACCGGTGTTCATCGCTCTGGCGGCGGAGCTTGCGATGCGCGGCCGTGCCCGGCTCAGAACGGCCCGGCCCGCTGCCGCCGAACAACCGGCGATCACCCCGCTTTCGCAGGGCGGGCCGCATGGCTGAGGTCGCGGAGCGGATCGCCGGCCCGATCGAGCCGAGCTTTGGCGGGGTGATCTTGGCCATCGCGACCGGCCGCTGGTTGCTGCTGGGCGGTGCGCTGACCGGGTTCGGCCTCGCCTTCCTGTGGGTGCTCGTGACCCCGCCGGAATACCGCGCGACCATGGTCGTGGGGCCGGTGGCGACGCTGGCCGACGACGCCGTTGGCGCGGCGCTGCCCGGCCAGTTGCAGGCGGCGCCGGGCCGGCGGCGGCTGGATCACGACATCGTGTCCAATTTCCACCGGTTCGTCGAATTGCTGAACTCGGTCGAGGTGGCGCGGCGCCTGAGTCGGCAGCCGGATGCGATGAGGCTCTGGTTTCCCGAGAGCTGGGATGCGGAGACCGGCTCATGGCGTCCGCCGCGGCATCCGCTCGCCGCGCTGGAACGCTGGGGCACGGCGCTGATCGGCCGGGCGGGCTGGGCGCCGCCCGAACCGGAGGATCTGGCGGCCCGGGTCGGCCAGCGTCTGTGGATCGATCCGGTCGGCATTACCGCCATGCGCCGGCTCAGCCTGCGCCATCGCGACCGGGCGGTGGCGCTCGACCTGCTGGCCGCCGTGCATCGCGAGACCGACGAGCTGTTGCGCGAGACCGCCGGGACGCGCGCCGAGGCCCATATCGGCTATCTCAATGCCCAGCTCGGCCGGGTCACCCTGTCCGAGCATCGCCACGGGCTTACCGTCCTGCTGAGCCAGCAGGAGCGCGACCGCATGCTGATCCGGGTCGCATTGCCCTATGCCGCCGACCCGATCGAGCCTCCGACCGCACCGCTGCGGCCGGACTGGCCGAATCCGATGCTGATCCTGCCGGTCGTTGCTGCCGCCGGACTGTTCGGCGCTCTGCTGGTGGTGTTCTTGCGTGCCGGCCGGGCCGGGGGCGAGCCGTGACGATCCCGGTCGCACCCGCGTTCCTGGCACCGGCGATCCCGGCACCGGCGATCCCGGTCACCGTGGTGGTCTGTACCCGGAACGAGGCGGCGAATATCGGCGCCTGTCTGGCGGCGCTGACGCGCTTCGATCAGGTGCTGGTGGTCGACTCCGACAGCACCGATGCCACCGTGGCGATCGCGCGGGATCATGGCGCGCTGGTGATCCGGTTCGTCTGGAATGGGCAATACCCGAAAAAGAAGCAGTGGAGCTTGGACCTTGAAGCGATCCGCCATGACTGGGTGATGCATGTCGATGCCGACGAGATCGTCACGCCCGAGCTGGCCGCGGAGATCGCGGCGTTGATGGCGCATGGCCCGCGTCATGGCGGATATTTCATCCGCGGACAGCCGGTCTTTCTCGGGCGGCGGCTGCGTTTCGGGCTGCACAACGGCAAGCTGATGCTGGTTGACCGGCGCCGGGCACGGTTTCCGCGGTGCGACGATCTCGATGCGGCCGGGGGGTGGGAGGTGGAAGGCCATTATCAGCCGGTCATCGAGGGTTCGGTCGACCGGCTGCGCCACCCGGTGCTGCATTGGGACCGAAAACCACTGGCCGCCTGGCTGGATCGTCACAACCGGTATTCCGACTGGGAAGCGGCGCTGCGCCGGGATGGCCGGATGGCTGGTCTGGCGGCGGCGGAGTCGCGCCGCCGGCGCTGGCTGAAAGCCGCCTTCGGGGCGTCGCCGTCCAGGGGGCTGGCGGCTTTTCTGTACGGCTATGTCGTCCGGCTGGGCTTCCTGGACGGCACCGCCGGGTTGCATTTCGCCCTGGCCAAATCCTTTTACTATTGGCAGATCGACGTGAAGCTACGCGACCCCGCCGCCGTCTCCGCCTCGGCCGTAGCGGAGGCTGCCGTACAGCCATGGCCAGCCGCGCCGGAGCATGAGGCTGACCCGCTGCAGGGCGCCGATGGTTGCGACGGTCGCGGCCGGCAGGCGCAGCAGGTCGCGCCGGATGCACGCCTGCTCGAACCGGCCGAGCGCTGCGGAACGCTGTGACAGCCCGCCGGCCGCGAAGCGGCAGATCGGCAGATCGAGGCGTTTGACCGCCCGGCTTGCACCCAGGGCTTCCATGGTGAAGGCGTAATCCGCGGCGATCCGGTAGTCCTGCCGAAAGCGCAACGGCCCGAGCGCCGCCCGCCGATAGATCATGGCCTGGTGGTGGGTGAACATGCCGAACCAGGCCGCCGACCGGTGATCGCGGGCGCGTTTCAGCCGCCACCCGCGCGACGTGTCCTCCCAGGCATCGCCATAGGCCAGATCGGGCTCCGGCTTCATCGAGATCGTCGGCGCCAATCGTGCGAGCGTGTCGCCGCCGGCCAGCGTATCGCCGGCATTGAGGAACAGGACGAAGCGGCCGGTCGCACGATCGAGCGCCAGGTTCATTGCGTGATAGCAGCCGCGATCGGGCGCCGTCCGCCAGGACGGTTCAGGCCGGGTGAGTCGGGTCAGGAGGGCCGGCGTACCGTCCACCGATCCGCCATCCTGGACCAGCCATTCGAAATCGTGCCAGGTTTGATCGGCCAGGCTGGCGTGGGTTCGGTGCAATCCGCCCCGGTCGTTCAGGCACACGGTGATGATCGAATACAGCGGGGTCGCGCTCATCGGTTCCAGGGATGCCGTGGATGTGCAAATCGGCTGCCGGTTCGGGCCGCAGCCGCCTAGACCGGCCAGAGCATGATGCCGTTTCCGGCAAGGCCGTCGACCGCGAGCTCAACCGCCTGGAAACCGAGCACAACGCCGAGCGCGCGGCTCAGCAGCACGATTCGGCTCAGGCCGAGCCATCGCGTCACCGCCGCGGCGAATTGCAGGCCGAGATAGGTGATCAGCAGGACTCCGCCCAGAACGCACAGGACGCCGAGCTGCCTCAGGGAATCCTGCTCCGCCTGGCACATGAACACGACGACGGTCGTGATCGCACCTGGTCCTGCAATCAAGGGCATTGCAATCGGGTAAACGGACAGATCGAACCATCGGCTCGCAGCGCCCTTCGGTGCATTGGTCACCTCGGAACCTGACGAGAAGTGCGGAAAAACCATTGTATACGCAACCAGGATCAGCAGGGTTCCGCCAACGATGTTCAGCGTGGCGAAACTGATGCCGAGGGCGCTCATCATCGCCTGACCGCAGATCGCGAACAGCAGCAGGACGGCGCCGCCGATCACCGTACCCTTTACGGCCAGCAGCCGTTTCCGGGCTTGGTCGGCACGGCCCGCCAGTGCAGCGAAGATCGCAGCAGCGCTGACAGGATCGATTGCGACGAACAGGTCGATTGCGGCGGTGAGCAGCGGTTGGGTCATGACAGCACCTGATGTGACAGCCGGACCAGGCGCATTCATCGGAATATTCAAAGTACAGATGTCTTCGGAGGACTTCCGTTTCACCGGCACCTTGCGACTCTGATGACGTTGTTCATCAAGAGTCTGTATTTCCGATTATAAGCGTTTCCCTATCCAGCTAATGCAGGTGCTGCAA
>CAZTNV010000089.1:0-148 GCA_964615535.1 uncultured Mycobacteriaceae bacterium | reverse complement strand
AGCCCCGACCTGTTTCGCGAGCTGCAGCTCCAGTGCATGGCCTATGACTATTCATGGAACCAGCCGGGACATCACTATCTCGGCATCTACGACCTTTCCCTATCCAGCTAATGCAGGTGCTGCAACCGAACCGGATCGGCGCCGCAGC
>CAZTNV010000088.1:0-13095 GCA_964615535.1 uncultured Mycobacteriaceae bacterium | reverse complement strand
CGCCGAGCGCGATCAGCACGATGGCGGTGCGGATGGTGAGGAAGGCATCGAGCCCGGTCGGCGCCTCGGAGAGATAGAGGCCATCGTCCGCCTCGGCCGACTCCATCGGCGGGCTGGGCGCGACCATCGTCGGCGCCGCACCGGAAGCGGCGGAGCCAGCGTGCCAAGAGACGGCTTGGATGGCAAACCACCGCGCTGCTTCAATGGGGCCCCGGCCGAAAAGGCCGGGGAAGCCGCTTCCGCAAGCGTGCACGGCCGAATTCGGTTGACATCTGGGAGAACATAGTACTAGAAAGATCGCGATCCCGGCTCCTATCCGGGATCGCGCCTTGACGGTTACCAGCAGTGTATGTCAAGTGAGACGCGTGTGACTGCAGGAGAGACTATCGTTTCCTGCGACGACGACGGCGCATTTTTTACTCCTTTCTGCCTTAAGGTTGCATCTGTCGCCTCGTACCGTGCAGGGTGTCGAGGCTATGGATGTTGGCCGGTATCGGGCCCAACGCACACACTCTAACGACTTATCCGGTCGTGGTCAAGCGCCTTCTGCTAGTCTAATGACTCCCCAGGTGTGTCAGGTGTCTTGGGTATCATACCACTGCGCTCAACTCTGAGAAGCCTCCCAAGCCAATCCCCCGCGCACGACCGGTCCAAACGATCCGCCTGGTCGCGAAAGGCCGATAGCCCAAGGCGCCCGCATTTGGTTAGGGCGAACCCGAGTCGGTTACCCTGCCAGCGCTCGATCCGCCGCTGCGGTTTCGCGCTCGATCACGGTTAGGCAGGCGGTCATGGCGCAGGGGGTCGTAGGGCCCAGGGTTTTGCCGTCCGGGACTATCCGCTCGACCGAGCCGCCCGGACGGGTTCGGAGCCTGATCAGAGAGATTGATCAGAGACGCGGCGCTCACGGTCGAGCAGGTCTTCGACCTAGCGCTGGCGATCGCCCGTCGCGTCGGCACCGGCCGCCGGGGTGAAGGTGATGCGAAGGCGGGTCCCGGTGGCGCGGGCAAACCGTTCGAGGGTGCGGGTGGAGGGTCTTGCTCGGCCGCTTTCGAGGCGGGCGATGGCGGCCTGGGTGGTGCCCATGGCCTGGGCGACC
This sequence comes from uncultured Mycobacteriaceae bacterium, assembly GCA_964615535.1. Taxonomy (GTDB): domain Bacteria; phylum Pseudomonadota; class Alphaproteobacteria; order DSM-16000; family Inquilinaceae; genus CAZTNV01. The sequence goes on along the minus strand of CAZTNV010000088.1, from coordinate 11,999 downwards.
TGTTCCTGGGTCATGTCAGCCTGCACCCGCGCCGCAATCAGCGCGGAGGCGAGCGCGAACTCATCCTCCAGAGCGTCATATTCGGCCCGATAGTCCGGGTCCTTCTGCCATTTTTCGAACAGGGACTCGACGGCAACAAAGGTTTTCGTCATGTCACCTCCCTGGCCCGCCTCAAAGCCCGATCATACCTGAACCGCGCCCAGAGGCCATTGGTCAGGATCGGCGCGGCATCGCGGCCTGCCGCGCGAGTCCCTCAGCGATCGCCGCACCGAGCCGGGCGCGGGCGTTTCCCGCACACGCCCCCTCCGCCCGCCCCCCTCAGATCACCCGCGCCTCCCGCAGCTCCCGGATTTCCTGGTCGGCCAGGTCCAGCACCCGGCGCATGATTTCGTCGGTGGCGTTGCCCAGCGGCGGTCCCAGGGAACTGATCCGGCCGGGGGTGGCGGACAGGCGGGGGACCACGCCGGGGACCACCACCTCGCCCAGCTCCGGATCGGCCAGCCGGGCCAGCACCTCGCGGGCCGCGAAATGCGGATCGGCGAAAATGTCGGCGATCGAGTTGATCGGGCCGCACGGCACCTCCGCCTTCTCGCACCGGTCCATCAGCTCGTCGCGGGTCATCGAGGCGGTCCATTCGTTGACGATCTTGTTGACCTCGTCGCGCGCCGCCAGCCGTTTGGCCTGCAATCCGTAAACGCCGGTGGAGGCGAGCTGCGGCTGGTCCATGGCGTCTTCGGCCAGCCGGGCGAACATCTTGTCGGTGGTGCAGGCGATCGCCACCCACTTGTCGTCCCGCGTCCGGAAATGGCCGTGCGGGCAGGCGATCACTGTGCCCGCGCCTTCCCGCTCGCGCACCTTGCCGTACATGCCATAGGCCGCGGCGATCTCGTCCAACTGCCGGAACACCGCCTCGTAGATGCCCAGATCGATCACCTGCCCGCGCCCGGTCTGCTTTCTGTGGCGCAGCGCCAGCATGATCCCGATCGCGCCGTAAATCCCCGACATGTAATCGCCCAGCGGCGTCGAGCCCGGCACCACCGGCGTCTGCCCCGGAAAGCCCGCCAGATAGGACAGGCCGCCGAAGGCATGGGCGATATGGGCAAAGCCCGGCCGGTCGCGATAGGGCCCGGTCTGGCCATAGCCGGTCACCCGCAGCATCACCAGGCCGGGATTGTCGCGGCTCAGCACGTCCCAGCCCAGCCCCCACTTCTCCAGCGTGCCGGGGCGGAAATTCTCGACCAGCACATCGGATTTGGCGACCAGCCGGCGGAACAGCTCCGCCCCCTGCGGCACCCGCAGGTCGATGGTCACCGATTTCTTGTTCCGCGCCTCGCTCAGCCAGGCCAGGCTGGAATCGGCGCGGGCGGTCGGCGTGCCGAACCGGCGGAACGGATCGCCGGCCACCGGATGCTCGACCTTCAGGATTTCCGCGCCGAACTCGCCCATGATCGCGGCGCCATAGGGCCCGGCGATGAAGGTGCCGACATCGACCACGCGAATGCCGGCCAGCGGCAAGGTGTCCTGCGCCGGTCCGGCCGGCGCCGTCTCGTCCAGAGTCATGTTTCCCCCCGGGGATGGCTTCGGCCGGTTGCGCAAATTTGCGGCAGGCCGTAATTTTGTTATCACATGATACTGGTTGCCGCAGGAAATGCAATGCGGCATTGTAGGGCCAAGCAATGATCGGCAACGACCGATCCTGTTCGGGAGGGGAAACGCCATGAATCGGATGCTGGAGGGCCTGCGGGTGATCGAGGGCTCGGCCTTCGTCGCCGCGCCGCTGGCGGGCATGACCCTGGCCCAGCTTGGCGCCGACGTGATCCGGTTCGACCCGGTCCAGGGCGGGCTGGATGCGCGGCGCTGGCCGCTCAGCGCGACCGGCAAGAGCCTCTATTGGGTCGGGCTGAACAAGGGCAAGCGGTCGCTGGCCGTCGACACCCGCAAGCCCGAGGGGCAGGAAATCGTCACCGCGCTGATCACCGCACCCGGCCCCGGCAACGGGCTCTATCTCACCAATTTCCCGGTGACCGGCTGGCTCGGCTACGAGACGCTGCGCCAGCGGCGGCCCGACCTGATCATGGTCAACCTGCTGGGCAATCCGGACGGCAGCTCGGCGGTCGATTACACGGTGAACTGCGCGGTGGGGATTCCGTTCTCGACCGGGCCGGCGCATGGCGATGCCGCGGTCAACCCGATCAACAATGCGCTGCCGGCCTGGGACATGGTGACCGGCATCACCGCCGCGCTCGGCCTGGTCACCGCGGAGCGCCACCGCCGGCTGACCGGGGCGGGGCAGTACATCAAGCTGGCGCTGTCCGATGTGGCGATGGCGATGGTCGGCAATCTCGGCTACATCGCCGAGGCCGAGGTGATGCACGAGGACCGCCACGCCTTCGGCAATTACCTCTACGGGGCCTATGGCCGGGATTTCGAGACCAGGGACCACCGGCTGATCTACATCGTCGCGATCACCGACCGGATGTGGACCGAGCTGTGCAAGGCCACCGGTCTGACCGAGCGCATGGCCCTGATCGAGCCGCTGCTGGGCGTCGACCTGCACAACGAGGGCGACCGGTTCAAGGCGCGCGACGTGATCTCCGCGGTGCTCCAGCCCTGGGTGGCGGAGCGCACGCTCGATCAGATCAAGGCGGCGTTCGCCGGCACCGGGGTGTGCTGGGGGCCGTACCAGACCTTCCAGCAGATGCTGACCGAGGACCCGCGCTGCTCGCCGGCCAACCCGATGTTCCAGGAGATCGAGCAGCCCGGCATCGGCACCTTCCTGGTCCCCGGCTCGCCGCTCGAGTTCAGCGGCGCGCCGCGTCAGGCACCGCACCGCGCCCCGATCCTGGGCGAGCACACCGACGAGATCCTGTCCGGCCTGCTCGGCCTGAGCGACGGACAGATCGGCAAACTCCGCGACGCCAAGGTGATCGCGGGACCGGTGGAGTTGTGACCGACCCAATGTGACCGACCCAGGGGGAGCCGCGACCATGCCCGACCGCCCCTATACCGACTGGATCGGCTCGGCCGAGGAGCGGGCGGACCTGATCGGGCTCGGCCCGGTGCAGGGTCTGCTGGCGACCCTGGACGATGGCGAGACCGAACCGGGCGAGGGCGATGCCCTGCCGCCGCTGTGGCACTGGTTCTATTTCCTGCCGGTCGTGCCGCAATCGCGGATCGGGCCGGACGGGCACCCGCAGCGCGGCGGTTTCCTGCCGCCGGTCGCGCTGCCCCGGCGGATGTTCGCCGGCGGGCGCACCCGGTTTCCTGCGCCGCTGATCATCGGCCGGCCCGCCCTGCGCACCGGCACCGTCCTGAAGGTGGCGGAAAAGAGCGGCGCCAGCGGTGCGCTGGTGTTCGTCACGGTCGGTTACGAAATCCGGCAGGACGGCCGGCTCTGCATCGCGGAGGAGCAGGACATCGTTTATCGCGAACCCGGCGCCCCGGTGCCCGCGCCGGTCCCCGCACCCTTTCCGGATCTGCCGGACGGGGCCTGGAGCCGCATCGTGACGCCCGATCCGGTGCTGCTGTTCCGGTTCTCGGCACTGACCTTCAACGCCCACCGCATCCATTACGACCGGCCCTATGCCATGGCCGAGGAAGGCTATCCGGGGCTGGTGGTGCACGGCCCGCTGACCGCGGTGCTGCTGATCGATCTGGTCCGCCGCCACGCCATGCGCCCGGTCGCCGCGTTCGAATTCCGCGGCCGCGCGCCGCTGTTCGATCTGGCGCCGTTCCGGGTGTCCGGGGTGGCCGGCGAGGACAAGGTCGCGCTGGAGGCCCACGGCCCGGACGGCAAGACCGCCATGACCGCGACGGCCGAGCTGGGCTGACCAGGCGCGTACAAGCCCCTCCCCCTGCACTCACCGGCGGGCGCCTGGACATTCCCCGAATCGCCGGGTGAATTGTGGCCGGGCTGCAACCGGGCTGCGGCACCGTGTTGCGCTTCAAGGCTTTTTCATCTTCAACTTTCCGTCAAGCGGAACCTTGGCCGCCCCATCGTGTTGAAAATATCGAAGGCAAATCGAATCGCGGGCGCGAAAGGCAGGCGCGCGGCAGATGCCCAGGGTGTGCCAGTTCTCTCCCGGGGCGATGACGAAACCGGAAGGGGCCCGACCCCGGGCCCGGCGCGCTTGCCGCTTCGGCCCGCGACTCTGATGACGGAGGGCAACATGATGACTAGGCTTCTTTCCACGGTCGCGGTGGCCGGCATGCTAATCGCGGTCCCGCCCGCGATGGCCCAGTACGGCAGCACCGGCCCGGTCTCCGGCTCGGGCGGCGGTCCGGCGTCCGAGGCACGCACCGGGACCGCATGGGGCACCGGGCCCGGTCCGGGACGGGAAGCGCTCCAGCAGCCGGGCGCCGCCGCCCAGCCGGGCGTGGGTGCGGATATCGGCACCATGACCGGACCCGGCATGCCGCGGCAGCAGCAGCCCGGCATGGCGCAACCCCGCATGCAGGATCGCTCGGCCTATGATCCCGGCATGCAGCAGGGCCGCGTCGGCTCCCAGGCCGAGCGGTCGCCGGGCGAGTACAGCGCCGATCTGTCGCCGATGCGGCTTTCCGAGCTGCCGCCGAACATGCAGGGCTATGTCCGTTCGCGCATGGGACCGCACCAGCGGGTGAACGAACTGGTGGAAACCACCATTCTCAACCAGCTCGCGGCAACCGGCCAGTTTCAGCAGCTCAATTCCCTCAGGCGGTCGGGCGATACCTTCATCGCTGAGGTCACCACCCAGAGCGGCGAGCAGGTGACCGTGCAGTACGATCCCGCCAGCGGCCAGTTGAGCCAGCTTCAGTAAGGCCCGAATGCAGTCCGGCCAGCGGCGGATTTCGGCCGCCCCGGCCGGCGGGAATGCGCCCGTCCGTTGCCAGAGCGGGCGGGCGCGCGGCATTTCCGGCCCCGGCTATCCCTTGCGCGGCATCAGCACCGTGTAGTCGAAATCCAGCACCACCTGCGGATCGTACTTGCCGTCCTCGCTCTTGTACGGGAAATCGGCGCAGGGCCGGTCCTTGGTCGCGACGGTGCGCAGCCGCAGCGCGCCGATATCGCTGCGCCCGGGGATCTCGATCGTCTCCAGCACCTCCGACCACGCATGGATGGTGTCGCCGGCAAAGGTCGGGTTGCAATGGGCGCCGGCATTGATCGCCGCCACCTTGAACGCATTGCCCAGCCCGTTGAACGACAGCGACCGCGCCAGGCTGATGATGTGCCCGCCATAGATGATCCGCCGGCCGAACCGCCCGTCCTTCTCGGTGTACTGGTTGAAATGGACCTTGGCGGTGTTCTGGTAGAGCCGGGTGGCGATCATGTGCTCGGCTTCCTCGATCGTCATGCCGTCGACATGATCGATCTTTTCGCCCGGCGCGTAATCGTCCCACAGATGCGGGCTGCCGGCCAGATCGGTCTTGTAATGCGCGAGGTCGATCCCCTCCGGCACCGCCAGCTCCGCCGCGTGCACCGTGCCCGGCAGGCTGGGGGAGACCGGCTCGGGCACCGGGGCGTTCGGGTCGCGCTTGCGCACCATCACCCAGCGGACATAGTCGAGCACGACCTCTTCGGTCTGATTGACGCCGATCGAGCGGACATGGACCACGCCGGTCTGCCGGTTGGCGTTCTCGCGCAGCCCGATCACCGTCGACCGCGTGCGCAGGCTGTCGCCCGGATAGACCGGCACGCCGAACCGGCCCCCGGCATAGCCGAGATTGGCCACGGCGTTCAGCGACACGTCGGGCACGGTCTTGCCGAACACGATGTGGAACGCCAGCAGGTCGTCGACCGGCGCCTGCGGCAGGCCGATGGTCTGGGCGAAGGCGGCGGAGGATTGCACCGCGAACCGCGTGCCGTACAGCGCGGTGTACAGCGCGACGTCGCCCTGGGTGACGGTGCGCGGCGTGGCGTGGATGATCTCCTGGCCCAGCCGGAAATCCTCGAAATAATTGCCGGGATTGGTCTTGCCGGTCATGACACCGCCGCTCCTTCCATCTCCTCGATCGCCTCGGCCATCGCGACCAGCCGGCGGGCGCTCTCGACGTGCAGATTCTCGATCAGCTTGCCGTCGACCACCGCGACGCCCTTGCCCTGCGCGGCGGCCTCGGCATGGGCGGCGATGATCTTGCGCGACCACGCCACGTCTTCCGGCCGGGGCGTGAACACCCGGTTGGCGGCGGCCACGGTCTTGGGGTGGATCAGGGTCTTGCCGTCGAAGCCCAACTCCATGCCCTGGCGGCAGGCGAACTCGAAGCCCTCATCGTCGTTCAGGTCGAGGAACACGCCGTCGACGATCGCCAGCCCCCAGGCGCGCGCGCCCAGCATGCACAGGCCCAGCGAGGTGATCATCGGCAGCCGCTCGCGGGTATGGGTGCAGTCGAGATCCTTGGCTAGGTCCGAGGTGCCCATGACCAGGCAGGACAGCCGCGGGCTGGCACCGGCGATCTCGTCGACCCGCAGCACGCCGCGCGGCGTCTCCATCATGCACATGATGGTCATGCCGTCATGCGCGCCATGGGCCTTCATGATGGTCTCGACCTGGCGGACGGTATCGGCGCTCTCCACCTTGGGGATCAGGATGGCATCGGCCGGGGTCTTCGACGCCGCCGCGATGTCCTCGAATCCCCAGGGCGTGTTCAGCCCGTTGACCCGCACGATCAGTTCGCGCCGGCCATAGCCGCCGGCGGTCACCGCGCCGCAGACATTGTCGCGGGCCTGGGTCTTGGCGTCGGGGGCGGTGGCGTCCTCCAGATCCAGGATCAGGCCGTCGGCGGCCAGCGTCCTGGCCTTCTCCAGGGCGCGGACGTTCGATCCGGGCATGTACAGCACACTGCGGCGGGGTCGTGCGGTCTTGGGCATCTTGTCGGCTCCGGCACTAGGGCGATTCTCCTGGAAAAGGACCCTACGACCGGCCGCGGGCGCGAAGCAAGACGCCGTTCGCGATTGCGATATCCACCGGCCGCCGCGCCGCAGCAGCGCAAACCGGCTATGCTTTTTCGAATAGCGCTAAACCATTAATGATGCGCCTTCCTGATTGACGGATGCAACCCAAAAATCGATTTTTAAAGTGCACTAGAGAAAATAACATTGTCTTAGGGTAGTATTATGCAGGTCCCATTGGGAGTGCTCGGGCCGGTGATCGCCGATCCAGCGCGGCGAGGTGGAGAACCGAATTTCCCGCGTCGAATTCAGGATGGGGAACTGACCGCGGTTTGGAAGCTGCGCGGCGGAGCGCTGCTCAACCTGTTCGGCTGGACATTGCTGGAGATGCAGCCGGTGCCGGGCTCGGATTTGCCTGGGGTGCGCCGGGTGTTGCGCGATTTGCTGTCGATCCGTCTGATGACTCCGGAGGAACACCGGGAGATGCGCCGGCGGGTGGACCTGTTGTCGCATCATGGACCGGATGCTTTGGCGATCCAGGCCACATTGTGTCATCGGGCCTTGCGCGCGATTGTAGAGCCCTTCTGGTTCCCGTGCCTGATGACCAACCATGAATTGCTGGCGCATCTCGCCATTTCGAGTGATGTCGCCGCGACCGCTGGAGCAACGTCGTTGAGTGTCGGCGCCATCGGTCTTGGGACCGGGGCCATCTCGACCGTTGCGGGAAGGGCTGCCACGCAGGCGTCCGGTGCGGGTTTGGCGGCCAATGCCGCAAGGCGGTCTGAAATCAGCTTGCTGACCGGGCTTTGGTCGGTGCCGGCCGGGTTGATCAGTTCGTCGGCCGGGGTGACAAGCAGCCACTACGGTACTCGGGTGAACGCCTACCGGGAGGAACTGGCCCTGCGGGGCGTCAACCTGAGTCAGACGGATTGAACCGAGCCCTGTGCCACCGCGCTTCGGCACTATGACCACCGGAATCGGACCGCACCAGCCATCATCATTCGGAACAGCCAAATCATGATCTTGTCATTGTTGAAAAAATATTCGAAGTCGTTCTTCCCGTGGAAAGCGGCTATGATTTCGGTGCCGCCGTTATTCCTGATGATGTTCCTGGCGTACCGATCGAGCGAGGACCCGTATGTCGGGCCGGCAAGCCTGGTTTTGTTCTACATGGTTCTTGCGCTTCCGCTTTGGATATTGAAAAAGATTTTGGTTCGGCGATCAAAAGGGACCCGTTCGGAAACCTACGATGTGGTTTCCATGATCTGGTGGCTTGCGGCAACGCCGCTCTTCTGCGGTGCAATGTATATGATGTTTATGCGTTGAAAGAGGGACTCCGGGTCGCCGTCCGCCCTGGGGCGCGGAAAATCCAGCCGAGACGGGTTTTGCCGGTGGCCGGATCGGAGGACAGGTCTATATCTTCCGGTTAAGGGTTTCGATTACCGGCCGGTGGTTGTTCAACCTTTCTGGGTCCCGGCCATGCCCTGCAACGACATCCCGGCACGGCGCCTGCCGGGCGGCGCGAGGCGTCCCTGCGCCGGCCGGAAACGGGGAGGACGGACGGTTTCATGCCCGAGGAATCCCGTTTCATCGACCGCCCGCCGCCCGATGCCGCGGACCGCGCCGCCCTGCTCGACCGCTATCGCGCCGTCCGCGACGCCACCGAGGCGCTGGCGGAGGGGTTGAGCGACGCCGACCAGACCGTCCAGTCGATGCCCGACGCCAGCCCGGTCAAATGGCACCGTGCGCATACCACGTGGTTCTTCGAGACCTTCCTGCTGCTCCCCGGGCGGCCCGGCACTCGCCCCTTCGATCCGGCCTACGGCTTCCTGTTCAACTCCTATTACGAGGCGGTCGGGCCGCGCCATCCGCGGCCGAATCGCGGCCTGCTGACCCGGCCGGGCGCGGCCGAAATCGCCGCCTATCGCCGCCATGTCGATGCCGGCCTCGAAGATCTGCTGACCGGGGCCGGCGAGGCGGCGCTGGCGCGGCTCGCGCCGCTGGTCGAACTGGGCCTGAATCACGAGCAGCAGCACCAGGAACTGATCCTGACCGATCTGCTGCACCTGTTCTCCTGCAACCCGCTCGACCCGGCCTACCGCCCGGGCCGTCCGGCACCGGCGCAGGCACCGGCCCCGGTCGCGTGGATCGCCTTCGACGGCGGCCTCCGCGCGATCGGCCATGACGGGCGGGGCTTCGCCTTCGATGCCGAGGGGCCGCGCCACGAGGTGCTGATCCGCCCCTTCCGCCTGGCCGACCGCGCCGCGACCAATGCCGAATGGCTGGCCTTCATCGCCGAGGGCGGCTATCGCCGGCCCGAATTCTGGCTGTCCGATGGCTGGGCGACGGTCGCGGCGCAGGGCTGGCAGGCGCCGCTCTACTGGGAGGAGCGGGACGGCGAGTGGCTCGCCTTCACCCTGTCCGGCCTCCTGCCGCTCGACCCCGCCGCGCCGGTCTGCCATGTCGGCTATTACGAGGCCGACGCCTTCGCCCGCTGGGCCGGAAAGCGGCTGCCCACCGAGGCCGAGTGGGAGATCGCCGCGGCGGATCTGCCGCCCACCGGCAACACCGCCGGCGCCGGGCTGTACACTCCGCTGCCCGCCGCGCCCGGCCCGGCCGGCGCGCCGCGCCAGATGTTCGGCGACGTCTGGGAATGGACCGCCAGCCCGTTCTCACCCTATCCCGGCTTCCGCCCGGCCGCCGGGGCGGTCGGCGAATACCACGGCAAGTTCATGTGCAACCAGTTCAGCGGCGTGCGGCTGGCGGAGGATGCATCACGATGACCCGCACCGCCCGGCGGCCCGCACCGGCCCCGCTCGAAGCCGCGCACGACACCGGCCACGGTGCGGACGAGTTCCGCGACGCCGTGATCGCCGGCCTCGGCCGCCCGCACAAATCCCTCCCGTGCAAGTATTTCTACGACCGGCGCGGCTCGGAGCTGTTCGACCGGATCTGCGAGCTGCCGGAATACTATCCGACCCGCACCGAACTCGCCCTGCTGCGCGAACACGCGCCCGACATCGCCGGCCGCGCCGGCCCCGGCGCCACGCTGATCGAGTTCGGCAGCGGATCGAGCGTGAAGGTGCGGATCATCCTCGACGCGCTGCACCGCCCGGCGGCCTACGTCCCGGTCGACATCTCGCGCGAGCATCTGATCGCCTCGGCCTCGGCGCTGGCGGCGGATTATCCCGGCCTGCCGGTGCTGCCGGTCTGCGCCGACTACACGGCAGAGTTCGCGCTGCCCGAGGTCGCGCAGGCCGGGACCCGGCTGGGCTTCTTCCCCGGCTCGACCATCGGCAATTTCGTACCCCATGAGGCGGCGGCCTTCCTCGCCCGCGCCGCCGCGGTGCTGGGGCCGGGCGCGCATTTCCTGATCGGCGTGGATCTGCGGAAGGATCCGCGCATCCTCGAAGCCGCCTATGACGACGCGGCCGGCGTGACCGCGGCGTTCAACCTCAACCTGCTCGACCGGATCAACCGCGAGCTGGGCGGCGACGTCGACCCCGCCCGGTTCGAACACCGCGCCCGTTACGATGCCGAGCGCGGCGTCGTCAGGATGTTCCTGATCAGCCGCGCCGCCCAGACCGTGACCATCCCCGGCCACCGCTTCCGCTTCCAGGCCGGCGAGGCGATCCACACCGAGGACTCCCACAAATACACGATCGACGGCTTCCGTGCCCTCGCCCGAACCGCCGGATGGGAACCGGCGGCAAGCTGGACCGACGGCGACGGCCTGTTCAGCGTGCACTACCTGGTCGGGGCGGGGTAACCCCCTGCAACCTTGGTCGCCCCCGCCCGACCCGGCATTGTCCGCCGCCCCGCTTCAGGCGCCCCGATAAGAAAACACCCCACGCGGCGGTTCGCGCTTTTCGGTTATTTCCCGGAAGGCAATTCCGGTTATACTGAATGACTGCCGGCCCGAAGCGGCGCCAGAACCGTGGGCCGGCGCGATCTGACAGGGGGAAACACCATGCACGAACACGGGAACGGTCCGCGGCCGCTCGACGGCGTTCGGGTGATCGATGTCGCGACGTTCATCGCGGCGCCCTATTGCGCGGGCATTCTGGGCGAGTTCGGGGCGGAGGTGCTCAAGGTCGAGCATCCGATCGGCGGCGATCCGTGCCGCAATTTCGGCTCCGCCACCGCCAAGAAGGATTCCTCGCTGGCCTGGCTGTCCGAGGGGCGCAACAAGAAATCGGTCACGGTCGAGCTGCGCTCGCCGGCCGGGGCGCAGATCTTCAAGGATCTGGTCGCCCAGTCCGACGTGGTCTGCGAGAATTTCCGCCCCGGCACCCTGGAAAAATGGGGCCTGGGCTGGGAGGTGCTCAGCCGGATCAACCCCGGCCTGATCATGCTGCGGGTCTCGGGCTACGGCCAGGACGGGCCGTATCGCGACCGGCCCGGCTTCGCCCGCATCGCGCACGCGGTCGGCGGCCTGTCCTATCTGGCCGGCATGGCGCACGAAACGCCGGTCACGCCCGGCTCGACCACGCTTGGCGACTACATGTCCGGGCTGTACGGCGCGATCGGCGTGCTGATCGCGCTGCACCACCGGGAAAAGACCGGCCAGGGCCAGTACATCGACGTGGCGCTCTACGAATCGGTGTTCCGGCTGACCGACGAGCTGGCCCCGGCCTATGCCATGTTCGGCACGGTGCGCGAGCGCTACGGCCCGCACAATCTGATCGCCTGCCCGCTCGGCCATTTCCGGACCAAGGACGACCGGTGGGTCGCCTTCGCCTGCACCACCGACAAGCTGTGGGCGCGGCTGTGCGAGGCGATGGGGCGGACCGAGCTGGCCTCCAGCAGCACCTATGGCGAGCACCGGCGGCGGATCGAGGCACGGCACGACATAAACGACATCGTCGCCAACTGGGCCGGCGCGCTGACCCGCGACGAGATCATGAAACGCTGCCTGGCGGCCGGCGCGCCGGTCGGGCCGCTCAACACCATCGCCGACATCTACGCCGACCGTCATGTCTGGGCTCGCCGCAACCTGGTGCCGATCGACGACGCGGAAATGAACGAGGTGGTGGTGGTGCCCAACACCATCCCCCGCCTGTCCGAAACCCCCGGCCGGGTGGAAAGCCTGGGCCCGAAGCTCGGCCAGCACACCGACGAGGTGCTGGGC
>CAZTNV010000087.1:222-13167 GCA_964615535.1 uncultured Mycobacteriaceae bacterium | reverse complement strand
CGGAAATAGTCCCGATTGTCGGAATTGCCGATGCTCGCCCAGCGATAGGTCGCCCAGGCGCGCTCGGCCAGCCCGCTGGTCCAGGCCAGGACCGCCGCTATTCCAAGCAGAGCGGCCGCCGTCGCCGCGATGGTCCACAGCCGCCATCGCCGCCGCGGCTCGGGTTCGGCCATCACCGTGCCGCCGAATTGCAGCGCAACCCACAGCGCCACGCCGGCCAAGCCGATCGCCGTGGTCGGTTGAAGATGCAGGGACAGACCGAAGCAGAGGACGACGCCGGCAGCCAGACCGGCCGTCGCCGCCGGCGGCCACCGGCGGATGGTCAGCGCATAGACCCCTGCCGCGCCGAGAAAGAGCAGCAGTTCCTGCGCGGCGTAGAACCGCGCGAACCGCGAGATCAGGATCGCCCCCGGCGCCAGGCAGAACATCAGGGCGGCGATCCACGCCGCCGTCCGCCCGGCGACCGCGCGGGTCCACAGGAACACCGCCGCGACCGTGAGGCTGCCGAGCACGGCCGAGGATAGCCGGGCCGCCGGCAGATCGTGGCCGAACAGGTCCATCCACGCACTCTGCGCGACGGTATAGAGCCAGGCCCGCTCGTAGAGTCCGTCGGCGATCCGCAGCACCCCCTCGTCGCTCCACGAGCGGGCAGCAAAGAGGTGATACAGCTCGTCGAAATGCGGCAGGCCGTCTAAATGAAATACCCGTATTGAGAGCGCCAGCGCGAACAGGACGGCGGCTTCGATCAGGGTCACCTGCGTTCGGCTCAGCCGCAATGGGCGGGAAACCGGTTCAATCGTGATTTGCGCATCTTCGGTCGACATGATCCGATTTTCCTGATGCGGACATTGCGGGGATCAATGAATTCGTGCGGAAATGATCAATGGGGCTGCCGACGACTGCAATGCGACTTTGGTCGGGATGGGCGGCGGCATTCGGTGTCTTGGCCGCGGCCGTCTTGCACCGATTGCAGGGGGCCGCCACCCCCGTCGGTAGCCACTCCGCCCATGCACCGCCCCGCGCCGGAAACCGGCCTTGCCGCGGCCGATCAACCGGCGCATTCGGCATCGGAGTCTGCTAGGTTGAATGCAGATCGGGTTTGTAGAAGAGAGAGCCGGCTTGTCCATCGTGCCGTCCGTCAAGCATTTCCCCGCCGGCGGGACGGGGCTGATCCGGCGATTGCTCCGTGATCATTTGAGACCTCACCGGACGCGCATCGCCCTGGCCCTGCTGTGCATGGTGGTGGTCGCCGGCTGTACCGCCGCCATGGCGCTGATGATGGAACCACTGGTCGATCTGGCGTTCCAGCGCCGCGATGCGGGGCTTCTGGAGCTGGTCGCGCTCTCGGTGTTCCTGGTGTTTTTTTTGAAGGGCCTGGGAACCTACGGTCAGGCCGTGCTGATGAGCGATGTCGGCCGGCGGATCATCGCCGATCTGCAAACCCTGATGTTCCGCCGGCTGATGGGCGCCGATCTGGCGGCATTCCATGCCACGCCGTCGGGCACGCTGCTGTCGCGCTTCATCTACGATGCCAACATGCTGAATGCGATGGTGACCAGCGTGGTCACCGGGATGGGCCTGCACGCCCTCAGCGTGATCGCGCTGGTCGGGTCGATGTTCCACCTCGACTGGGTGCTGGCCAGCATCGTGTTCGTGGTCTTTCCGGCGGCGATGGTGCCGATCGTCTGGCTGGGCCGGCGGATGCGCCGGGTCTCGCGCCGCACCCAGACCGAGGTCGGGCGGCTGACCTCGCAACTCGGCCAGGTGTTCCAGGGCATCCGCCACGTCAAGGCCTACAACGCCGAGGAGCGCGAATCGGCGGCGGCGGCGGCGGTGATCTGGCGGCTGGCGGAGCTGAACCAGAAGGCGTCGCGCATCCGCTCGATGATCAACCCTATCATGGAGGCGATGGGTGGGCTGGCGATCGCCGTGGTGATGCTCTATGGCGGATTGCAGGTGATGAACGACGAGCGCACGCCGGGTACCTTTTTCGCCTTCATCACCGCGGTGCTGCTTGCCTATCAGCCGATGCGCCGGCTGGCCGGGCTGAATGCCGAATTGCAGCAGGGTCTGGCGGCGGCCGAACGGGTCTTCGCGATCATCGATTCCCGGCCCGCCATCACCGACCGGAGCGGCGCCGCCGCGATCGAGCGCACGGTCGGCCGGATCGAGCTGCGCGAGGTGCGGTTCTCCTACCATGCCGAGGCTCCGGCGCTGCACGGCGTCTCGATCGAGGTGCGCGCCGGCCAGACGGTGGCGCTGGTCGGCCCGTCCGGCGCCGGCAAATCCACCGTGCTCAACCTGATCCCGCGCTTCTACGATGTCGATGCCGGGGCGGTGCTGATCGACGGCCGCGATGTGCGCGACGTGACCTTGCACTCACTGCGCGACCAGATCGCTCTGGTCAGCCAGGACATCACGCTGTTCGACGACACCGTGCGCAGCAACATCGCCTATGGCCGGCCGGATGCCGCGGAGGCGGAGATCGTGGCCGCCGCACGCCAGGCCGCGGCGCACGAGTTCATCCTGGATCTGCCGCAGGGCTACGACACCGTGATCGGCGAGAACGGCGTGACGCTGTCGGGCGGCCAGCGCCAGCGCCTGTCGATCGCGCGGGCCATGCTGAAGGACGCGCCGATCCTGCTGCTGGACGAGGCGACCTCGGCGCTCGACACCGAATCCGAACGGCTGATCCAGGAGGCGCTGTCCCGCCTGCGCGCCGGCCGCACCACCCTGGTGATCGCCCACCGCCTGTCGACCATCATGACCGCCGACCTGATCTACGTGCTGGATGCCGGCCGGGTGGTCGAATCCGGCACCCACGCCGCCCTGATCGCCCGGAACGGCCTCTATGGCCGCCTGTGGAGCCTGCAGACCGCCAATCGCGGCGAGCCGGAGTCGGTGCCCCTGGCCGCGGCGGGGGAGTAGCGGGCCCCGGCCATCAGCCCGGCCCGCTCCGTCCGGGCCGTGCCGGCACCGGCCGCCGGGCCGGCGGCAACGGGCGCCGGTGCAGCGGAATGACCGAGGCGGCCGAGGGGCCGGGAACGCAGTCCGGGTCGATCAGCGCCGCCATCAGCTTGTCGCGGATCTGCTTCAGCTTGGTCTCGTGGACCACCTTCAATCCGAAGACGTCCTTGACATAGAACACGTCGACCGCCCGTTCGCCATAGGTCGAGATCTTGGCGCTGGAAATCTGCAGGCCGAGATAGGTCAGGGCGCGGGTGACGTCGTAGAGCAGACCGGGGCGGTCGCGGGCGTTGACCTCGATCACCGTGTGGGTCCGGCTCACCTGGTTCTCGATCAGCACCCGCGGCTTGACCTTGAAGACGCGGGTGCGGCTGGGGAAAGCCGGCTTGCGCTTGGCCAGTTCCTGCAGCGGGCGGAGCTGGCCGGACAGGCTGCGCTCGATGGTCACCGCCAGCCGCGCCAGCTTGTCCGGGGCATCGAAGGCGCCGCCGGTGGCGGCGTCCTGGACGTTGAACACGTCGAGCGCCAGCCCGTTGACCAGCGTGAAGATCTTGGCGTTGACGATGTTCGCGCCGCTGACCGCGAGCGCCCCCGCCAGATGCGAGAACAGGCCGGGATGGTCGGCGGCGATAATCGTCACCTCGGTGACCGCGCGGCCGCGATCGACCCGGTGATGGACCACCAGGGGATCGTCCGAGCGTTCGGCCTCGCGCACCAGGGCGGCATGCAGCGCATGGGTGTCGGTATCGACCGACAGCCAATAGGGCGGATAGCCCTTGGCGATGAAGGATTCGACGTCGTCGATCGGCCAGTCCGCCAGTTCCGAGCGCAAGGCATTCTGCGCCGCCTTGATTCGCCGCTCGCGGCCGTCGCCATCGAACCCGCCGGCCATCCGCTCCTCGGCCCGATGGAACAGATTGCCGAGCAGCGTCCCCTTCCAGGCGTTCCAGCGGCCGGGCCCGACCGCGCTTATATCCGCCGTGGTGAGGATCAGAAGCAGGCGCAGCCGTTCCGGCGATTCCACCCGGTCGATAAAATCCTGGATGGTTTTGTCGTCCTCGATATCGCGCTTCAACGCCATGCGGCTCATCACCAGATGGTGGCGGACCAGCCACTCGACGGTATCGGTCTCCTCGTCTTCCAGCCCGAAACGCGGCCCCAGGCGGCGGGCGATGCGGGCGCCGATTTCGGAATGGTCGCCGCCGCGGCCCTTGGCGATGTCGTGCAGCAGCAGCGCCACGTAAAGCGCCCGGCGCGACACGATCCGGGTCATCTCCTGCGTTGCCAGCGGCAACTGTTCGGTCATCTGGCCGGTATCGATCTTGTGCAGGATGCCGATGGCGAACAGGGTATGCTCGTCCACTGTGTAGACATGGTACATGTCGTATTGCATCTGCGCCACGACCCGGCCGAAATCCCGCACGAATCGGCCCAGCACCCCGGCCCCGTTCATCCGGCGCAGCGCCTGCTCGGGGTCCTTTCTGGAGGTCAGGATCTCCAGAAACAGCCGGTTGGCTTCCCGGTCCTTGCGCAGGGCCTCGTCGATCAGCGGAAGGGCGCGCGTGATCAGCTTCAGCGCATGGGGGTGGATGTCCAGGTCGTGCTGCTGCGCAACGTGGAACAGCCGGATCATGTCGATCGGCCGGTCGTGGAACTGGCGCTCGTCGCCGACGCTCAGCCGCTCGCCGTCGAGCCTGAAGCCGTCCAGCGATTTCTGGGCGAACGGGAAGAACAGCAGGCTGCGCCGCGGTTTGCGCTGGCTTTCCGCCTCCAGCGCGGCGCAAAAGATGCGGGTCAGGTCGCCGACATCCTTGGCGACCAGGAAGTAGTGCTTCATGAACCGCTCGACGCCCAGGCCGCTGGTGCGGTCGGTATAGCCCAGCCGGGTCGCGATCTCCTTCTGGACGTCGAAGGTCAGCCGCTCCTCCGCCCGCCCGGTCAGGTAATGCAGATGGCAGCGTAGCGTCCACAGGAAGCGCTGAGCCTTGATGAACCGGTTGGCCTCCTCGCGGGTCAGCACGTGCTTGTCGACCAGCCCGTTGACATCCTCGACCTGGTACAGATACTTGCCGATCCAGAACAGGGTCTGGAGATCGCGCAGGCCGCCCTTGCCCTCCTTGATGTTGGGCTCGAGCACGTACCGGCTGTCGCCCCATTTGTGGTGGCGGTCGTCGCGCTCGGCCAGCTTGGCCTCGACATAGAGCCGGCCGGTGCCCCTGACCACCTCCTTGAGGAAACGGCGCTTCAGCTCGTCGTGCAGCGGCGCCTCGCTCCACAGGGCGCGGGTTTCCAGCATCGCGGTGCGGATGGTCATGTCCTGCCGGGCGGCGGTCAGGCATTCCTCGACCGTGCGTACCGCATGGCCGACCTTGAGCCCGAGATCCCAGAGCTGGTAGAGCACGAACTCCACGAAATGCTGCGCCCGAGGCGTGCTTCTGGCGGGCAGCAGAAACATCACGTCGATGTCGGATTGCGGGGCCAGCTCGTGCCGGCCATAGCCGCCGAACGCCACGATCGCCAGGCGATCCGCCAGGCCGGGACTGGCCGGCGGAAACACCTGGGCCGCGGCGAAATCGGCCAGCACGATGATCAGACGGTCCATCAGGGCGGTGGTATCGCGGATGCAGCGATCAGCGTCGCCGGCCAATTCGCCCTCGAAGAACCGCTCGCGAATTTCCGCCCGACCCTCCTTCAGGGTTTCGTTAAGCACCGCCGACAGCGCCGCGCGCAGCGCCGATCCGTCGCCCCGATGGGTCTGCCCCAGCCGGGCGAGTCTCTGCGTCAGCGTCAACGGCACCACGACGGCCGTCCGCTCGCGCGTCTCAGCCGAGGCAGGCTCGGCAGCGGCTCTGAAGATCTTCCACATGCTCATACACATAACCCGCCGTGGCGCCCGGTGCCACCCTGCGGGCGATCTAGGTGCGCCGGGGACGCCCGACCGCAAGGCCCCAAACCAGACTATGCCCGAGACGTTACGGTCGGCTTTACGCCGCCAACGGCACGGCGAAACCGGGAGGAGGCGCCGGCCCTTCCCTTTCGCGCCGTCTTCCCGCATACCGGGCGGGGGAGGCGGCGCGGTTCATGTTCGAGACGATTCTGATCGCCAATCGCGGGGAGATCGCGTGCCGGGTGATCCGCACGGCGCGGGCGCTGGGGGTTCGCGCGGTGGCAGTCTATTCCGATGCCGATGCCGGGGCGATGCACGTGGCGCTGGCCGATCAGGCCTACCGGATCGGTGCCGCACCGGCCGCGGAAAGCTATCTCGACATCGGCCGCATCCTCGACGCCGCACGCCGGGCGGGGGCGGAAGCGATCCATCCGGGCTACGGCTTCCTGGCCGAAAACCCCGTGTTCGCGGAAGCCTGCGCCGCCGCCGGTCTGGTCTTCATCGGGCCACCGGCGCGGGCGATCCGCGCCATGGGCGACAAGGCCGCGGCCAAGGCGCTGATGGAGCAGGCCGGGGTGCCGCTGGTGCCGGGCTATCACGGACCCGACCAGACCGCGGAGACGCTGGCGGCGCGCGCCGAGCAGATCGGCTATCCGGTGCTGATCAAGCCCGCCGCGGGCGGCGGTGGCAAGGGCATGCGGGCGGTCGGCCACCCCAAGGGCTTCGTCGCCGCGCTCGACGCCGCCCGGCGCGAAGCCGCGGTGTCGTTCGGCGACGACCGGGTGCTGATCGAAAAGCGCCTGACCCGCGTGCGCCATGTGGAAATCCAGGTGTTCGCCGATCTCCAGGGCACCTGCCTGTCGCTGTTCGAGCGCGACTGCTCGATCCAGCGCCGCCACCAGAAGGTGATCGAGGAGGCCCCGGCACCCGGCCTTGATCCGGCACTCCGCCGCGCCATGGGGGAGGCCGCGGTCGCCGCAGCGCGCGCGGTCGGCTATGCCGGGGCCGGCACGGTCGAGTTCCTGCTCGACTGGGACAACCGATTCTACTTCATGGAGATGAACACAAGGTTGCAGGTCGAGCATGCGGTCACCGAGCTGGTCACCGGGATCGATCTGGTGGAGTGGCAGATCCGCGTCGCCGCGGGCGAAAGGCTGCCGCTCGGCCAGGATGGTCCGGCGATTTTCGGGCATGCGATCGAGGCCCGGATCTATGCCGAAGACCCGGCCAATCTGTTTCTGCCCGCACCGGGGCGGCTTAGCCATCTCCGCTTCCCGGTGCCCGGCCCGCACGTTCGGATCGACACGGGCGTGCGCATGGGCGACGTCATTTCCAGCCATTACGACCCGTTGATCGCCAAGCTGATCGTGTGGGACCGCGACCGCGCCGGCGCGGTGCGGCGGCTGACCGCGGCGCTGGCCGAAACCGAGATCGCCGGCGTCGCCAACAACGTTGCCTTCCTGCGCCGGATCGCCGCCCATCCGGCCTTCGCCACGGCCGAGTCGGACACGCGGTTCGTCGAGCGCCACGGCGCCGACCTGCTGCCCAGGCCGGCGCCCGCAGCGCCCGAGACTCTGGCACTGGCCACGCTGGGCGTACTGTTCGAGCGTCGCCGCGTCGCCGCGGAGCAGGCGCGCCGCTCGGGCGATCCGTGGTCGCCCTGGCATTCGGCCAATGGCTGGCGGCTGAACGATGAGGCCGAGGAGCAGATCGGTTTCCGCGAGGCCGGCACGGCGATCGAGGTGACCGTGCACTACCGCCGCGACGGCAGCTACCGGTTCGATCTGCCGGGCGGCGTGGTCGTGGCGGCCTCCGGCGAGCTGGCCGAGGATGGCGGCCTGCTGGCCGATCTCGACGGGGTGCGGCGGCGCGGCCGGGTGGTCTGCGACGGACTCGACCTCACCGTGCTCGGTGCCGGCGGCAGCCATGCGCTGTCGCTGATCGACCCGATCGCCGAGGCCGGCCAGCAACGGATCGATGGCGGCCGGCTGACCGCACCGATGCCCGGCCGGATCGTGGCCGTGCTGGTCGAGGCCGGCGCGTCGGTGGTCAAGGGCCAACCGTTGCTGATGCTCGAAGCCATGAAGATGGAGCACACGATCCATGCTCCGGCTGACGGCACGATCGACGAAATCCCCTATGCAGCGGGCGAATCCGTGGAGGAGGGCGTGACCCTGATCGGCTTCCGCGGCTCGGGCGGAGGCATGCCTTGACCCCGATCCTGTGACCCCCGGGGGGCGCCGCCGGGCGGTGCTCCCCCGAAAAAAGGTCTCACCGCGCGCTGCGGGGCCCAGCGTCGATCGGCCGGCGCCGCGGCACCGGCGTATCCGCCTCCGCGAACTCCGACGGTGCGGCACCGATGGCGCTGCGCGCAGGGCTGCGCGCCGGACGCGGCACGGCGCGGGCGACGGCCGGGGCTGCGGATCGGGCCGCCGGGCGGGCGGCGGCAGCCGCGCGGATCTGGCCATTCGCCGAGGCCGGCGCCGGGCCGATGGCGAGCATCGGGACCGAAGGCAACAGCTCGCCGGCCGGGTTCTGGGCGATCGCACCCCGCTGGTTCCACACCTGCCGCCCCGTCTCTAAACGCCCCTCCTCGACCTGTCCAATCCGATTGGCGGACGAGGCGACCGTTGACTGCGCGACGGGCGGCGGAACCGTGTCGGGATAGACGAAGCCCGACAGGCGATAGTTGTAGATGCCGGGCGTATCGGATGGATTGTGCCAGACGCGGACAGTCGACCAGTCATTGTTCGGCGAGGTGTCGATGACCCTGTGATTGCGGATGATCCCGGCCCGGCCCCAATTATGGTCGACCAGAACGGTGCGGCTGTCGACAATTCGGCTGACCAGAGACACATGCCCGAGCCGGAGCGTATCGCCGCGTCGGAACACCATGATCGCTCCGACCGCGGGTTCGCTGCCCCGCTCGAACCGTCCGGCCGCGCCGTCCCACCAGCCCCAGGCGTCGGCAAAAATGGAAATGCCCGTCCGGTCGCGAACGTAGCGCACGCATCCGCCCCACTGCGACGCTTCAACCGCTGGAACGGCCAGCAACAAGACGGCCAGCGACAAGGCGATCCGTTTCGCAATCCGTTGCATTGGCCCCTTCTCCATTGCCTGATGCCATCCCCACTGCCCCAGAATTCACAGATTTCCGCCACATTCAACAGTTTTAAATCGATTTCATTGCTTCGCGGCCTCAAAGGCTGGTGGCGTGTGGTTTCTTTGCCCCTACGGGGAGCGCTATGTGTGGCAGTGGGGCAACGAAGTGCCGTTACGCAACACAGCTCACGGCGGTGCCAGGCGGTCGAACTCTGCATGCATTGTGGCCGACATGGCCAGAACTGGGCCGAAACAGGGCGAATCGCTGCGTTCGGCCCAGGAACCGATGGGAGGCCCTGAACCGGTCGGCCGCCTGCGACGAATCGCTGCACGTCATTCGGGTCATCCATGCCATCAATCGATCAAGAATTGGAGCAGACGGGTGCGCTGGAACGACGAAAAGCCGTCATCCGATAGAATCAGCAGCCGGGTTCGGCCATCCTGGTCGCGCCACGCGCCGATCGCCTCGAAGTTTTCGGCCGGCAGGGTCGGCCCGAGGCGGGCCAGTTCGATCCCCTCGACCACGGTGCCCTCGGCGATCGCGGCGGCGGGAATGCGGACGAGGCGGGCCGCAATGCCGAACAGCACCGGCTCCCCGCGTTCGAGCACCGCCAAGTCGCCGCCGGGCAGCGTCGCCGCACCGGTCGGCCGATGGCCGGGCGCGGCGCGATAGGCAAGCCTGACCCAGCCCCGCGGCCCGCGCAGCCAGGCCGGATGGGTCTCTGCCCCGATCGCCGTCCGCGTCTCGGCGATCGCCAGCAGGCGGCCATCGGGCAGCGCCGTCAGGGCCTCGATGCCGAGGCTGCCGGGCAGCAGTCGCATCGCCCGGTGCAGAGCCAGTTCGGTCGGCACCGTCTCGCTCGGGTCGCCGCGATACCGCAGCAGCCGATGGTTGCGCTCGAAGGCGATGACCAGCGAGCCGTCCGGCAGCCTCGCGATCGCCTCGGCGTCCCGGCGGACCACCGGGCCGGCCGGGCGGCCGTCGATATCGAGCAGCAGCGCCAGGACGGTATCGGTCAAACCGGTCAGCCGGCCATCCGGGTCGTAGCGGAGGGTTGCGGTCAGCACGGCACCGCGATCGCTCACCGCGAGCAGCCGCGCGCCGTCATCGGAAACATCAAGGGCGGAGAAGCCGCCGAAACCCGGCCGCCGGTCGATCAGCCACAGCCCGCCCCAGAAGGTCACAGCGCCGGGCCGGTCGGTCTCGATCCGGCCCGGCTCCAGCGGCACCGGTTCCGCCCACACTTCGCCGTGCGCCGCCATCGTCCCGGACAATCCCGGCATTGCCGCGATCCAGATCGCCCAAGCGGCCGGCCGAGCGGCACCCCAGAGGGCGCCCAGGAGTCCGAAAAGAAGGGGACGGGCGCCGCCGCGAGGTCCGGTCGCCGGAAGCCTTTGCGTCCCCTGGCCGTGGCCGGCCGCATCACCCATGTCTGAAACCGTCATGACCGAGCCCACACCCACCCCCGATGCCCGACGTGACCGGATCAGACGCCGGCGACGCAATGGGTTCCGCAACCATTTGTTGATATACTTTGCGGTAATGGTGGTGCTCATTCCGGTGAACCTGCTGGTTTTTCCCGGGCAACCCTGGGTGCTTCTGCCGATGGTAGGCTGGGCCGGGCCACTCGCAATCCATGCCGCCTGGGTGATGGAACTGTTCGGGCCGCCCCGCGCCTGATCGCGATTGGTGCAGGGCGGCTGTCTGTTCCGCGTCTTGATTTGCAGGGCTACGCCTTATGGTGTAATCTGATACGAAGGGGTTCGCTGGGCACAATCGCACCATTGCCGGAAGCGGCCATCGGGACGGGTCTGCGGCCGGCCGCAGACTCCCCGGCGCGAAGCGTCGCTCCGGGACCCGACGAATGCCCCGGGGTGCGGTCGGGATGGGGACGCAAGCCTATGGGCCAGGATGACGGGCAGGGCAAGTCGGATCGGAAACGGGCGGTGCCGCCGGGCAGCCGCACGCTGAGCAATGTGCGGATCACCCAGGAGGTGCTGTCCCGGCTCCAGGAGTTGCACCGGCGCTATCTTTCGGGCCAGCGCAACGGGCAGCGGGCACTGATGCGCCATTGCGATCTCAGTACTCTCGATTTCGGCGGAATGGATTTCAGCGACAGCGAGTTCCTGGCGTGCAGCTTCGTCAAGAGCAGCCTGCGGGGATCGATCTTCCGCGCCGCCAACATCTTCGGCGGCCGGTTCGACGAGGCCGATCTGACCGAGGCGGATTTCGAGCGCGCCGATCTGCGCGGGGCCACCTTCGCGCAAGCCAATCTGACCGGCACGAATCTCGGCGGTGCCGATCTGCGCGAGGGCACGCTGATCAGCATGGTGTCGATCACGCCCGAAATGTCGGGCGGCAGCACCTTCCGGGGTGCCACGCTGAACCGTACGCGCATGGCGCATTCGCGGCTCAAGAACGCCGATTTCAGCGGCGCAGTGCTGCACAATGCTTCCTTCGAGGGGGCCGATCTGCGCGCCACGGTGTTTCACGGAGCGGAATTCGTCGATACCGATCTGCGCGGCGCCCATGTCACCGATGCCGATTTCCGCGGCGCCTGTCTGGACGAAAAGCTGCTTGAGGAAATCGATTTCAGCCGGACCAAGGCGATGGTCGCGGCGCCTTTGTCCGAGGCGGAGTTCAAGGGCCGTTTGCACCAGCATGTCGAATGGGTCCGCACCGGTGGCGCGGCTGGCCGGAAGGCCAGCTTTTCCGGCCAGGATTTGAGCGGCCGGGATCTGACCGGCGCCATTCTGGCCGCTGCCGATCTGTCCTATGCCGTGCTCAATCGCACCGTCCTCCTGGCGGCGTTGCTGGCCGCCGCGGATCTCCGCTACGCCAACATGATTCGCGCCGACCTCTCGGGCGCCGATCTGCGCGGCGCCGATCTGACCGGGGCCAATCTGCGCGGCGCCCGGCTGGACGAGACCAAGATCGGCGAACTGCCCGGCACCACTCTCGTGACCTCCCTCAACGCCTGAACCGGGGCCGTGGCTTTGCCGGTCGGGAGAAGGCGGGCCTGCCGCATCGCGGCGAATCGACGCGTGCGATGCAGCATGCCGGCCGGCCGCGGAGTGCCGCGGGGTTCGCCGAACGCGCTCGAATTGCACCCCAATCGTCGAGTTTGCCCGGTTTGGTGGCTCTTTCCGGGTCTTGGCTCCGGGTCGCGGAACACCGGAAGAGAAATCGGGATGCGGCCGAATTTCTGTTGCCCGACCACGGCGTTTGATGCACCAATCGCGCCGCGCGGCCGGGGGGCCCGTTTCCCAGCCAGAAAAAACGGTTCGCAATCAAATGTTTGACAAGATCCTGATCGCCAATCGCGGTGAGATTGCCTGTCGCGTCATAAAGACCGCCAAGCGCATGGGTATCAAGACGGTCGCGGTCTATTCCGAGGCCGACAGCGACGCACTTCACGTCCGCATGGCCGACGAGGCGATATTGATCGGACCGGCGCCGACTGCGCAGTCCTATCTGGTCATGGATCGAATCGTCGAGGCTTGCCGCACGACCGGCGCGCAGGCGGTCCATCCCGGTTACGGCTTCCTTTCGGAAAACGCCAAGTTCTGCGCCGCGCTGAAGGAGGCCGGGGTGGTCTTCATCGGCCCCGACGTCAAGGCGATCGGCGCGATGGGCGACAAGACCGAATCGAAGAAGCTGGCCCAGGCGGCCGGCGTCAATTCGGTACCCGGTCACCTCGACTCGCTTCCCGATGACGAGGCCTGCGTCAAGATCGCCCGCGAAATCGGCTATCCGGTCATGATCAAGGCCTCGGCCGGCGGCGGCGGCAAGGGCATGCGCATCGCCTTCAACGATCAGGAGGCCCGCGACGGTTTCCGTTCCGCCACCGCGGAGGCGCGGTCGAGCTTCGGCGACGAGCGCGTGTTCGTGGAAAAATACATCCAGGAACCGCGCCACATCGAAATCCAGGTGCTGGCCGACGGCCACGGCAACTGCGTCTATCTGGGCGAGCGCGAATGCTCGATCC
>CAZTNV010000087.1:0-212 GCA_964615535.1 uncultured Mycobacteriaceae bacterium | reverse complement strand
TGTCGCCGGTACCATTACGCTTGATTACAGCGCCGCCATCAAAAGGTCATCGAGGAGGCGCCGTCGCCCTTTATCGACCCGGCGACCCGCAAGGCGATGGGAGAGCAGGCCGTCGCACTGGCCAATGCGGTCGAGTATCGATCGGCCGGTACGGTGGAGTTCATCGTCGACCGCGACAAGAACTTCTATTTCCTGGAAATGAATACCCGGCT
>CAZTNV010000086.1:0-13396 GCA_964615535.1 uncultured Mycobacteriaceae bacterium | reverse complement strand
GATGGGATCATCAACGAGGACAGGCTCGGGCTCGACGTGATCTATCTCCAGGCGCTTCTCGACGAAAGGCTCGGCGAAGGCGCGGCCCGGGTGATCCTGCCCATCACCGATCCCTATGTGGCGCATCACGGGGCGCTGGGCTCGTTCGCGACCGTGCAGCAAGGCAAACGCGGCGACCACCAGCACCAGCCCGCCGATCTCGGAGTTGTGTTCAAAGGCGATCGAGGGGTCCTCCTCGGTCAGTTTCTGCAAGGCTGCGGTCAGCTTGACCTCGTCGTTGCGGTTCTCGGCCTGGACCACCAGCGAGAACATCGGGGTCAGCGGCTCGGGCCACAGCGGTGCCCGTTCCGCCGCACCGGGCATCAGCAGCATGCCGGTGGCGACGCTGTCCATGCGGGCCAGCGCCACCACGTCGCCGGCCTCGGCCCTGCCCAGCTTGGTCTGGCCGGTGCCCATCAGACGATAAATCCCGCCGACCCGGGCATCGCCCAGAGTCATGCCGTCGGTGACGCCGCCGCGCCAGATCCGCGCATAGGACAGCTTGCCGGAATGCGGCGCGTGGATCGTCTTGAACACCTGGGCGACCACCGGCCGGTCGGGGATCGACAACCGCTCCGCCGTTCGGGCCGGCGCCGGCACCTCGTGGCGCAGCAGTTTCAGCAATCGGCGGATGCCGTGATCGCCCTCGGCCGCGCCCATCAGCACCGGCACGATCAGATCCTCGGCCAGATCCTTGCCGAGCTGCTGGTAAATTTCGTCGGGTACCGGCTGGATGTCCTCCAGCAACTGCTCCAGCAACTGGTCGTCGAAATCGGCCAGGGTCTCGAGCATTTCGCGCCGTGCCGTCTGTTCGCGGTCGCGAATGGCCTCGGGCAACTGGATCAGGTCGGAGGGCTGGCCGGGCCGGTAGCGATAGGCGCGTTCCGAGACCAGATCGACATAGCCGGTGATCTGCTCGCCCTCGCGGATCGGCACCTGACGCAGGATCAGCGGGCGCGCCGAGGCCGCCTGCAGGGCCGACAGCACGTCGCGCATGTGCACGCCGGCCGTCGCCATCTTGTTGATGAACAGCACGTGCGGAATGGCGTTCTCGTCGAGGTATCGCAGCAGCGGCTGGAGCGCGACGGCACGGGCCAGATCGGGTTCGCAGACCACCACCGCGGCATCGACGACCATCAGCGCATTGAGCGTATCCTGGGCCAGTTCGATCGAGCCCGGGCAGTCGAGAAAGGCCCATTGCTCGCCGATGAAGCTGGTGGTGGCGGTCGAGACCTCGGTGCTCATCAGCCTTGCATGGGACTCCTCGGTGCCGTCGCCGACGGTGGTGCCGTCCTTGACGCTGCCCTTGCGGCTGGTTGCGCCGGTGACCCAGAGGATGCTTTCGAGCAGGCTGGTCTTGCCGCTGCCTTGCGGCCCGATCAGGGCGACGCAGCGCGGCGGCAGTGGGTGGCCGGGGGCGGTTCCATCCGGCCGGGGGGGCGGGGCGGTGTCGTTCATGGCGGGCTCCGGTGGCGGGCGTCGGGCGTCCGTCTTCCCGGCAGTGCCGTCGTTTGATCGACGGTCGGACCCGGCACGACAGCCGGGCGGGAACGAGCGCCTGATGCCGTTTTCATGACATCATGGTTTCACCCGTTGCCAGCCGGTGTCCATCACAAAAAACGCATGCGGGAGCCGTGATCGGCCCGGCTGCGGCGTTCCACCCACCCAGGGTGTTGCCGCGCCGTTCGGACCGCGGCAGGCGGCCGGCCGAAGCGGCTTTTTTGCTTTCGCGGGATTGTCGGGCGGTGTCAGACTCCGCCCCGACAAAAGATGTCTTCAGGAAGGAACCACGACCATGCCGGAGCAGGAGCGGGTACGGATCGGCTTCGGAGGCCTCGAGATCGGCCTGACGCCCGGACGGGCGCCGGTGCGGGCGACAGCGGCGACGCCGTTCCGGATGGTCGTGCTGGGCGATTTCAGCGGCCGGTCGAACCGTGGCCTCGACCGGCCGGAGACCATCGATCGGCGGCGCCCGATCGCGATCGACCGCGACACCTGCGACGAGGTGCTGGCCAGGCTGGCGCCTGAGCTGAGCCTGCGGCTCGGCGGGTCGGCCGACTCCGCGGTCGGCATCAGCTTTCGCGAGCTGGACGATTTCCGGCCCGAGCGGATCGTCGACCGGCTCGGCGTGTTCGAAAAGCTCCGCGCCCTGCGCCGCCGGTTGCAGAATCCGGCCAAATTCGCCGAGGCTGCGGCCGAGATCGCCGGCTGGGCGGCGCCGGTCCCGGCCCCGGCCGCAGCCCCGGCCGGGGAACCGCCCGCCGGCCCGACCACCGACGACCTGTTCGCGGCGCTGGCGGCCACCGAGCGAAGGCCGGCGGCGCGGCCCTCGACCGGCTCGGACCTGGCCGACCGGCTGATCCAGGAGATCGTCGGCCCTCATGTCGTGCCGGCGCCCGATCCGCGGCAGGCCGATCTGGTCGCGGCGGTCGACCGGGCGACCGCCGCGCAGCTTCGCGCCATCCTGCACCATCCGGATTTCCAGGCGCTGGAGGCGGCGTGGCGGGGGCTGGTCCTGCTGGTCCGCCGGCTCGAGACCGACACCACGCTGAAGCTGTTCCTGGTCGACATGTCGAAGGCCGAACTGGCGGCCGATCTGGCCGGCGCCGCCGAGGCCGAGGGGACAGGGTTCTACAAGCTGATCGTCGAGCCGTCGGTCGAGACCGAGGGCGGCCAACCCTGGGCGGCGATCCTGGCCGATTACCGGTTCGGTCCGACCGTGGCGGATGCCGCCCTGCTCGGCCGGCTGGCCGGGCTGGCGGCGCGCGCCGGGGCGCCGGTGCTGGCCGGTGCCGAGCCGGGCCTGATCGGCTGCCGCGATCTTTCCGCCGCCGCCGATCCCGACGATTGGCACGATCCGATCGAGCCGGCCGCCGAGACCGCCTGGCGGGACCTGCGGGCGCTGCCCGAGGCGGCCTGGCTCGGCCTGGCGCTGCCGCGGGTGCTGCTGCGGCTGCCCTACGGCGCCGAGTCCGATCCGGTCGAGGGCTTCGCGTTCGAGGAGATGGAGGCCGGGGAGCCGGGCCGCGGTCGTCGCCATGGCGCCTGTCTGTGGGGCAATCCGGTCTTTGCCGCGGGCTGCCTGCTCGGTCAGGCGTTCACCGCGTTCGGCTGGAATTTCCGGCCGGGCGCGGTCGCCGAGCTGGACGGGTTGCCGTTCCACATCCGCAGCGACGAGGACGGGGAGCCGGCGGCGCAGCCCTGCGCCGAAATCCTGCTGACCGAACGCGGCGCCGCGCGACTGGCCGAGCGCGGGCTGATCCCGGTGTTTTCGGTACGCGATCGCGACGCCATCCGCCTGGGCACAGTCCGCTCGCTGTCGCCCGCGGCGCCGGTGCTGAGCGGGCGGTGGGCCGGCGCCGAGCGATGACCGCCGCGAGTCAGACGGCTGCGGCCTGAAGCGCCGTGCGGTTGCGCCAGCGATGCCAATCGGCGGCATCGTCGATGTCGTCGAGGGTTTCGAGCAGGGTGGCGGTCTCGCCGGGACGGAGAGCGGCCAGGGTGTCCGCCAGAGCATGCGGGCCGGACCAGCGCACCCGGTCGAACAGGCGGACCGGCCGGGGCGGCTGGCGCCGGGCGCCGACCAGCCAGTAGCCGCCATCCGCGGCCGGCCCGAACACCCAGTCATGGCGGCCGAGCGCGCGGAACGCGGCCGCGATATGCCGCGGCCGGATGCCGGGGATGTCGCTGCCGACGATCACCGCCGGGCCGCGCGGCAGGCCGCGCGAGGGCGGTCCGAGCGCCCGCGCCATGCGCGCACCCAGATCGCCGCGGCCCTGGGGCAGCAGCCCGGGCGGGCGCCCGGCCGTCGGCCAGCCGCCGCGCCGGGCCGCCCAGCAATCCGGCGTGACGGCCAGCACGGTGGTCCAGCGCCGGTCGCGGGCCAGCCGCCGGATCTGCGACTCCAGGGTCGTGCGATAGAACTGCAGCGCCGCGGCCGCGCCGATCCCGGCCGCCAGCCGGCGCTTCACCGTCCCCAGCCGTGGCGCGCGGGCGAAGACCACGAGATGCCGCTCGCGCCGCCGGGTCATCCGTAAATCCTCGCGATCAGCCGCGGCGGCAGCCCGGCGAAGTAAAGGCCAAGGCAGCACAGATTGCGCGCCGAGCGCGCGAGATAGCCGTCGCGGCGCCAGCGTACCGCCGAAGTCCGCAGCGCCACCGGCAGCCCGGTCAGCCGCGCCCGGCCGATCCGTCGGACCAGATCGACATCCTCCATCAGCGGCAGCGGCCGGTAGCCGCCCAGCGCACGATAGAACGTCCGGGCGATCAGCAGGCCCTGATCGCCATAGGGCAGCCCGAACCGCCGGCAGCGCCAGGCGACCAGCCGTTCCAGCCGGCGGGCCTCGGGCGCGGCGTCGTCGAGGGCGAACCGGAAATGGGCGGCCCGCTCCCGGTTGGCCGGGGCGCGGGCGAAGGCCTCGACCGCCTCGGCCCAGCCGGCTGCCGGAACGCTGTCGGCATGCAGGAACATCAGCCAGTCGCCCGCAACGGCGGCGGCGCCGGCCGCGAGCTGCACGCCCCGTCCCCGCGGGGCACGGATCGGCCGCGCCCCGGCGGCCGCCGCGACGGCTGCCGTCGCATCGGCCGATCCGCCATCGACCACCACGATGTCCAGCGCCAGCCTGCCGGTTTCGGCGGTCAAGGCCGCGAGCACCGCGGGCAGAGTCGCGGCGGCATCGAGCGCCGGGATCACCACGCCCAGGCGCAACGAAGCATCCCCTGCACCGTCAGCCATTCCCGGCCCTCCTGTTGCGAATTCCTTCGCCGATCGGTCTGCCATGGCGCCGTCCGACGCCCGAGGATCAGGGCTCGTTTTGAAGCTGCCACCTTATGGGGCCAAAATTTGAACCGGGGACCTTGAATGCGGCGAAGGTGACGCCAACTCCCGATAGAGGGGACTTGCAGGAAGGCACAGACGATCGAGGCCGCAGCCGATATTCGGTTTGATAAAAGCCAAACGGTCGCATTTCAACCGATTTTTCGAGATCGTGCAGTGTACCGGGTATTGGTCAATGTTCTCAACTCGGTGTGAACTCTATGGATTCAAATGAATCATCTTACCGCTTTGGGCTTAACGCCAATACGCAGTACCGTATCGTCCTCGCTGGTTCTTATAAGACTGCAAAACAAAAAACGTTTGCTGGCCACGAAACGTGGTCTTCACCTTCGCGCATCTGATCGGGGAGGATCATCTTGACTCTCTGTGTAAAGGTAGAGCTTCGTGGGGAACGGCTGGGCGATCTGGTTCCTGTCAACCAACGCTACGTTTTCTTTACGACTCACCAAAGATTGAAGGCGCTGGACGGCAAGGACTTCAATTCGTCGGACGAGCTGCACAGGGCGATCAACAGCGCCCTTCGGTCGCCCACCAAGAAGGCGGCCTAGCCCTTCCATCAATCCTGCCTGCAAGCGAAGTGACGGCAGGTGGCGGAGAGATGCGCCACCTGCCGTAGCTTCCCCCCCGCCGCAGCTTCCCTCCGCCGCAGCTTTAATGTCCATCCTGGTCCGGGTGCCCATCCGCGCCTTCGCTTGCCGCGATGATGGCCGGCTGAGGCGGGGGCCGGCGCACGGCGGTGATGCCGCGGCCGCCGGCGGCGCGGATGCGGGTGGCGACCTCCGTCACCGGATCGAGCGACACGCGCATCCGGTGGGCATTGGCGTGGATCAGGGTTCGGTCGTCCACCATCAGCCCGACATGGCGCGGGAAGAACACGACGTCGCCGCGCCGCAGCGGCACGCTCTCCGGGTCGGCGGCACCGTCGCCCGCGATCAGCCGGCCGACGGCCTCGGATCGCACCTGCATGCCGGTGTCGCGCGGCGCGGCGATGCCGGCTTCGGCCAGGGCGCGCTGGATCAGCCCGGAGCAGTCGAGCCCCAGGCTCGACCGCCCGCCCCACAAATAGGGGACTTCGAGAAAGCGCAGAGCGGTCGCCACCGGATCGGCCGGCGGTTCCCCGAGCGGTGCCAGTGCCGCCCGCGCAATCCAGCGGCCGTCCTCCAGCCGGGCGAAGGCACCGCCCGCAGTGTCGCCGGTCATGGACCGGTTTGTCACGGTGACCAGGGCCCCCAGGCTGAGCGCGTCGACCGGCGGGGTCTTGACGTCGGGTGCCGGGAACAGAAAGGCGCGCAGCACCGCAATCCGGTCGGTCGGCTCGGCGGACGGCGCGGCCAGGGCATCGGCCCGGACATAGCCGACATAGTCGTCGTGCGCGCACTGACCCCACGCCCAGCCTGCAACCTCCTCATACACCGTGAACCGTTCGCCGTAAAGCAGTTCGGTGGTGTGCGCCGCCGCCGGATCGGGCCGGCCGCGCAGGGGCACGGTGCCGCGCGCCGCCTGCCGGAGGATGCCCTCGGCGTAACGCTCCGCCGCGACGATGCCGGCCAGATGCGCCGCCGCCAGATCGGGCCGCCAGGGGGTCACGGTGGGGTCGGTGGCGGGGATGTTTCGCATCGGGCCGCGCTGTCCCAAGAGATCCGCGTGCCGGTCAGAACTCCGTCGCCAGCACCCGATCCGGGGGCGGGTGACCATCGGTGAAGCTGCGGATGTTCACGATGACCTTTTCGCCCATGTCGATGCGGCCCTCCAGCGTCGCCGAGCCCATATGCGGCAGCAGGACCACGCTGTTGAGCCGCAACAGCTTGGGATTGACCGCCGGCTCGTGCTCGAACACGTCGAGCCCGGCGCCGCCCAGGTCGCCGCGCTCGAGCAGCCGGGTGAGCGCCTTTTCGTCGACCACTTCGCCGCGCGCCGTGTTGACCAGCACGGCCTCCCGCTTCATCAGCGCCAGCCGGCGGGCCGACAGCAGGTGATAGGTCGCCGGGGTGTGCGGGCAGTTGATCGAGACCACGTCCATATTGGCCAGCATCTGGTCGAGGCTGTCCCAGTAGGTCGCCTGGAGCGCCCGTTCGATCTCGGGCAGGACGCGGCGGCGGTTGTGGTAATGGATCGACAGGCCGAAGCCGCGGGCCCGCCGCGCCACTGCCTGGCCGATCCGGCCCATGCCGAGAATGCCGAGCTTCTTGCCCCACAGCCGGTGGCCGAGCATCGAGGTGGGACTCCACCCGGTCCACCGGCCGGTCCGCACCAGATGCTCGCCCTCGATCACCCGCCGCGCCACCGCCAGGATCAGCGCCATGGTCATGTCGGCGGTGTCTTCGGTCAGCACGCCGGGGGTGTTGGTCACGGTGATGTTGCGCTGATGCGCGCTGCGCAGGTCGATGTGGTCGACCCCGGTGCCGAAGCTGGCGATCAGCTTCAAGTGTTCGCCGGCCTGGTTGATCACCTGGGAATCGATCCGGTCGGTCACGGTCGGGACCAGCACATCGGCCGCCTGCGCCGCCTCGATGAGCTGCGCCTTGGTCATCGCGGTGTCGTCGAGATTCAGGCGGACCTCGAACAGCTCCAACATCCGCGTCTCGACCACGTCCGGCAGCTTGCGGGTAACGATGACGAGCGGCCGTTTTCTGTCGGACATCGGGGGCGGGTCCTGAACCGGGTACGGCCACGGCAATAGCAAGCGGATGGCGGCCTTGTCCAGACCGTGCAGAGTCCAGACCGTGCGGACCGGGGGGCGGTCGGCGGCTGGCCCGCCGACAGCGGCTTGACGGCCGGGGCTGGATTTTCGATAAGATCCGATCCGGTTGTCCGAACCGCATTGATCATCGCCGTGACCGCTTCGCCGCATCTTCCGAATCTGGCTGCCCTGGCACTCCTCGGGCTGGTGCTGACCGCCGTGCCCGGCTGGGCGCAGAGCGGGCTGCCGGTGCCGCGATTCGTCACCCTGCGCTCGGGCGAGGTCAATGTCCGGACCGGGCCGGGATCGCGCTATCCGGTGGAATGGGTGTTCGTGCGCCCGCACATGCCGGTCGAGGTGGTCGCGGAGTTCGATACCTGGCGCAAGATTCGCGACCATGACGGCAGCGAAGGCTGGGTGCATCAGTCGCTGCTGTCGGGCCGCCGCGGCCTGATCGTCACCGGCGAGGAACCGCGCCCGGTCAGGGCGGAGCCGCGCGCGGATGCGCCGCTGGTGGCGCGCGCCGAGCCGGGCGTGATCGGCCGGCTGCGGCACTGCCCGGCCGCCGCAGCGTGGTGCGAGGTGCAGCTCGGCGGGTATCGCGGCTGGATGGCGCGCAGCGATTTCTGGGGCGCCTATCCCGAGGAAGCGGTCGAGTAGCCGACACCAAGTCGGCCGGTGACGGCGCCGGATGAATAGCTCATTATTCAGGACCGGCCCGGTCCGGGGCCGCGCACAAACGAGGCCGCTATGAGCTTTCGAACAGGTCTTGGCCGAACCGGCCGTGGAGTGATCGTCTCGCTCGCGCTGCTGGTCCTGGTGCCGGCGGCGGCGTGGGCGGACCCGTGGATGGGCTATCTGATCGTGCGCGACGCGCAGATCTGGCCCGATGGCCGGCCCGGCAATTACGGCGTGGTCCAGTACTATATCGATGAAAGCCAGGGCGAGACGGTGCCGATCACCGTCACCGCCCAGGTCTTTGCCGATGGCGCCCCGCCCGAGTCGATCGAGGTCCAGGTCTTCACCAATCTCAACCGCCGGGATCACGCGCGGGTGTTCGAGAGCGCGGCCGATGCCGGCGGCCCCGACAGCTATTATCAGACGATCC
The DNA here is from genome assembly GCA_964615535.1 of uncultured Mycobacteriaceae bacterium. Lineage (GTDB taxonomy): Bacteria > Pseudomonadota > Alphaproteobacteria > DSM-16000 > Inquilinaceae > CAZTNV01. Next base: position 4,732 of record CAZTNV010000086.1, on the reverse strand, counting down.
CGATGACCCATGTCGGCCCGGCCGGCGACCAGCATCTGTACCGCGCCGATCTCACCGTGTCGAAGACCGGCGCCTACCGGCTCACGGCACGGTTCCGGATCGATGGCGGCCCCTGGCTGTGGCACAACCAGTTCCGGTTCGACGGCGTCAACCACCGCGATCTCGCCATCGTGGTGTCGCCGCGCCGGGTGCTCGAGCTGACCCTGTACGAGGTCAATCCGTTCGTGGTCGAGGCCACGCCCGGCGGCGGCGTGGAGCAGCGCAGCACCTTCGAGGATTTCACCGATCACGACCGCGACGGCTTCGACCCGTTCAATCTCGATTACATCCGCAACACGCTGGGGTTCAACACGATCTGGCTGATGCCGATCTTCCCCAACGCCGCGGAGCGCTGGGACCCCGGCCAGAACCGCTTCGTCGCCAACCACTCGCCGGGCAGCCCCTATGCCGCGCGCAATTATTTCGCCGTCGACGAGCGGCACTCGGACGCCCGCACGCCGGAGGCGGCGATGGCCGAATTCCAGCATCTGGTGCGCTCGGCCGACCGGATGGGCGTGAACATCTTCATCGACGTGGCGTTCAACCATGCCGGGCGCGACGTGGTGTTCGGCCAGGGCGCGGCCGATCTGGGGCTGGTCGGTCCGGGCGATGTCGACCGGATGATCCGCACCCTGCGGCCGGCCTGGGCGACCAGCGGGTCGAACTATCGCGAGCATGCCAGCGGCGAGAGCAATATCGCGCTCCATGCCCCGGCCGACCGGCTGGGCGAGCATCGCTGGTACGATGCCGGCTGGGACTGGTTCTTCGGCGACTATTCCTCGCTGGGTCCGAAACCGGGCGTCGGCGATGTCTCGCGGGGCGGCGCGCTGGACGAGCGCGACCTGTTCTACACCGATCTCGACCCGGCCGGCGGCCATGATTTCGAGGTCGAGAACGTCTGGAATTACTTCGCCGCCGTGCTGCCCTGGTGGCTGGACCGCACCGACGGCCGGCTGGCCGGCATCCGGGCGGATTTCGCGCAGGGTCTGCCGCCGCGGGCCTGGGAATACATCATCAACCGCACGAGGCAGCAACGCTGGGACTTCGTGTTCCTGGCCGAGGCGCTCGATCCCGATCAGGTGCGCTATCGCGCCCGCCGCACCTTCGATCTGGTGACCACGGTCGATCACTGGCTGTACCGCAATGCCGACGTCACCATGACCCAACTGGCCGGCAGCCTGGAGGGCGAGGCCGCGCTCTACGGCTACAACGCCGCGGTGCTGCACAACGGCACCAGCCATGACGAGGACGGCAACGGCAATGTCTGGCTGATGACGGCCCGCTATGCGGTGGCCGCCGCCATGCACGGCGTGCCGATGGTCTATATGGGCCAGCCGCTGGGCGTGCCGCACCGGGTGAACTTTCAGGAGAGCTGGGAGACCCTGCACGAGTACTGGAACCGGGCCGATCCGGCCGTGTTCGGCATGTACCGCCGGATCAACCGGGCGCGCGAGGCGCACCCGGCGCTGCGCTCGACCAATCGTTATTTCCTGCATGCGCGCTCGACCGGCCGGTTCAACGACGAAGTGTTCTCGGTGGCGCGGTGGGAGGGCGACGACATCGTGCTGGTGTTCGTCAACCTGCGCGACCGCCCGATCGCGCCGGACGTGTTCGCGGTGCCGGGAGCGGTGCCCCTGGACGGCAGCCCCGGCGTGCTCTACCAGGCGGTCAATCTGGTGGCGGACGATCCCGACGCCGCGCTGTGGCCGACCCCGCGCAGCGCCGCCGACATCCGCCAGAACGGCGTCTACGTGCAGTTCGGCCTGCCCAACGAGGTCCAGTATCTTCGGTTGCGGCGGGCGAACTGAGCGGCCGGGCCGGCCGGGAGGGGCGGCGATGTGAAGAAGTTCTTCAACTCGGTCGACACGATGCTGGCGGAGAGCCTGGGCGGGTTCGCCCGGGCACACGCCGACATCGTCCGGTTCCATCCCGATCCCGCCTGCTTCTGCCGCGCGGCGGCGCCGGTGGGGGGCAAGGTGGCGCTGGTTTCCGGCGGCGGCAGCGGGCACGAGCCGCTGCATGCCGGCTTTGTCGGCCGGGGCATGCTGGACGCCGCCTGTCCCGGCCAGGTCTTCACCTCGCCGACGCCGGATCAGGTGGCGGCGGCGGCACGGATGGTCTCGGGCGGGGCCGGCGTGCTGTTCGTCGTCAAGAACTATGCCGGCGACGTGATGAATTTCGAAATGGCGGCGGAACTGCTTGATCTGCCGCAGGCCACGGTGCTGATCGACGACGACGTCGCGGTCGAGGCATCGACCTGGACGGCCGGGCGGCGCGGCGTGGCCGGGACGCTGGTGGTGGAGAAGATGGTCGGTGCCGCGGCCGAGGCGGGCGCCGATCTGGCCGCCTGCCGGGCGCTGGGCGAACGGGTGACCGCGGGCATGGGGTCGATGGGCGTGGCGCTGACCAGTTGCACGGTGCCGGCGGCCGGCTGCCCGACCTTCGAACTCGGCCCGGACGAGATCGAGATGGGCGTCGGCATCCACGGCGAACCGGGCCGCCACCGGGTGACCCACGCCACGGCCGACGACATCGCCGCCGAGCTGGTCGGCGCGATCGCGCAGGCGCTGGCGCCGCCCGCGGGGGTGCCGGTGCTGCTGCTGGTCAACGGCTTCGGCGGCACGCCGACGATGGAACTCTACCTGATGTATCACGCCGCCGCACGACTGGCGGCGGGCCGCGGGATGACCATCGCCCGGTCGCTGGTCGGCAACTATGTCACCTCGCTCGACATGGCCGGATGCTCTATCACGCTCGCGCTGCTCGACGACGAGCTGATCCGCCTGTGGGACGCCCCGGTCCACACCGCGGCATTGCGCTGGGGCTGCTGAGGCGGCTTGGCCGAATCCGGTGAACTCTCCCGCTCCGGGGCGCTGTCCCCGGATCGTGCCTATGCGCTGCTGACCGCGGTGATCGTGTTCTGGGGCGTCAACTGGCCGGTCATGAAGATCGGGCTCCAGTTCATCGGGCCGATGACCTTCACCCTGGCGCGGCTGGTGCTGGGCGGGCTTTGCATCGCGGCCTTCGTGGCGGCGCGCGGCCGGCTGCATCGGCCCTCCCGGCGCGACTGGCCGATCGTGATCTCGGTCGGCGTGCTCCAGATGGCGGCGTTCCTGACCCTGGTCAATTTCGCGCTGCTGCAGGTCGAGGCCAGCCGCTCGGCGATCCTGGCCTATACCACGCCGCTGTGGGTCGTGCCGGGGGCGGTGCTGTTCCTGGGCGAGAGCCTGCGCGGCTACCGGGCGATCGGATTGCTGGTCGGCCTGGGCGGCGTCGCGGTGCTGTTCAACCCGTTCGGGTTCGACTGGACCGACCGCGCCGTGGTGATCGGCAACGGGCTGCTGATGCTGGCCGCACTTGCCTGGGCCGCCCAGATTCTCCAGATAAAGAGTCACCGCTGGGACAGCCCGCCGGTCGAACTGGCGCCCTGGCAGTTCCTGGTCGCGGCCATGCTGGTCGCGCCGGTGACGCTGCTGGTGGAGGGCGGGGCGCTGGGGCCGGGCCGGCCGATCGTGTGGAGCTGGGAGCTGGCCGGCGTGCTGGCGTTCAACGGGCCGGTGGCCAGCGCGTTCTGCTTCGCCGCGGTGATCGCGATCAACCGCGCGCTGCCGGCGATCACGACCTCGCTGGCGCTGCTGGCGGTGCCGGTGGCCGGGGTGCTGTTTTCCGCCATCCTGCTGGGCGAGCCGATCGACTGGACCAAAGGGGCCGGGCTGACCCTGATCATCGCCGGAGTCGGGCTGGTGGTCCTGGAGGACCGCCGGGCCGCGCCATGAACCCGCAACTATGCACAGGAGCGGCACCAGCCGCAATCTTGTCTGAACCCCCGATCCTGCTCATACTTGTGCGATGCAATCACGGATTCCGCCCCTCCACCCCGCCGATGCCGACGTGACGACCATCCCCAACCGGCCGTGCGATCATCCCGGCTGCGCCGCTCATGGCGACTATCGCGCCCCGAAATCGCGCGATCGCCTGAACGACTATTACTGGTTCTGTTTGGCGCATGTTCAGGAATACAACAGATCATGGAACTACTGCGCGGGGATGAGCGATTCGGATGTGGAGTCGATGCTGCGCCAGGACACCTGCTGGCAGCGGCCGACCTGGCCGCTGGGCGGCTGGCGGGCGCGCGAGGAAAGCGCCCGGTCGCGCGCCTATGCGTTCCGTGCGTTCGGCGGCGATCCGGCCGGGCACGGCCAGACCCGCACCGAACGGCACGAGCCGGCGCAGTCGGAGGAGGACTGGGCGCTGATCGTTCTTGACCTCCGGCGTCCGGTCGACCTGGCAATGATCAAGGCGCGCTACAAAATCCTTGTCAAGCGACACCATCCCGATGCCAATGGCGGCAGCCGGGAGGCCGAGGAAAAGCTGAAAACGATCAATCAGGCCTACAGCACGCTGAAGGCCTGCTATGCCCCCTGAATTCGCATTGCCCGCGGCATCAACGAACGCACCCCGGAATTCCGCATGATGGCCCAACTGGCGCAAGACTCCTCCCCCGAACTCAAGGTTTCGGTTCGGCAGACCTTCGGCATCGACAGCGACATGCAGGTGCCGGCGTTCAGCCTGTCCAACGAGTACACGCCGGATGTTGACGACGCCTACCGGTTCGACCGGGATACCACTTTGGCGATTTTGGCGGGATTTGCCTACAATCGCAGGGTGATCATCCAGGGCTATCACGGCACGG
>CAZTNV010000085.1:0-13402 GCA_964615535.1 uncultured Mycobacteriaceae bacterium | reverse complement strand
AGTTTAACTGCCACACGGATGAAAAATATTCTGCTTACATTGCCGGATTCCGTTCAGGGATCCAGCTATTTTCAGCATGCTAAAGAATATGTTGAGCGTCGACATTTAGGATCCACAGTATCAGGTCACTCATTCATTTTGCCGGTCTTCGTTCTCGTATTGGTCACAATTTCCTGCTCTATTCTTACATACTTTGGCGCTTGGTGGATAGGCGCCGTTCATACTGACCCCTTGTCTTCAATTTACGTTACACCAAGTTATGTTTTAGGGGGAATGTTTGCGGCATCACCCTCACTGCTTGATCAGTCTTTATCTCAGTCTTCATCATCAATAAACTTGATCCAGTACCAGTCTCGGGTTTTATTTGTTGGGGCAATCACCTTTCTTGGTGTGTATATTTTTACCGTAACTCAGCTATTCCGGCGGATCAATAACGGTGATACGCAGCCCATAACATATTATTACTACTCTATTCGTATAGTGGTTGCATGCCTTGCTGCCGGCATTTTTTTCCACATCCTGTATAGCTTTGGTCTATTGTCAGGAACTAGCGCGGTAGGTTTGTCAGTAACTTTAGGATTCGTGGTCGGCATGAATCCTTATCTTTGGATTGATTCGGTTTATACTTGGTGCGTGAAGAAACTGCCACAAGCTATCGGTCTTCAGTCAACTGTCAAAAAGGCTCCTGCCCAATTGGCAGAATATCTTCCTCTCTCATTAATTGTTGGATTCGGCGACGGTGAGATTGCGAGACTCGAAGAACTCGATATTTTGGAATGCCAAAGATTAAAGAACGAGAATCCGATCATTTTGTGGCTAAGGACGTCATATAGTATTTTTTTGATTTTGGATTGGGTAGCGGAAGCTTACCTCGCATCGTTTTTGGGTGCGAACAAGTTCTCGGAAGCACGCAAGAGGTGGATAATAAATATTTTTCAGTACAAAGTTATGCTTGAACAAAACGTTGATCAACTATCAAAGCTAATCGGTATTGAAAAGGAGATACTTGAGCTGCATAGTGAGTATCTTAAGGCTGATCCTGTGTTCTTCCGCTTAAAGCAGCTTAGGGACTGCTTGACCGATTCGGCAAGCACCACACAAAGCACAACAAATAACAGTAATCAGATTTGAATGGATCGTCCAATTTTCAAGTTACCCGAGTAACCAGTGCCAGTTTCATGATGCCTTCGCGTCGTTCTCTGAAATGCAAGAGCGTTCTAGAGTCAAATACCCTCGTAGATCTGGTCGAGAGTCAGGGTGACCGGCGGGTGCGCCAGGGCCAGGGCGTCGGTGGCGAGGGGCTCGGCAGCGGGCGTGGTCAGGAGGAAGGGCTGCCAGGCGGTGCCGGCGCGGCGATAGCCCTCGATCCGCCGTTCGTCCTGGGCGACGATCAGGTAGAGCTGCAAAGCCGGCAGCGCCTGATAGGCGATAGCCTTTTCCCGCCGATCGATCAGCCTGGTGCTGTCGGACAGCACCTCGGCGATCAGCACCGGGTCCGGCACCAGAAAATCGTTCGGATCGAAGCCGCTGCAGGTCGCCACCACGTCCGGATAATAGATTCGGTCGAGCAGCAGCACCTTGACGCCACCCAGAAACACCGCTCCGCCTGCCGCCCGCAACGCCGGTCGCAGGGCCGCAAAGATGTTGCTGGCAATCATGCTGTGCCGCAGCGTGCCGCCGACCATGGCGCGGATCACGCCGTCGATGTATTCGTAGCGCCGCTCCTGCCGCTGCTCCCACTCCAGGAACTCGTCCAGGCCGACCGGCGCCGGGTTTCGCTCCACGTCCATAGGCTCAACACACTCCGCGCTACCGCCGGCCGAACAGCCGCTCGATGTCGGCCAGCTTGAGTTCGACATAGGTCGGGCGGCCATGGTTGCACTGGCCGGCATGGGGGGTGCGCTCCATCTGGCGCAGCAGGGCGTTCATCTCGTCCGCCGAGAGCCGGCGCCCGGCACGAACGCTGCCATGGCAGGCCATGGTCGAGCACACCGCGGCCAGTCTTTCGCCCAGCAGGTCGGCATGGTCGAATTCGGCCAGCTCGTCGGCCAGATCGCGCACCAGCCCGGCCACATCGGTCGGGCCGAGCAGGGCCGGCACCGCCCGCGCCACCACCGCGCCCGACCCGAACGGCTCGACCACCAGCCCGAGCCGCGCCAGCGCCTCGGCCCGCTCGGCCAGCCTTGCGGCAGCGGCCTCGGGCAGCTCGACCACCTCGGGCAGCAGCAGATGCTGGGCGGCGACCCGGCCGGTCAGCAGATCGGCCTTGATCTGTTCATAGACCAGCCGCTCATGGGCGGCGTGCTGATCGACGATCACGATGCCGTCGGCGGTCTGCGCGACGATGTAGGTGGCATGGAGCTGCGCCCGCGCCGCGCCCAGGCGATAGGTTTCGGGCGGCTCGGGGATGTCGGCCGGTTCGGCGGGTTCGGCCGGGCCGGATGCCGGTGGTGCCGGCCGCGGCGGTTCCAAGGGCGCCGACGCCGCCTCGGCATGGGCGGCGGGCGGCCCGAGCGGCGCCTGATACTGCGCCGCCGCCTCGGCCAGCCCGGGCGGCATCAAGGCCGGGCGACCGGCCCAGCCCGCCCCGCCGCCGCCCGGCCGGAAGGCGCCCAGCGTGTGCCGCGCGACGCTGCTCGATGCGCGATGCCCGGCGCGCTCCAGGGCGCGCCGCAGCGCACCGACGATCAGGTTGCGAACCAGGCCGGGATCGCGGAACCGCACCTCCGCCTTGGTCGGGTGGACGTTGACATCGACCTCGCGCGCCGGTGCCTCCAGGAACAGTGCGACCATCGGGTGGCGGTCGCGTGCCAGCAGATCCGCATAGGCGCCCCGCACGGCGCCCAGCAGCAGCTTGTCGCGCACCGGGCGGCCGTTGACGAACAGAAACTGCATCTGCCCGGTGGCCCGGTTGAGCGTCGGCAGCGCGGCGTGGCCGGTCAGCCGGAACCCCTCGCGCTCGGCCTCGATCCTGAGCGCGTTGTCGGCGAAATCGCGGCCGAACGCCGCGCCCAGCCGCACCAGCCGGGCATCCGGCACCGCGCCCGGGGCGGCCGGCAGCTTGAGCAGGGACCGGCCGTCGTCGCTCAGGGCGAAGGCGATGTCGGGCCGCGCCATGGCCAGCCGCTCGACCGCATCGAGCGCCGCCTGCCCTTCGGTCCGCGCGGTCTTGAGGAATTTCAGCCGGGCCGGGGTGGCAAAGAACAGGTCGCGCACCTCGACCGAGGTGCCGCGCGGATGCGCCGCCGGACGCAGCTCGCCCTTGTGCCCGCCCTCCACGCTCAGCGCCCAGGCACAATCCGCCGCCTCGATCCGCGCGGTGACGGTCAGCCGGGCGACCGCGCCCAGCGTGGCCAGCCCCTCGCCGCGAAAGCCCAGCGTCTCGATCACCGACAGATCGTCATGGGGCAGTTTCGAGGTGGCGTGGCGTTCGACCGACAGGGCGAGATCCTCAGGCGTCATGCCGCGCCCGTCATCGGTCACCAGGATCAGGCTCCGGCCGCCCTCGCGCAGGGTGATGCCGATCGTCCGCGCCCCGGCGTCGATCGCATTCTCGACCAGTTCCTTGACCGCGGCGGCCGGACGCTCGACCACCTCGCCGGCGGCAATGCGGTTGACCAGATTGGCCGGCAGAATCCGGATCGGCGACATGGTGTGCGAAACCCTGATGCAGGGACATCGGCAGGCCGGGGCCACCGGCGATCGGCCACTGGATGCCTGACGCCCCATGATGTGGGCGCGGAGCGCGGCGAGATGAAGAAGGGGCTGCCGCGCGGCCCGAATAGTGCTATATGGACCGGATAAAAGAGCATCAACGCGCCCGTAGCTCAGTCGGATAGAGCACAGGATTCCTAATCCTGGGGTCGAGGGTTCGAGTCCCGCCGGGCGCGCCATTCCGCTTTTTTCACTGCAGTAGTGTACGAGGAGCAAAAGTCACGGCAAAGCCGGTCTGACTGGCTTGAGGACGGGCACGTGGCGGCGACATGGACCGGTATGCCATCGTCAAGGACGCCGTCCCTGTCCGGCCCGTCGCGCGCCGAGATCGAGGCCCTGATTGAACGCCTGCTGGCGGAGGATGCTCTGCCGTCCCGGTCACCGGCTCCGCATCCGAGGATGCCCGTCGGCCGCTCGCCGCCCGTCGTACATCCGCGCCAGCCGCTCCGGCGCCACGCCCAGGGCGAACAGGGCGTGGATCGTCAGCCAGCCGAGCACGATGGCGGCCGGGCGGCGGCCCTCGAAGCGGCGGGCGGAGGTGACGAGAGGCGGGTCGGCGATGCAGCAGGTCGGGCCGGCGCGTTCCAGCCGGCGCACGAAATCGTAATCCTCCATCAGCGCGATCGGCCGGATGCCGCCCAGCCGGTCGTGGACCGCCCGGCGCACGAAGATGCCGGAATCGCCGTAATACAGGCCGCGGCGGCGAATCCAGCCGTAGAACCCGGTCAGCCACCGGCTGAACCCGTCCTCGCCGTCGAAGATCAGGCGAAAATTGCCGCCGGGCGCGGCCGGCGCCGTCCCCAGCCTGTGCGCGATGGCGGCCAAACCGCCCGCGGGAAACCGGCTGTCGGCGTGCAGGAAGAGCAGCACCTCGCCGCGCGCCGCCGCCGCGCCCGCGGCCAACTGCCCGCCCCGGCCGCGCGACGCCTCGATCACCCTGGCACCGGCAGCGCGGGCGATCGACAGGGTGTCGTCGACGCTGCCGCCATCGACCACGATCACCTCGTGCGGCTCGCTCTCCGCATCCAGGGCCGCCAGCAGGCCGGGCAGGCGGGCGGCTTCGTTCAGCGCCGGTACGATGACCGAAATCATGGCGCCGGTAACATCAGGACACTCGGGCGAAGCGCGGTCCGCCATCGATCAGGCCGACGGCACGGAGGGTCGCGCGGTGTCCGGTCCAGCCCGCCTCGATGATGCCGTTGCGCACCCGGCGCCGCAACGCCGCGCCGGGCGGCCAGGCGGCGGTGCCGTTGTCGGTCGCCGCGAACCACACCGACCGGATGTGGCGGTACAGCGCGACCCGTTCCTCTTCGTCGAGCGTGCCGATCCGCGCCCGGACATAGGCCTTGCCGAAGGCGACATGGCGCGCCTCGTCGCGATGGACCGGCCCGGTCAGCGCGTTGAGCAGCGGACAGGGCAGGCGGCGTACCAGCCCGGTGTGCAGCCCGACCGCCGCGGTCTCCAGCAACAGATGGCAGGCCAGCACCAGACCGAGCGGCGAGCCGGTCCAGCCGAACGCGCCCTCCGCGGCCAGGGCCAGCCCCGGATCGACCGGCCCGATATCGCCCAGCCGTGCCAGATAGCGGCGATAGACCGCGACATGCCGTTCCTCATCGGCGATCTGGGTGGCCAGAAAGGCGCGGGCCGCCGGCTCGGGCAGGCGCTCCGCCAGGGTGCGGCACGCGGCGAGGGCGATCCGCTCGCCGTGATGGAACTGGCTGACCGCCTTGACATAGGCGCTTTGCGGCGCCCAGCGCGGCGGCCGCACCGGCAGGGTCCAGTCGATCGCGCGGTCGGGATGCCACTGCCCGGCCGCCGCCTTGGCGGACAGGGCTTCGAGCGCCGCAGCGAGCGGCCGGGCATCGAGCGCCGCGGCGAGCGGCAGGGCCGCGCTCATGGTCCGCCGGGCCGGGCGACGATCTGGCCGAACGCGCTGTCCACCGGCTCGCCGGTCTGGTCGTTGTCGACGAAGATCGCGATGTAGCGCACCGGGCCGGGCGGGTCATGGCCGAAGGCGCGGCGGAAATCCTCGGTCAGGCTGCGCTCCTCGGCGACCCAGCGGCCGAGCGCCTCGCCGCCCGGACGGACCACGATGGCGCGGATATGGCCGGGCGCGTTGGGGCTGCGAACCACCGTCCCGGCGGCGACCGGGGTGGCAGACCAGCCATAGATCAGGGTCGGGACCTCCCGGTTGAACAGGCCGGGGCTGCCGAACAGGAAGAAGATCGCGGCACCGAAATCCTCGCGCTCGCGCACCCGGATATCCGCGCCGGGCTGCAGCCGGTCGACGCGCCAGTGCCACGCGACGGTCGGATGGGTCGCCGGATCGACCGTCACCGCGCGGTAGAGCAGCGAGGCGGAATTCCGGCCGATCGCGCGGATCGCCGGCCGGCCGTCGATCACCGTGGCGGTGAATTCGGTCCGCCCCTCGAAGTCGCGGCGATCCCAGTGGTCCTCCAGCGGCGCCGCCGGATCGGCCAGCACGATGCCGCCCGCGGGCTCGGCCGCCGCCCTTGCCGCCGAGCCTCCGATCAGCGCCGCTCCGAGCAGCAGGATCGCCGGGCAGCCGCCGCGCCTCACGATGCGGTCGCGGCATCGTTCAGCCGCCAGTCATAGCCGTGATCGTGGATGCGGGTGATCCCGGCCAGCCGCGCGGTGAGGTCCGGATCGGCGTAGCGGCGCAGATGGGCGATCACGCCGACCGCGCTGCCGCCGAAATCCGCCTGGAACCAGTCATAGATGCTCGACACGATCAGCCGGCCGGCGTCCACCCGGGCGCCGCGCGGATGGTTGACATAGGCCCGCGCGGCGGCCGCCAGCAGGGCCGGGGCGTTGCCCGCGGTGAAGGCCTGCCGCATCAGGTTGGGGCAGCCGAGCGCGGCGCAGTTGACCGCGTAATGGATCAGCGGATCGCGCCAGATCGGCCGCAGGATGCGGTGCTCAATGTCGTCGAGCGACACGTCCTCGCCCTCGACCGCGATCAGCTTGCGGCCCCAGGGGCCGATCGCGAACAGGCCGGGGGAAATGGCGATGTCGCGGATGCTCTCAATCGGATAGTGGTCGAGCACCAGCCTGACCGTGAGCGCATTGTACAGATTGGTCCAGTAGGCACGCTGCTGGTCGCGGTTGAACCGGCCGATCGGGGTCGCCGCCAGACCGTCGATATAGGCGCCCAGCGCCTGCCGGTCGGCGGCGGAAACGCCGCGATAGTTGACCCGGTTGATGCCGTCCGGATGCGCGCTGACATGGGTGCGGAGCAGCCGGTCCCAGGCGGCATGGTCGATCGCTGCCGTGGCGTTCGGATCATGCTGAGTCCAGCGCTCCCACAACACCGCGCGGGGAACCCCCAGCGCCAAAGCCGGCGATGCCGTGGCACCGCCCGCCAGAACCGTCGCCGCAGCCGTCGCGCCGTACAGGAATTGCCGCCGATCCATTGATGCTGCTCCCTTGGCCGATCCTTGCCTAAACCCGGACTGTGCCACGGGGCCGGCGCGACCGCGAATAACGACTGCGCGAGCGGCTCGTGATCATCATCGCGCACCGGCCTGCGTCGAAGGAGGCCGCTCGATCGATCGTGGGCCGACAGGTCGGCCGTTCTCGCCCTGCCCGGAACGACGCGTTGGATTATTGATGATTTGCCGGCAATTGTCACAAACTCACGCCAAAATTATGGCATTTGATAAAATTGTAATATTCAACTCTAAATTTGCTTATTTTGACTTCATAAAATCGCAGGGCTACAGTGTGAATACTTGCCCGTGACAAAAGGGGGACGGGATCATGATCCTTGGCGGAACGCCCGGAAACGACACACTGGTTGCGGCCGCGGACGGCGACATGCTGTTCGGCGGCGAGGGCGACGACCTGCTGATCAGCCGGTTCAACCGGACCCTGCTGGATGGCGGCGCCGGCGGCGACCGGCTCGACCTCGATCTTCGTCTGGCGGAGACCGGCCCGATCACCGCCGAAGGGCGGGCCGAGGGCGGCCCCGGCGACGACGTGATCCAGGTTGGCACCACGGTCGGCGCCACCCTGAATGCCCGCGCCATGATCGTCTGTGACGGCGGCGCCGGGGATGACCGGATTGCCCTATGGGCCACCGCCCGGTCGTTCCCGGACGAATCGCTGAACCGCTGGACCTTAGCCTCGCTCACGGCCAAGGTCGCAGCCGGCGACGGCGATGACGTGGTGTTCGTTTCGCTCGACTCATCGGCGCCGCTTGCAGAAACAATCCTGGATCTCGGATTGGGCGGCGGCGACGATCGCGCGACCATCGTCATCCGGGCAAGCGGCTGGAATTATCACACCGACACCCTGGTCGATTGCGGGATCGGCAACGACCACGTGACGATCGACATCCGATCCGTCGGGTCCACCCGCCTGTTCGGCGGCGACGGCGACGATGCCATCACAGCGACGGTCACCGACGAATATGTCGCCTGGGCAGAAACGCTGATCTCCGGCGACGGCGGCAACGACGTCATCGCCCTGACCGTCACCCGTTCCGATGGCGCCCATCGGGCGACGGGCGGCGCCGGCGACGACGTGATGACGCTTCACGGCATGGCCTCGGCCGAGGGCGGCGACGGCAACGACCTGATCGTCTCCCGAATACGCGACGGCGATCCGCGGCAGGTCAGCCTGAGCGGCGGCGCCGGCGACGACCGGCTGGCGTTCGATGCCTGGATTGCCACCGCCGACGGCGGCCCCGGCTTCGACATCGCCGATCTCCAGGCGCTCAACTCTCAGCTGTCGGTCGACCTCGGGGCGAACGCAGTGCGCGGCGGCGGGCCGCTTCAGGAGCCGCAGTCGATCGCGAGCTGGTCCGGTTTCGAGGGGGTGATCGCCGGCTGGCACGGCGACCGGTTGAAGGGCAGTGCGGACGACAACCGGCTTTACGGCAAGGGCGGCAACGACGTGCTGTCGGGCGGCGGCGGCGATGACGGGCTTGATGGCGGCGTCGGCCGCGATACCGCGGATTTCTCCGAAGCGGTGCGGGCGGTCGCCGTCGATCTTGCCGCGGGGTGGGCCGAAGGGGAGGGTCTCGACCGGCTGACCGGCATCGAGGATGCGATCGGCTCGGCCTTCGACGATCGCCTGATCGGCGACGCAGAGGGCAACCGGCTGAGCGGCGGTGCGGGCGACGATGCCCTGATCGGCGCCGACGGGGATGATGCGCTCGACGGCGGGGCCGGCAATGACCGGCTGACCGGCGGCACTGGCGACGACCGCCTGAGCGGCGGAGCCGGCGAGGATGACCTGAGTGGCGGCCCGGGCGACGATACCCTCGACGGCGGTCTCGGCGACGACGCGCTGAGCGGTGACGAGGGTGACGATGTGCTGTCCGGTGGTGCCGGGAACGATCACATGATCGGCGGCCCCGGCGATGATGACCTCGACGGCGGTGCCGGCGACGACCGGCTCGACGGCGGCGCCGGCGACGACCGGCTGTCCGGCGGTGCCGGCAACGATCTGTTCGTGTTCGCACCGGGCTGCGGCAATGACGATATCGCGGATTTCGGCCGGGGAGTCGACCGGATCGACCTGCGCGCTTTCGGCTTCGGCGGCTTCGACGAAGTGGCCGATCGTTTGCACCAGACCGATGACGCGATGAGTCTCCTGCTCTCCGATCACGATCGGGTCAGTCTGCTGGGGGTCGATCCCGGCCGGCTCGGTCCCGGCGATATCCTGCTGGCCTGAACCGGCCCCCTTCCCGCCTCCACGATCCCGATGCGGCCCGGCAGCGGACCGCCTCGAAAGCTGGTTGCTCCCTGCCGCCAGAAATGATAGTGATTCTCATTATCATCTGTTCCTCCCCGCTTCCGGCGACCACGCGCAACAGCATCGGTATGCGGCACGCGGCCGCCCTCCACTCGTGGCCGCGGGCCCGGGCGCTGCGCCGGGGTTCCAGCACTCTGTCCGTCCAGCGAGGCCCATGGCTCATGCGAACCGTCCAGAAAATCCATCTTTGGGCGAGCGTGGTGCTCGCGCTGCCGATCCTCTGGCTGATCGTCACCGGTATTCCGCTGCATCTGCGCCAGGAGGCCGGCTTTTCCTGGGTGCAGCCGCCGACCGCCGCGGGCGCCGAGCGCGACCGGCCGGCGATCACGCCGGAGGGGATGCTCGAGGCCGCGCGCGCCGTGCCCGAAATGCACGTGACCGCATGGTCGGACATCGCGCGGCTGGATCTTCGCCCGCGCGACGGTGTGGTGAAAATCCTCTCCGCCCGCTCCGCCCACGAAATCCAGGTCGATGCGGCAAGCGGCGCGGTGATCGCCTCGGCCGGCCGCTGGTCCGACCGGATCGAGGCGTGGCACGACTGGAGCGCCTTCGGTCTGCGGCTGCTGGTCGGGGTGCCCGGTGCGCTGGCCTATACCCTGGTCGGCCTGACCGGGCTGATCCTGCTCTGGCCGATCCTGAAGCGCGAGGCGCGCCGGCTGGCGGACCGGGTGCGCGGCCGGCCGCGCCGCCCCGTGCCGCGGCGGCCGGGCTTCACGGCGTGGTCGTGGCGCAATCACTGGTGGATATCGCTGATCGTGCTGGTGCCCTGGACCGTGGTCGCGATCACCGGCGTGGTGCTCCAGCTTCGCGACGAACTGCCGATCCAGGCGCCGCGCGCGATCGGCGCGGCACCGGGCGCGATGCCGGCGGTGGGCTGGACGGGCGTGCTGGACGCCGCCCGCTCGGCGGATGCCGGGATCGAGTCATGGCGTCAGGTCCGGCGGGTCTATTTTCAGGCCGATCGCGGCGTCTACGAACTCCATACCCGCGGCGCCGTGCTCACCGAACTCCAGATCGACGGCACCACCGGCGCGTTGATCAGCATCGCCGCCCTTCCCAAGGCGGTGTGGGAGGAAGTCCATGGCGGCGAGCTGGGCGGTATCGGCCTGGACTCGCGCTTTCTGTTCTGGACCTTTGCGGTGGTCCACGTCGTGTCGGTGCTGCTGTGGGCGACCGGGCTGGTGATCGGCCTCCACCGCCTCGGCTGGGGCCGCAATCGCGCCATCGCTGCGGACAACCGGCCCGCCTCCGCCTGACTCGGAGGCGGACGACATGATCGATAGGGAACCCCATCAATAGGGAACGCCGTTGCCTCTGGCCTGCTTCAGAGCGTTCGCATACCACTCCAGCTCCCGGAGGAACCGGTCAACTCTCCGGATGTGGGCCGGATCGCGCGGCGCTCCATCCTCCTCGAACTGGTCCTGTACCTTCGGCATCGGATAGATCGAAGGGATGCTGGACATGCCCAGTTCCGCCAGGGTTGCCCGCAATTGCATCGCCGCGCGCACCCCGCCGAACGCGCCCGCCGAGTAACAGGCGATCGCCGAGGGTCGCCAGAACCATTCCTCGAGGAAATGGTCCAGCAGGTTGGTCAGCGCCGGCGGAATACTATGATTGTACTCGCCGCTGACGATCAGGAAGCCGTCGGCCGCGCGAATCAGGCCGGCCAGTTTCTCTAACGGCTCGGGTGCCGCTCCGGCCGGGTATTCCTTGTACATCTTGTCCAGCAGGGGGAGCCGGTAATCCAGGGGATCGACCAGGGTCGCGTCATGGCCGCGCGCGGCGAGCTGGGTGGTGAGGAACCGGGCGAACTTGATGCCTTGCCGCTCGGTGCGCACCGATCCGTAGAACACGGGGAAATGCAAGCCCATAATGGTCCTTCCTCAGGCAATGTTCTGGTTGGACAATCCTATCCCGCACTACGCGCGCTGCGGCTCGGAAGCCTGGAGTGTTGACCCCTTATTGCACCTCGTGCCGGATCGCTCCCGCGCCCAGCCCGTCGCCTTTGGTCCCGCCCACGCAACACTCAACTGGTCGCTTTCGCATCGGCGACAAGCATGGCTGGCTGGCCTCCGCAGAGCAAGCCGATACAACTGCCTTCAAAGGCTGGCGGATTGGCAATCATGCCGCGAGGTATGTCCGGAGTTGCTTCGGACGGACGCCGCAGCGGGCGGTTCGGCCCGACGGCACCGATACGGGCATAGGCCCGCTCCGCCGGCCTCCGGCCGCGCCTCTTTACCCGTCCTGAACTCGGGCGCAGCGAAAGCCGATGCCACCGTGGAGGGAGTTCTGGGTGAGAGCGTAGCGACTGGCGGACCGCAAATCACGCGCACAGTCTGCCCAATTGCCGCCGCGCAGCACTCGCGATGCGCCGGGTCTGGCCGGGCCGACCGGGTCGGCGACCGTCTCGCTTTGATACGTCCGTTTGCCGTCCGCGCACCATTCCCAGACATTGCCCAGCATGTCGTAGAGACCCCAGCCGTTCGGCGCCTTCAGCCCGACCGGGCGGGTCCCCGCCCTCTGGTGCGGATACTGCTTTTCCTCCCAGTCGGAAGAGTCCTCGCCATTGTCCAGTTCGAACCCGGCGCCGCTGTTGCCGCCATACCAGGCGATCGCGTCCAGCACCGGGGCGTTGTGGTACCCCAGGATCTCCAGATCGCCGGCATAGGTCGCGGTGCCGGTCCCGGCACGGCAGGCATATTCCCACTGCGCCTCGGTCGGCAGCACCAGCCCGAGGCCGGGCACCCGGTCCCCGATCCGTCTCAGGAACTCCTGGACATCGCGCCAACTGACATTCTCTACCGGACGGTTGGCGGTGCGGAATTCGCTGGGATTGTCCCCTGTCACCGCCTGCCACAGCGCCTGGCGGCAGGGCGTGTCGAACAGCCAGAAGCCGCAGGCGATCCGCACCTCGTGCTGCGGGCCTTCATGCCTAAAGCGCCCCGCCTCGCCCTTGGGCGACCCCATCAGGAACCGGCCCGGCGGTATCCAGCGCAGCCGCTGGACGGCGGGACTCCGCCCCTTCTCGATCGCCGGAACCGTGATCGTCACCCAGGGACCATATTGGTCCTGCCCGATGTCGGTTGCCCAGGGCGGGCGGGGCAATGGCTGCTCCGTGCCGGACGGCGGCTTTCGTGGCGCACCCGGCCGATCCGGTTCCGGCGGCAGGACCCGAGCCGCCTCGACTGTTTCCTTGGCAGCAACAGCAAGTCCGTGAAGGTCTGGAGGTGCCGGTTCGGCCGGTTCGGGCGGCGGCGGGACCCGCTGCATCCCGAGCGTCCGTTCCGCCGCGGCGATAAGTCCGTGAAGGCCGCGATGAAACGGGTCTCCCGCCTAGCCGGTCAGGTCCTGCCAGTGAACCCGGCGAAAGCCGAGCGGGGGCGTGGCCTCATCGAGACAGGCGGGGACCAGAATCTGACGCTGCAGTCCTTCGGACGCTTCATCCCGAACCCAGTTCCGATCAATCGAGGTTTTCGACCAGAGGACGACCACGCAGCGGGCGGCCTCGAGCTCGCGCGCGATGACCCTGTCCCAGATCTCCCCCGCCTCAATGCGTGTGTCCCACCAGACCGACAGGCCGCGCGCCTCGAACAGCGTCGCCAGCCGCTCGACCTTCGGACGGTCTTCCCGCGCATAGCTGATAAAGATGTCGGCCACCGCCGCCTCCTGACTCCCGTGCGGCGGGACGATAACAACTTTTCAACGAACCCGGAACACCGATCTGGCTCGGCATTCGCGCGGCGGCGGGCGGTTCCCTCGATCCCGAACCGACAGCACGGAACGCCGCCCTCCGAGCGGCGCTCCCGGGCAGGGGCACCGCTTCGGAACAGCGGTCCGCTTCAAAAAAACTGACGTTTGACGGGAAAACCTTGGTAGCGGAGGAGGGACTCGAACCCCCGACACGCGG
>CAZTNV010000084.1:0-13418 GCA_964615535.1 uncultured Mycobacteriaceae bacterium | reverse complement strand
GCGCAGGGTGCGGGCCAGGCGCGCGGGGTGGGAGCGGGTGCCGGGCTCGCCCCACGCGATCCAGGGAGCGTCGCGCGCCGCCAGGGCCGCAGGCACCGCCACCGAGGCCGCGGCACGGTGCCAGTTCCACTGCGCGACCAGAGCGCACTCCTTGCCGTCGGTGCAGAGATAAAGCGCACCGCCGCTGCATTCGAAAACATCCGCAATCGCACGGATCGCGCGCTGATAGCGCCCCTCGGCATCGTCGGCAGCGGACGAGATGGTCCGGATGAAGCGCCGCCATTCCTCCCGGTAATCATAGGAAAAGCTGAAAAAGTGTCGGGCGATGAACAGTTTCATGCGCGCCCGGACCTGGCCCGAGAGCAGCACCATGGTCAGCACCAGCACCGCACCGAAGACCAGCAGCGCCTGGAGCATCGGTCCCCAGCTCAGGCCGGTCTCGCGCAGCACTGTGCTGGCACCGGCCACGGCCAGCAGGTAGATCCCGCTGCCGACCAGCGCCGTGGTGTGCAGCACCACCGTTCGGGAGACCGCGATATCGAATCCCATGCTGCGGATGCGCGCCGCCGCGACCACCAGAAACGGCACGATCATGGCATCGACCAGCGGCCGGGCGTCGGCCGTCACCGGACTGATCCGGCGAAACAGCAGGGCTTCGGAGTACAGCAGCAGATCGAACGCAAACAGCCCGCCGATACCGATCAGCAGATGCTTGCAGGCCCAGCAGGCGTTCCCGCGGCCAGCCCGGAACACGTTCTCGACCAGGAACAACCCGAAGACCGCCAGGGCAAGCCGCACCGCCAGATCGAGGCTGACCCAGGCTTCGCCGAACTGCGGCAACGCCGCCCGGGCCGTGACAACGGCGATGCCCAAGGCAAACAGCGACACGCCCGCCCAGGACAGGGTCGTCTGCCATCGCCGCCCGGCCGTCTCGCCCGTCACCGATGCGAAGGTGGCAATGAGCACGAGTTGCCAGGCCCCGCTTCGCACCAGTTCTGCGATCGCGACCAGCCATTCGGGGACCGCCGCGGTCAGGTGCGATGCCATCGCCAGCCCGCCCCATAACCCGGTCAGACCGGCGGCCGCGATCATCGTGCCGCTCCTCCGCAGGTCGCGCCCGCCATGGATCAGCAAGAGGGTCAGAGCAGCGTAAACGCCTGCGGCGATTCCATGGGTAAGGGCGGCGGTCATCGAATTTTCGGACGCTCGTTATCAACGGGCACCTTCGGTAAACACGATCACCCTAATTGTTTTCAGAATAATCATCGCGTCAAGGAAGATACTGTTGTTCTTCACGTAATAAAGATCATACTTCAACTTTTCCTGCGCATCGGAGATTGACGCCCCATAAGGGTAGTTGATTTGCGCCCAACCGGTAAGGCCGGGCTTCACCTTATGGCGATGGTGGTAGTACGGAATGTTCATTGCGAGATTGTCAACGAAGAAGGGTCGTTCGGGTCGCGGGCCGACAAAGCTCATATCCCCGCGAAGCACATTGTAAAGTTGAGGGAACTCGTCGATTCGATATTTTCGGATGATCCGGCCGACCCTCGTGACGCGGCTGTCATTGAGCGCGGCCCATTGGGGCAGGCCGTCGCGCTCGGCATTGACCGTCATGCTCCGGAACTTCAGCAGGCGGAAATGCCGGCCATGAAGCCCCACCCGGGTCTGGATGAAGAACAGCGGCCCGGAACTGTCCAGCTTGACCGCGATCGCCGCCAGCACCAGAACCGGCATCGACAGGGTCAGGACCGCCAGGCTGACCAGGATGTCGAAAACCCGCTTGATGGCCAGGCCGAACCGGCTGAAACGGAAGCCCTCGGAAAAGATCAGCCAGCTCGGATAAAGGCTTTCGAGATCGACCTTGCCGACCTCGCGCTCGCAGAAGGTCGAGCCGTCGATCACCTTGATCCCGCTCAGCCGGCAGTCGATCAGTTGACCGGTCGGCAGGACGCCGCGGCGGTCGTCCAGCGCCACCACGATTTCCGAAATGCCATCGCGCAGGGCATGATCGCAAAGCGGATTGAAATCCGACAGGACCATGTTCGCCGGCACCTGCCCGGAGGTCACGCCGTTTTCCTTGCCCATCGGAACGAAGCCGTGCAGGGCCATGCGCTTCGATCCCATGATCAGGGCGCGGACATGTTCCGCCTGCCGGCCGGTCCCCAGAACCAGGATGCGAGGCTTGAGCGCACCGAGTGTCACGACTCCCCAACGCAGCGCACCGCGCACGGTCAGAATGATGACCAGGAACGAGACCGTATAAATTGAAAAAAATAGAATGGCGTCGCCGGAATATGATCCTCCGTTCCAGTAGAACAGCGCCATTAGAGCCGCATCCCCGACAATGCAGGTCAGCAGGAGGCCTTTCCACAATCGGCCCAGATCAAGCTGCACTGCCGGTTCATAGGCACCAAGGCTGTACATGACGACAAGCAGCAGCAAGGCCGGCGGAATGACCAATATGAACTCGCGATGCACCAGAGCGGGCGGCAGATCCGGCAGCACGACCGCCTGCGCGATGATGTAGAACAGGCAACTCACCAGCATCAGTTCCAGGGTGAACAGCAGCAGGACACTGATGCGAACGTAGTGACCAAATACACGCAGCATTCCCATCTCCCGGGCTCGGGCGACGTCTCCATCCGGATCGCGAGAGGCCGACGCTGATCCTGGACAGGCCATAACGAACCGCATTTCGGGCGGACCGCGGCGTTCACTCCCTGATTGTCATGGCGCCGGCGGCGCACCGCTCTATGGATCGGACCGCATCACCGCCGTCCACCCCCTCGCCGACCGGCTCGGGCATCGGTCACCACCATCAGAGAATCCGCGCTCACCTTTCGAGACATCAAAGATTGTCGTTACCTTTCACGCCGGCCCACCAATCCTTTTCCAAAAGCCGTTGGCCTTGGAAGATTTCGGGCCTGAAACCTACCGGAACTGCCCAACATTACGCCATGGCAATACATTTCCAGAACCTGGACCTTGGAGACGCATGGGTGAACTTAAGGGAATGCTAGTAGCTTCCCATCGGCCAAATGGTGGATTTCTGTCCAAACCTTTGGTTCAGTCGAAAAAACCTTTGTCGATTTTCTGGCCTTGCCGCAATACCGTTCCGATCCGATCGTCCGCAGCGGCACGGGGCGCAATATCCCTTCAGCGTTCTTGGAGAAGATGATGGAGTCTCTGCTGTTCATCGCCAGCCTGGTGGCCTTCGGCGTGATCGTCTATTGGAGCATTGGCAATGACGGTGTTCCGCTGCACGGTCGGACCCGTGGCCTGCTCGCCATGGACGGCGCCGAGCCACGAGAAGACGGCTCGACGGCCGAGAACACGCGGAGATTCACGCCCAAAATCTCCGCACAGAAGCCCGATCAGTCGAAGGCCGCGCCCGGTTCGGGTCCCGAGGCGGGACGCCCGGCGACCGGCCGCCGCGACCAGCCGGCATCGGCCCGACACCCGTCCACAATTCGGACCCGCAAATCCGCCCCGCCAAGGTGACGGCGCCCTCGTCTGCCGTCGGTGTCATCGAATCGCCTTGGCAACGGATACCGCGTCGCCAGTGCCGCGCGTCCGAAGCTGGGCGCAAAGGGCCAGAACACGTTCGGCGTTCACCGTCCACTTCAACCCCTTGCGCTCGATCGTCCCCTGCGCGCCATCGCCCAGCCTGGCACGGAGCACCGGATCGTCGCAGAGAAGCCGAACCGACCGGATGAAATCGTCCCTGCGATCGGGATCGAACAGCAGGGCATCCTGCCCATGGGTCAGGATCTCCCGCGTGTTCGGCATGTCCGGCGCCACGATCGCGCCGCCCATGACCATGTATTCGAACAGCTTGAGCGGCGACGCATAGGGCGTCACCGCGGGCTGCAGCGCGACGTCGAACGCCGCAAGGCACTCCGCCACGGCGTCACGACCGATCACACCGAGCGCCGTCACCTGATCTTCGACGCCTCGAGCTTTGGCCTTCCCGGCCACCGCCGGCCAACCCGGCCCGTCACCGACCACCAGCAGATGCAGTGGCGGGTCCGACCGCGTCTCGGCCAGCAGATCGACTACCCGGTCGAGCCCGTGCCAGTCATGCACAAAGCCGGTGAAGCCGAGCACGATCCGGCCGCTCAGCCCGAGCCGCCGCTTGGCCTCGTCGCGGCTCGGCGCGTGGGCGAACCGTTTCGGATCGATGCCGTTCGGAATCACCCGGATGCACTGATCGGGAACCCCGGCGCGCCGGACATGACCGGCCAGCACCTCGGTCACCGGCAGCACGTAATCGGCCCCCCGCCAGGCGGCTCGTTCGGTCCACAGCGCCAGCCGGCGCAAGGACAGCCCGCCATAGCGCGTCCGTTCCTCGGCCAGCGGCGCATTGACCTCCAGCACCAGCGGCACGCCATGGGTTTTCTTCAGCCATACCCCGGCCAGGGTATAGAGATTGTACCGCTCGTAGATGACATCCGGCCGATGCGCCCGGTACGCGGCGCGGAGCCTGACATAAGCCTTTATATTGTATCCGGTTTCCAGGATTTCGTAGACGGCGGCCGGGAGAAAACGCTTCAGCCAGGCCACCATCCGGGACTGGCCGCCGAACGCCGACCTCTCGTGCAGCGGCGGGCCGACCAGGACCACCTCATGCCCGAGATCCCGGAACGCCGCGATCATCTCGTCCATATGGACGGACTGGCCATCGCGGGAAGCGATGCGATGATGAAACAGGATTTTCATAAGGGCGGACAATCCGAAACCATTCGGGCGCGGCGACCGCGTTACCGGGCACGAAAGGCTGTCCAGGGATCGGTCTGCGGCAGCCGTTTCGGGAAACCGGCAGCGCGCATTCGAGTATTTGAGCAATGCCCAAAACTACCAAAGACAGCATGAACGATCGTGGCACGACCTATCGCGGTCTAAACATTCATATCAAACGCCGCAGTGAAACGACCATTAACCATAAGCCCTAAAAAGATGACTGCTGCCATCTTGATTTGGCATTTCTGTCTATAGCCGATCGGTGCCTTGTCCCTATTCTGTCACAGCCTTCCTTTGCGGGGATGGATTGAAGCGATCTTTGAAAGTCGATACGTGCGGCAAGGCAGGGCGAAGCAGCACCGCGCCGTGCGGACGGAACCGGGATAAAAAAACTATGGATGGGTGGTGAGCCGAAACCCGGACGCCACGGCCGTTACCCGATCAGGCGGCGCGCGGCTTGCTCCAGGTGTAGACGGCGGTCACCGCATAGTTCCACACTGCGCCGACGATCACGCCGGCCAGGGCCGAGACCAGCCATTGGGTATCGATCTGGTAGAGATAAGTGGCGACTCCGACATTGGCGAAGGCGCCGACGCTGCACACGATGGTGAAGGACACCCACCCCCGCAGCATGCCCCAGCCCTTCAGGCGGCGGTCGCGATAGGTCAGAAAATTGTTCAGCAGGAAATTGCTGGTCATCGCGACCATCGTCGCCGTCGTCTGTCCGATCAGGAAATCCGCCCCCAACCCCTGGAAGACCAGCGCAAGCACCAGCAGATGGACCACCACGCCCAGCCCGCCGACCAGCATGAAGGCAACGAACCGGATCGGCACGACGTGTCCGATCAGCTTGTCCATCAGCAGCATGACGTATTCCCAGGCGACCTGGCTGTCCAGTTTGCTCTCGCCGGCCTGACGTTCGCGGAACTGGTAGGGCAACTCCCGGAAGCGCAGCGGCTGCGGCGAGGAGGCGAACAGGTCGAGCAGAATTTTGAACCCGATGCCCGACAGGTTGCGGATCGCTCCGGTCATCGCCTCGCGCCGGATCATGAAAAACCCGCTCATCGGATCGGCCAGATCGGCGCGCAGGATGGATCGGCTCAGCCGCGTGGCGAACCGGCTGATCGCGGCGCGGGACTCGGCCCATTGCCCCAGCCCGCCGCCTGGCACGTAGCGGCTGCCGACCACAATGTCGATATCGCCCTGGCGCAGCAACCCGAGCATCTGCGGCAGCAGGGACTCGTCGTGCTGCAGATCGGCATCCATCACCGCCAGGCACGGCGCGGCGCTGGCCAGCATGCCTTCGATGCAGGCGGTGGACAGCCCGCGTCGTCCGATCCGGTGAAGGCAGCGAACCCGCCGGTCGACCTGTGCCATCTGCCGCACGATGTCGGCGGTGCCGTCGGGCGAATCGTCGTCGACGAAGATGACTTCCCAGACGATGCCGGCCAGGACCGTATCGAGTCGCCGCACCAGCTCGCGGACATTGTCGCGCTCCTTGAAGGTCGGCACGATGACCGACAGCTCGATGGCGTCCTGAACGACCTCCGGCGCACCGGATGGCCGGTCGATGACCTCGGATAACGGCTGATCGTTCATTGAAGACCCCCGAATGCCCTTCCGAGCCGTGCGGCGATCCGGCCCCGATACGGTTCGACAACCGCACCGCAGATGGGTCGCCGGGAACGGCCATGCACAACCGCCTCTGCCCGAAACTGCCCGTTTCCGGCATCGCCGTCCACAGGATCGACTCATTCGCCCACGGAAGGAGCCAGGGCGCTTGCGGGTCATCGCGCCGTCACGGGGCGCTTCAAGACCATCTTGCGGTGCAAGCCAATCAACAGACCCGCCGGTATCCGACACGGTCGGATTTGACAGGGGCGACGACCGGCGGTAACCGAGCTTCGGATCGCCGCAGCGGCCCCGGCCATCGCGGCGGCCTTGCCCAGTATCGGAAGTCAGCGGATGCGTGCCTGGCAGCGGATGCTCAGCGGACGTCGGCTCAACCTGCTCGATCCCTCCCCGGTGGATATCGAGATCGAGGATATCGCGCACGGTCTGTCGCGGGTGGCGCGCTGGAACGGCCAGACCACCGGCACCTTCGCCTTCTCGGTGGCGCAGCATTGCGTGCTGGTGGAAGGCCTGCTCGACGGCGAGTCGCCGGTGCTCGGCCATCCCTGGCGCCTTGCCGCCCTGCTCCACGACGCCCCGGAATACGTGATCGGCGACATGATCTCGCCGTTCAAGGGAGCGATCGGCATCGACTACAAACGAATCGAACATGCCCTGCAGGAGGCGATTCACATCCGCTTCGGCCTGCCGGCGCGGCTGCCCGCCGAGATCACCCGGCTGATCAAGCGGGCCGACCATGCCGCGGCCTATTCCGAGGCGGTCGATCTGGCGGGGTTCACCGAGGCCGAGGCGCGCAAGGTGCTGGGCTATCGGCGCAAGGCGCGCTCGGCGCCGCTCGCCCCGGTCCCGCCGGACGCGGCCAAGGCCGACTATCTGCGCCGCTTTCGCCAGCTCTACATCGGCTGACCCGATCACCTTACGTTGCGACCCTGGCAGACACTGCGGCGGCGTCGAACCTTCCCGGCTTGATCTCGATCCGGCGGTCGCTCTACCCTGCGCTGCGACTCGTGCCGCCACTCCGCGACGCACTCTCAGGCGAACGGCCATGGACCGCTATGCGATCTACTACGCCCCGGCCCCCGGCGACCCGCTGGCCGCGTTCGGTGCGCGCTGGCTGGGGCGCGACGCGGCCACCGGCCAAAACGTGCCGCAACCGGTCCTGCCCGGCCTCGATCTCGCCCCGCTCACCCTCTCCGCCCGCCTTTACGGTTTCCATGCCACGCTGAAAGCGCCCTTCGCCCTGGCCGAAGGACGGACGCCCGCGACGCTGACCGCTTCCCTCGCGGAATTCGCGCTGACCGCCGCGCCGGTAGCGGCCCCGCCCTTGCGGCCGGCGGTACTCGACGGCTTCATCGCGCTGATCCCCGACGCCGCCTGCCCGGCGCTCGACGCCCTGGCGGCCGAGATCGTCCGCCGGTTCGACCCGTTCCGCGCGCCGCTCCCAGAGGCCGAACGCGAACGCCGCCTGGCCTCCGGTCTGACCTCCCGGCAGATCGCGCTGCTCGATCGCTGGGGCTATCCCTTTGTCATGGAGCAGTTCCGGTTCCACATGACCCTGACCGATCGGCTCGACGGCGCCTTGCAGGACCGGGTGCTGGCGGCGCTGGCGCCGGAGGCGGCACGGTTTCGCGCAACGCCGCTGCCCATCGATGCCCTGGCGCTGTTTCACCAGCCCGATCGGAACAGCCCGTTCCGAATCATCAGCCGCCACGCCCTTCAAGGATCGGCAAGAGCGGCCTGACCGCTCCCGGCCACACGGCTACTATCGGTCCAGGCGTTTGCGGGCGAAGGCGGCGGCCAGCTTGCGCAGGCTCTGCTCGTGCCCCGCCCCGGCCTTGGTCGGCATCGGGGCTTCGAGCAGGGCACTCATGCCGCGTGGCGGCGTGGTGGTGCCGATGGTCCTGCCGAGCTGGCCGACCAGGGTATCGAGGGCCTGCGGGGTCAGCGCCCGATTCGGGCCGGCTGCGGCCCTGCCTGTGGCGCGCTGGACGGCATGAGCGACGATCCCAGCCAGAAACGGCCTGACCAGCCCGAGCAGCAGCTTGCCGTCGCCGGCGCACCAGCCGAGCAGCAAACGCTGGGCCAACTTCTGGTCGCCGGCCGAACGCGCCAGGGCCTCCCGGATCTTGCCGGACACGTAAGCATCATCGGCCATCCTGCCGCGCCTTTCCGGAACACAGGACCAGTCACCCTAGCGACTCCCGCGTTAACAAGACCTTGCCAAGCCCACCGGAAGATGCCTGATCAAGCCATCCTCTGCCATTGACGATCCGCTCGCGGGTTCGATTGTTCCTGCGGCCAAGCCGCGGCATACTTTGCTGTCATGCGCATCGACATCTATCATGACCTGATCTGCCCCTGGTGCTTCATCGGCAAGCGCCGTCTGGAGCGGGCGCTGGCGGCACGGCCAAGCCCGGCGGTCGAAATCCGGTGGCAGCCGTTCCAGCTCAACCCCAACATGCCGCGCGTCGGCATGGACCGGCTGGCCTATCTCTCGGCCAAGTTCGGCGGCGTCGAGCGCGCGGCCCAGGCCTACGCAACGGTCGCGGAGACGGCGGCGCGAGACGGTCTGATGCTGGCGCTCGACCGGATCAGGCGCACGCCCAACACGCTGGACGCCCATCGCCTCGTCCGGCTGATCGAGGCCAAGACAGGCGACGCCTCCGAGGCCGTGGAACTCCTGTTCCAGGCCTATTTCCAGGAGGGTCGCGATATCGGCAGCCATGCCGTGCTGATCGATGTCGCCGCCGGCCTGGGCTGCAATCCCGACACGGTGCGCGACTGGCTGACCGGCAGCGCCGAGCTGACGGCGGTGCGCGCGGCGGATGCCGCGGCCCGCCAGATCGGAATTCAGGCCGTGCCGTGCTTCGTGTTCAGCCGCCGCTACGCCTTGTCCGGGGCCCAGGAGCCGGCCGCCTTCTTTCCGCTGTTCGACCTGTCGGCCGCTCAGGCCGGGCTTTCAGAAACCCGCCCGGCCTCGTGCTGAGCCTGCGACCGGTCGCGAACTCGGGGGCAAGGGATTGCCGGGTCAGAGCCACTGCCGGGTCAGAGCCACTGATTGACCGCTTCGATCAGCTCGTCGGGCTTGATCGGCTTGTGCAGCAATTGAAAGCCGCTGCGCCGGGCCTCTTTCAGGCGCTCCGGAGAGGTGTCGCCGGTCAGCAGAATGCCGGGGATGGCCGCGCCGAAAGCATTCTGGAGGCTATGGATCGCCGCGGTCCCGGTTTGTTCGGCGTGCAGCCGGTAATCGGCCAGGATCACCTGGGGACTCTGGTCGAGGGCGCGCAGGCGATCGATCGCGTCTTCTGCCGAAGTGGCGGCCACCACGGCGTGACCCAAGGATTCGAGAAACTGGGCCAGCGCTTCCAGCACCTGCTCTTCGTCGTCGATCAGCACAATTACGGCATCGTTGACAAACGGGTCCTCCGCCGCCGGCAACGAAGCGGACGGCGACTGGACAGCGGGCAGGGACTCGGCCAGCGGCACAACCATCTCGAACACGGTTCCGCGGCCGGGCCACGAGCGCAGCCGAACCGGGCAGTCAAGCATCCGGGCCAGCCGGCCGACGATCGCGAGCCCGAGTCCCAGCCCGTTGCTGCCACCGCGTGCCGGGATACCGAAGCTGTAGAACTCCCGAAAAATCGCCTCGTGCTGCTCGTGGGGGATGCCCTTTCCGGTATCCCAGATCTGCAGTCGGATGCCCTGGCCGGTTCGCCGGCAGCCCATCAGAACGCGGCCGCGTTCGGTGTGCTTGATCGCATTCGAAAGCAGGTTTTGCATCATGCGGCCGAGCAGATGCGGATCGCAGACCACTCTTTGCCGCGTCGGCACGATCCTGAGCACCAACCCTGCGGCCAGGGCTGCAGGCCGGGCCTCCGCCGCCACCTGTCTCATGAGATCGCCCAGCGGGAAAACCTGCTTGTGAACCTCGACATCGCCGGCTTCCAGTTTCGAAAGCTCGAGGATGCCGTGCAGCATGTCCTGAAGATTGCCGAGCACCTCGCCCGATTTGGCAATGATCTCCCGCAGCGCTGGATCGCGGTTGCGTTTGCCCAGGATGCTCTGGAACAGAATGGCCGCCTGGAGCGGCTGGCGCAGATCGTGACTCGCGGCACTCAAGAAACGGGATTTGGCAACCGCGCACTGCTCGGCATGGGCCTCCGCCGCGAGCAGCCGGGCGTCCCGATCCCGCAGCGCCGACACATTGCATTCGCGTTCGGTAACGTCGTGGAGCATTCCGAACAGCCGGGCAACCGCGCCGTCATCGGCGTCCCGCTCGACCCGCCATTCCGAATGGATCGATCGGCGATCACCGTTCGGCCGGATGATCCGGTACTCCAGCACCGCGACCGGTTCGCCTTGGCTCAACCGCCGCAGACCATCCGAAACCTCGGACCAGTCTTCGGGCGCCACCAGATCCGGATACGACCCGAGCGACGGGGAGAAGCCATCCGGTGTCAGGCCATGGAGCCGGTAGGTCCCGGCCGACCACACCGTTCCGCCGCTGAACAGATCGGTCTCCCACAGGCCGAACCCGGCCACCCGTTCGGCCAGATCCAAATGCTCCCCCGACAGGCAGGGTGCGGTGCCGCCGGCCCGGTCCGCAACCGTCCGACCCAATCTCAGGGTTACCCCGACCAGCCGCCCGTCGTCGTCCCGCCGGAATGCACAATCCGCCCGCCGGGCCACGCCGCGACCATCGCAGGTTTCAAATACGATCACGGCCGGCCCCGGTTGCGGGCCATGGCAAGCGATCGCGTCCAACCAGCGGCGAATCTCCAATCCGGTTTGAGCTTTCAGATACTCGGATATGTTTCGGCCTGCGATCGCCTGGGCCGAATTTCCCAGAAGGCACCGACGTCTCGCGGCGGCAGACACGATATTCCCGGCAAGATCCAGTTCGACGACATCGAGATCTTCTGATCTTGTTTTCTGACGGGGCCCGCCGGACTCGGGCGCATCGGGTTGGCACATGGCGATTATCTTAAAGAGTGAACAGGATCGACATATTGAACCCAAGACTATAAACAATTATTGAGCATATGCCAAAAGATTAAATCACATTTTCGGATTATAGACCAAAGTCTAATCCCAAATCTCGCGTTCGCGCAACCGGGATGGATACATGCATATGCGGGGATCGGCAGCCGGACCCCCAGGTTCCGCTCATGCAGCCAGATCCGCGAGACTCTGCATCAGCTTGCGTGCGCCTTCGACCCGGGTGCGGTCGCTGTCCCAGGCCCGCATCAGCACCAGTTTCTGATCGGGGCGGACCTTCATCGAGCCGGCCTGACGGGCGATGAACTTCACCAGCTTTTCGGGGCAGGCGAAGGAATTGTTGCGGAACGCGATCACCGCCCCCTTCGGTCCCGCCTCCAGCCGCTCGACTCCGGCCGCCTTGCACAGCCGCTTGAGCGCAATCAGGGTCAGCAGGTTCTCCACCTCGGACGGCAGCGGACCGAACCGGTCGATCAGCTCGGCGGCAAACGCATCGATCTCGGCGCGGTCCTCCAGTCGGGAAATCCGGCGGTAAAGATCGAGCCGGACATGCAGATCGGCGACATAGGCCTCCGGGATCAGTACCGGCATGCCGAGATTGATCTGCGGCATCCACTGCTCCTCCAGTTCGGCCGCCAGCGCGCCGCCGCGCGCCGCGGCCACCGCGTCCTCCAGCATCTGCTGGTACAGCTCGGCACCGACCTCGCGGATATGGCCGGACTGTTCCTCGCCCAGCAGGTTGCCGGCGCCCCGGATGTCCATGTCGTGGCTGGCCAGAGTGAACCCGGCGCCCAGGCTGTCCAGCGTCTCGATCACGTGCAGCCGCTGCTGTGCCGTCTGGGTCAGGGCCTTGTTCGGCGCATAGGTCAGATAGGCGTAGCCGCGCAGCTTCGACCGGCCGATCCGGCCGCGCAACTGATAGAGCTGGGCCAGTCCGAACATGTCCGCGCGATGGATCACCAGCGTGTTGGCCGAGGGGATATCGAGCCCCGATTCCACGATCGAAGTGCTCAGCAGCACGTCGAACTGGCCGTCGTAGAACGCCGACATGACCTCTTCGAGCTGGGTCGAGCCCATCCGTCCATGAGCCAGCACGATCTTGACCTCGGGCACCAGCTCGCGGATCTGCTGGGCGACGCCATCCAGATCCTCGATCCGCGGACAGACATAGTAGGTCTGCCCGCCACGGAAATGCTCGCGCAGGATCGCCTCGCGGATCACCATCGGGTCGAACGGCAGCACGAAGGTGCGTACCGCCAGCCGGTCGACCGGCGGCGTCGCGATCAGCGACAGTTCCCGAACGCCGGACAGCGCCATTTGCAGCGTGCGGGGGATCGGCGTCGCGGTCAGCGTCAGCACATGGACGTTGTCGCGCAGGGCCTTCAGCCGCTCCTTCTGCTTGACCCCGAAATGCTGCTCCTCGTCCACAATCACCAGAGCCAGATTGCGGAACTGCACGGTCTTGGACAGCAGCGCATGGGTGCCCACCGCGATATCGATGCTGCCATCGGCCAGCCCGTCCTTGACCGCCCTGGTCTCCCTGGCCGAGACCAGCCGCGAGAGCTGGCCGATCCGCACCGGCAGGTTCTGAAAGCGCTGGGTGAAGGTACGATAATGCTGGCGGGCCAGCAGCGTGGTCGGCACCACCACCGCCACCTGCCCGCCGCCCAGTGCCGCGATGAAGGCGGCGCGCAACGCGACCTCGGTCTTGCCGAAACCGACATCGCCGCAGACCAGCCGGTCCATCGGCCGCGCGGCATCAAGATCGTCGAGCACCTCCTCGATGGCGCGGAGCTGATCCTCGGTCTCGGCATAGGGAAAGCGGGCGCAGAACTCGTCATAGAGTCCCTCGGGCGGGGCGAAGGCCTCGGCCTTCTTCAGTTCGCGGGCGGCGGCGATGCGCAGCAGCTCCTGCGCCATGTCCTTCAGCCGCTTCTTGACCCGAGCCTTGCGCGCCTGCCAGCCGGCCCCGCCCAGCCGGTCGAGCGCAACCCCGGCCTCCTCCGGCCCGAAGCGCGACAGCACCTCGATGTTCTCGACCGGCA
>CAZTNV010000083.1:0-13434 GCA_964615535.1 uncultured Mycobacteriaceae bacterium | reverse complement strand
CCACGACCGCCCGGCCGCTTTCCAGCGGCTGGCGCAGCGCCTCGAGCGTCTGGCGGTGGAATTCGGGCAGTTCGTCCAGAAACAGCACGCCGCGATGGGCCAGCGACACCTCGCCCGGCCGGGCCCGCATGCCGCCGCCGATCAGCGCCGGCAGCGAGGCGGAATGGTGCGGGTCGCGGAACGGCCGGCGGCGCAGCAGCCGCCCGCCCTGAAGCATGCCGGCGACCGAGTGGATCATCGACACCTCCAGCGCCTCGGCCGGGTCGAGCGGCGGCAGGATGCCGGGCAGGCGCGCCGCCAGCATCGACTTGCCCGAGCCGGGCGGGCCGATCATCAGCAGGTTGTGGCCGCCGGCCGCCGCCACCTCCAGCGCCCGCTTGGCGGTCTCCTGGCCCTTGACGTCGCGCAGGTCGGGGGCGGCGGTGGCGTCCTCCTCGATCCGCGGCACCGGCGGGGCCAGCACCTGGGTGCCCTTGAAGTGGTTGATCAGGGCGAGCAGGGTCGGCGCCGCCAGCACCGCGATCCGCCCGCCGCCATCGGCCGCCCAGGCCGCCTCGCTGCCGCACGCCGCCGGGCAGATCAGGCCCAGCTCGCGCGATGCGGCATTGAGCGCCGCGGGCAGCACCCCGGCCACCGCGCTGATCGCGCCGTCCAGCGCCAGCTCGCCCAGCGCGGCATGGGCCGCAACCTCCGGCCCCGGCAGCACGCCCAGCACGACCAGCAGGCCGAGCGCGATCGGCAGGTCGAAATGGCTGCCTTCCTTCTGCACGTCGGCCGGCGCAAGGTTGACCGTGATCCGCTTGGGCGGCAGCGCCAGGCCCAGGGCGTAGAGCGCCGAGCGCACCCGCTCGCGGCTCTCGCCCACCGCCTTGTCGGGCAGCCCGACCACGGTGAAGCCCGGCATGCCGCCGGTCACCTGCACCTGCACGTCGATCGGCAGGACGTCGATGCCCTGAAAGGCGACGGTGTTGACGCGCGCGACCAATCCCCTGACCCTCGGCGCCGGATGGCGCATGCGATGGTATGGCGGTCCGCGCCGAACCGCAACCATGTGTCGCGAGATCTGCGTCGCATGGCGAAAGATCGTTTCGGCATCGCGCGGATCGTAATCGAACGTCACGACCCGAATGTCACGGTTCGTCACATCGCGCGATGGCGGCGATCACGATTCTTGAAATCGTGCTCCATCATGGTCGTTCGTCCCCTTATCGTGTCCCCGGCCGCGAACCGGTCCTGCTCCGGGGACGAAGGGGAGCCTAAAGCACCAGCATCCTGGGCGGGATCAGCCAGACCAACTCGCCCTTCGGCTCGTCGGGATCGGCCAGATCGATGCGGGCCAGCGCGCCCTTCTTGCAGATCACGGTGCCGCCGCCGATCAGCTCGCCGATGGTATCGCTGAAATCCGGGTCATGACCGACCAGCATCAGGGCAC
Source organism: uncultured Mycobacteriaceae bacterium (assembly GCA_964615535.1). Lineage (GTDB taxonomy): Bacteria > Pseudomonadota > Alphaproteobacteria > DSM-16000 > Inquilinaceae > CAZTNV01. Next base: position 12,002 of record CAZTNV010000083.1, on the reverse strand, counting down.
CGGCATCGCCGTGATCGCGCAGAATCCCGGCCAGCGGCTCCAGGCCGAAGCCGGGGGCCAGCCGCGGGTCCTCGACCACCCGGTTGGACAGTTTCAGCTCCTTCGCCACGATCTGCGCGGTCTGCAGGGCGCGGGTCAGCGGGCTGGAAATGATCCGATCCAGACCGAGGCGGAGCTTGCGCAGGGTCGCCGCCTCCCGCGCCATGCGCTCCTCGCCCTCGGGCGTCAGCGGGCGCCGGGCCTCGTCGCCGTGCCAATGCACCCGGTCGGCCGCCAGGCCGTGGCGCAGGAAATAAAGCTGCATGATCCGTCATCCCTTTCACTCGCGATCGAAACTCCACGCGATAACCTATTCCGCCTCGACGGCGGCTGCGACCGGCACGGTGAAGCGGAAGATGGCGCCATTGCCGGGGCTGCTCTCCACCCAGATGCGGCCGCCCAGATGCTCCACGATGCTGCGGCAGATCGCCAGACCCAGACCGGTGCCCGCCGGCTTGTCGGTCAGCGTGTGGCCGACCTGATGGAACCGGTCGAACACCGCATTCAGGTGGTCCGGCGGAATGCCGGGGCCATTGTCGGCCACGCTGATCACCAGCGTGTCGGGCAGGGTCGCGGGATAGCCGTTGTGCATGGCGGCCAGCCCCGGCGCCAGCGTCACGCACACCCGGCCGCACCCGGCCGGGGAGAACTTGACCGCATTGGACAGCAGGTTGATCAGCACCTGGATCAGCCGGTCGCGGTCGCCCCGCACCGGCGGCGGCGAGGGCGGCAGCGTGACCGCCAGCTCGACCTGCTTGTCCTTGAACAACTGCCCGGTCGCGGCGACCGCGGCACGGACGATGTCGCCGGCGTCCAGCTCGCCGATCTGCCAGTCGAGCCGGCCCGATTCGATCTTGGCCAGATCGAGCACCTGGTTGATCAGCCGGGTCAGCCGCTCGCTCTCGCTGATCACGACCTGCAGGAATTCCTGGCGCTGATCGCGGTCGAGATCCGGATTGTCGTAGAGGATCTCCGAAAAGGACCGGATCGAGGTCAGCGGCGTGCGCAGCTCGTGGGTTACGGTGGACACGAAATCGTCCTTCAGCCGGTCGAGCTCCTTCAGCCGGTCGTTGGCCGCGCGCAGCTCGGCCGTCGCGGCCTCCAGCTCGCGCGACTTGACCTCCAGCGCCTGGCTGTAGGCGATCACCTGCGAGGCCTCGTCCAGGATCTCCATGACCTCCTGCGGACCGACGATGCCGCCCTTGGCGACTGAGGCGACCATCACCCGCGCCGAGGCGGCGCCGATCGCCCCGGCCAGCAGGTGTTCGGAAAAGCTGACCAGATCGGCATCCGCCTCGTCCGGGCGGCGCAGATCGACCGACCGGCGATGGGCGAAATTGGCAAAGGCGAGATCGGCCCGCTGCGGCCCGATGAACCGGGCAACCAGGGCGCGCAGCTCGGTCACCGTCGCCGTGCCGCGCCAGAACGGCGAGCCGCCGCGCTCGCCCGACGGCCGGAACACGTCCACGAACAGGGCGGCCTGCACCCGCTCGATCGGGCTCTGCTCCGTGGCCAGGGACACGCCGATGAAGCAGCCGAGATTGGCCAGCAGGCTCCAGATCAGCGAATGGGCGATGGTGTCGCCGATCTCGAGGCCGAACAGGGCATAGGGCCGCAGCAGATCGATGCCCAGCGGCCCGGATACCGCGAACGCCTCCGGCAGCCAGCCCGACCGGGCGAAGGACGGCAGCAGCAGGGTATAGGTCCAGATCGCGAACCCGGCCAGCAGGCCGGCCAGCGCGCCCTTGGCGGTGGCGCCCTTCCAGAACATGCCGCCCAGGATGGCGGGGGCGAACTGGGCGGCGGCGGCGAACGACACCAGCCCGATCGAGACCAGCGCCACCGACTCCCCGATCAGCCGGACATAAAGATAGCCGAGCAGCGCCACCAGCACGATGGTCCCCCGGCGGATCGCCAGCAGCAGCCGGGTGAGATCGGTCCGCCGCTCGAGCCCCAGCCAGCGCAGGCGCAGCAGCACCGGCATGACCAGATCGTTGCACACCATGATGCTGAGCGCGATGGTCTCGACGATCATCATGCCGGTCGCCGCCGACAGCCCGCCGATGAAGGCGAACAGGGCCAGCGCCCGGTGGCCGTCGGCCAGCGGCAGGGCCAGCACGAAGATGTCGGGATTCACCGTGTCGCCGAACCGCAGCAGCCCGGCGAACGCGATCGGCAGCACGAACAGGTTGATCGCGAACAGGTAGAGCGGGAACAGCCACATCGCGGTGCGGATGTGGCTCTCGTCGGTATTCTCGACCACCGCCACCTGGAACTGGCGCGGCAGGCACAGGATCACCAGCATCGACATCACGGTCATGGCGACCAGCGTGCCGGTATCGGGAATGGTGAACAGCGCCGACACGGCGGGCAGCTCGGCGGCGCGGGCGAACACGTCGCCGAATCCGTCGTACAGGCCGTAGGTGACGTACAGCCCGACCGCCAGAAAGGCCAGCAGCTTGACCACCGATTCAAAGGCGATCGCCGCAACCATGCCCTGGTGATGCTCGCTGGCGTCGATGTGCCGGGTGCCGAACAGGATGGCGAAGGCGGCCAGCGCCACCGCCACCCACAGCGCCTTGTCCTGCATCAGCGGCAGCACGCTGCCCGGATCGACCGCCTCCGGCACCGGATAGAGCAGCAGAACGTCGAAGGTCTCGGACACCGCCTTCAGTTGCAGCGAGATGTAGGGCATGATCCCGACCACCGCGATCACGGTCACCAGCCCGCCCAGCAACGGGCTCTTGCCATAGCGGGAGGCGACGAAATCGGCGATCGAGGTGATCCGGTTGCGCTTGGAAATCCGCACCATCTTGCGCAGCACGATCCACCACAGCACCGCCATCAGGGTCGGTCCCAGATAGATCGGCAGGAACCCGACCCCCGATACCGCCGCCCGGCCGACCGAGCCGTAGAACGTCCACGAGGTGCAATAGACCGCGATCGACAGCGCGTAGATCGTCGGGTTGGCGATCAGGCTGCGGCCCTGATCGGCGCGCTTGTCGCCCCAATAGGCGATGGCGAACAGCAGGCAGACATAGCCGAACGACACGGCGACGATCAGCCAGGCATCGCCCATCGCCGCCCTCCCTATCCGCCCTCGTCGGGCGGCCCGCCGCCGCGCTCCATCACCCAGGCGATCAGCCCGATCAGCAGCGCCCAGGCGCCGAACAGATACAGGAACAGCACCGGAATCCCGAACAGCAGCGCGGCACGGTCGAACACTGTCAGCACCGGCGGAAAGAACAGCACCAGCCCCAGCAGGAACAACCCCACCGTCCGCTCGGCCACCCCTCTGGATCGGGCGGATTCGGGCGCAGGACGAGAGGGATTGGAGCGGGGCATGTCATCCAGGAAGGGACGGGACGGGACCGGTTCAGCGCGAAAGCCGTCCGAGGCTGGGGCACCGGCCCGCCCGGTCCCGGCCGATCAGCTCGATCGCCGCAGCCTTGTCGCCCTGCAATGGTATGCCCATTCGCCCGTGAAACAAAGCATGAAACACCAGATCCGCCAACTCCTGCCGGCTCACGGCCGCAACGACTTCACGCGCGCAGAGCAGGTGAATGGTATTGACCACCGGCAGATCGTGATGCTGCTCGCGGCATGAAAATTCCGCGTGCTACAGCCTTAAGGGCCTCCAAAATGGGCCTTGACAACGCGGCCTTACTCGCCAAAAAATAGCAACGCTAGGAGTTTTTTGGCAGAGCCGCTTATGACGACATTGAGCGCATCTATTCTGAATGATTTGAAAACATTACGAGAAGTCGGATTTGACGTGGAGTTCCGTAGCCACGCGAGAGCGATACTCAACATCGATTTCCCCGAGGCATTGCGCGAGGTTGAAGATGTCTTGTTGAACTTACGAATTCCTATACATTCGTTAATTAGGGGCGGCGGCGGTGAGCATGAGACAACTCAGGGATTGCGCCGGCATCTCGCGCAGTTAGGGTGGGTCAAACACAGGTTTGAGATTAAAAAATTCATTGATGGGGTCGAAAAAGAGTCAGTGTCACATGAAGTCGATCATGTTCGTACCATTGGCCAAGCGAAAGTCGCTATGGAAATTGAGTGGAACAACAAAGATCCTTTTTTCGACCGTGACCTCGAAAATTTTAAACGTTTGCATGCTGAAGGCGCGATTTCCGTAGGTATAATACTGACAAGGGGAACCACTTTGCAGGATAATATTCGGATGGAAGTTCAGCGCTTTGCCGAAAAAGAGAATATCACATCCTATGACAACCTTTATAGCTTGGTTGAGCCAACTTCTCGACAGAAGGAGGCCGTTAAGAGAAGAATGTCGATTTCCAAATGTAGCTTCCCGGAGGCTTGGTCCTCAATCTTCTGCTCCGACAAGTTCGGCCAGGCAACAACTCACTGGAGGGAACTCGAGGATAGGGTAAGTCGCGGTGTAGGCAACCCCTGCCCTGTCCTCATGATCGGCATTCCGGTATCAGTTATAATATCCTGATTTGACGGATGTGGATTTTCTCATGAAATTATTTAAGGACTGATATTAGTAGAGTTATAGGGATATGTGGGCCAAGTAGGCTTGTAGGAATCATCAGCCTGATTGCCCCACATCTGCCAACCCGCACGGCTGCCTCGCCCAAAAAGTTCCAGATAAGGGCCTGGACTACAGGATTCAATGACTGCGTATTGCTCATCTGGTTTCCTAGAATGCTCGCGCTTTCGGGTTTCAATGTAGTTGACTTGAGATCTACCCGGCGGCAGTGTCCTAGCATTTTTACCGCGGACGCCGAACAATATCAGTTCTGTAACATTTCGGAAGTAAAAGCCAACGCCCCGGCCGTCCGAGCCGCCGTCTTTCCTGATTTTTCGCCAAACAACATTGGTCTTATAGGTAAACCCCCAGGATTGAAGGACACTCATTCCTTCTGGTAGTAGTGCATTGGGGACCCAGAGATAAAGGTGAGCTGTCGGATTGACTATCTTTGCGATGGGCAATGCGGCGATCTCTTCAACGGTCATTGTGTCGTATCTCGACAAGCGGCGGTGTTCAGGCGCAACTTTGCCTGTTCGATTTATAAAACGCCAAGGAGGATCAGCTAGCACAGTCGAGAATCGCATTTCTCCTGCGAAACTTAAAAGATTGTCGCCAGGGCTAATCATTAAGTGTGTTCCTTACCTAGGCACAGGCTCTGGGTTATGGTCTCGATTTTATTGAGTCAAATATGACACCGCGTGTCAATGTTAAGTTGGCGTCACCAAGGCCCTGAATATTCGATTGCTCACCTCGCGGCCAGCGTCGCCTCACGTCCCTGGAGCGGATCCCGGCCCGTCCGCGCGTGGCGGACTCCAGGGGATACAGATCGGACCTGTGCCTTTCCAATCGCCCCAGGTGCTTCCGGCTGACCTGCAGCAGCGTCCCGCGCCTTCCTCACACCCCCACCTCCGAGAAGCGCTGCGCTGCCACGCGGTCGCATTCGCGCATCGCCTCGCCCACGGTGCGCAGGCCCCTGGTCTCCACCTGATCGATCAGGCGGGCCAGGATCGCCGCGGTGGCCAGCGCGTCGCCCAGGGCGGTGTGGCGGTCGGGGATGTCGATGCCGAACCGCACCGCTATGGCATCGAGCGAGTGGTCGGTCAGGTGCTCGTCGACCAGGGCGGACATGATCATGGTGTCGAGCACCGGATTGGCGAAGCTCACCCCCGCCGCGGTCTCCTTCATCTCCAGGAACTTCACGTCGAAGGCGGCGTTGTGGGCGACCAGCACGGCGTCCTCCACGAACGCCTTGAACTGCGGCAGCACCACCTCGATCGGCGGCTTGCCGGCGACCATGGCGTCGGTGATGCCGTGGAACCGGGTCGAGGCCTCGGGGATCGGGCGGCGCGGATCGACCAGCCGGTCGAAGGTCTCGCCGGTCAGCACCCGGCCGTTGACCACCCGCACCGCGGCGATCGACACGATCTCGTCGCCCTCCGCCGGCTTCAGCCCGGTGGTCTCGGTATCGAACACCACGAAGGTCAGGGCGCGCAGCCGCTGGTCGGCCAGCCGTCCGGCATCGGCATGACGGTGCAGCAGGTCGAAATCGTAGAAATCCGGGCGCGACGGCAGCGCCGCCGAGGCGCGGAACTGCGGCTGCAGCGGCGCCAGCAGAGGGATGCGCAGCACCGCGCCATCGGGCGGGCGGGCCTGGCACCACGGCTCGCTGCCGTGGCGTTCCAGAATGTCGCGCGCCGTGCGGTGGCCGTGGCCGCCCTCGACCGGCTGGTCGAGCCAGTCGTTCAGCAGCTTGGCCGGCACCGGCGGGCCGTGCCAGGTGATGTCGACATAGACCCGGCGGTCGCCCAGCAGCGCCTCGGCATCGAACGCCCGGGCGCCGGTCTGCTGGCGCACCCGCCGCATCAGATGGACGACGGCAAGCAGCAGCAGGTGGCTGTCGCCGTGCAGCCACAGCGGAATGCCGATCGAGGTCAGGGTGATCTCGCCCTCAGCGGCGAAGGCGCGGTTGATGCAGTTGAACAGGTCGATCGAGTGGATGTCGGCCATCGGCCAGCGCCCCAGCGGCTGGGCGCGGTATTCCGCCGCCAGCGCATGCAGCCTTTCGCTGAGCTGGGTGCCCTCCTTCAGGATCACCTCGTCGAATGCGCGGCGCTGGTCCGGGGCCATGCCGGGGAACGCGGTGATGGTCTCCGCCGCGGCCAGCAGGGCGGCGATCGGCTGGCGCAGCTCCTGGGTCAGGGCGCGGCGCACCAGATCGTGGCGGTCGAGCTCGGCCAGCCAGGTGCTGACCTCGGTGAAGGTCAGCACATAGGCGTTGATCTGGCCGCCGCCGTCGCGGATCAGCGCCATGCGGCCCTGCATCAGGGCGCGCCGGTCGGCGGTGGCGCAGACGAAGCCGTGGCTGAGATCCTGCGGGCTGCGGCTTTCGGTCTCCAGGGCGCGATGGCGCAGGATGTCCAGCGCGTGCAGGATCGGCGCCCGGCTGACCAGCCCGAACAGCGTGCGGCCCAGCCCGATCGCCTCGGGCGCGCCGAACATCCGCACCGCGGCCTGGTTGTACAGCAGGATCTCATGGCCGGCGCTGCACACCAGCACGCCCTCGCTCATGTCGAGCAGGATCACTTCCAGCCAGCGCTTCTGCTCCTCCAGCCGGGCGGTGGCCGCGGCCAGCCGGCGCTCCAGATCGGCCCGGCCGGCGGTCAGGGCGCCGTTCATCTCGGCCATGGCGGCGGGCAGATCGCCCAGGCTGTGGCGCGGCGGCAGCTCCAGGCTGCGCGCCCGGCGGGTCTGGGCCAGGCTGCGCGCCTCGCCCGCCAGCATCTCCAGCGGCGCATGGACCCGGCGGTCCAGCCAGGTCCACAGCGCCCCGCCCGCGGCCGCCAGCAGCATTCCCGCCGCCAGCCCGACGACTACCGGCGACAGCCCCAGTCCTCCGGGGGCCACCGCCAGGGCACCGGCCAGACCCGCCAGTTGGACGATCGTCACCCCCAGAAAGGCGACCGCAACCCGTCTGCGATGGGTCATCCTTGCCCACCCATCCTCGGCCCCATCCCGGGGCCTATCCGGCCAGATACTGCTTCACCCGCTCGACCACTTCGCGGGTCGAGAACGGCTTGCTGATGTAATCGTCGGCACCCATGGCCAAGCCCTTCTCGCGCTCGATCTGGCGGCCCTTGGCGGTCAGCATGATGATCCGGATGTCCTGCCAGTCGGGATTGGTCCGGATGGTCTGGCACACATCATAGCCGTCGCGCTTGGGCATCATCACGTCGAGCAGGATCAGATCGGGCTTGCGCTCGGTGATGGCGTCCAGCGCGGCCTCGCCGTCGCGGGCCACCCGCACCTCGAACCCGGCCTGTTTCATCAGAAATTCCAGCGACAGCACGATATTCGGCTCGTCGTCGACGATCAAAACCGAACGGGGCATTTGTCGTCCTCCCGGGCCGTCACGGCTTCACGGCCGGCGGCTTATTGATCAAATCGTAACACGGCGGAAAGGATTCCGGTAAGCGCGACGTGTCCCGCCCGTCGCGGCGGCGGACCGGCCCTGCAACCCGCCGGCCGCGGGTTCGCTCCCTGCACCCTGGGCGCGCAACCGGGGCGCGCAATCGAGGGGCGAAAAACGAACCGGTTGACTTCGGCGGGGAACTGGCCATGGCTTCCCGGTCGGCGTCAACCGCAGGCGGAAAGGGCCGCGATGACCAGCACTCTGACACGGCGGATCGGACTGCTCGGCGGCTCGTTCAATCCGGCCCATGCCGGGCACCGGCACATCAGCCTGGCCGCGCTGACCCGGCTCCGGCTCGACCGGGTCTGGTGGCTGGTCTCGCCGCAAAACCCGCTGAAACCGGTCGCCGGCATGGCCCCGCTGGCCGGGCGGCTGGCCCTCGCCCGGCGGGTCGCCGCCCATCCGCGGATCGTGGTCACCGATCTCGAGGCCCGGCTCGGCACCCGCTACACCGCCGACACGCTGGCCGCGCTCACCGCCCGGTTCCCCAGGGTCAGATTCGTCTGGCTGATGGGCGCGGACAATCTGATCCAGCTCCCCGATTGGCAGCATTGGACTCAAATCTTTCATACCATGCCCATTGCGGTCTTTGCCCGACCTGCATATTGTTTAAGGGCATCGGGCGGAAAAGCCGCCCGTCGATTCGCGCGGCACCGGAGGGCGGAACGCAATGCCGGAAGTCTGGCCGATCAGCGGCCGCCGGCCTGGACCCTGTTCCACATCCCTCTGCATCCGGCTTCGGCCACGGCCCTGCGCGCTCGACCGGGCGATCTGCCGAGCGATGCGGGGCGGCGCATGACCCAGTCAGAGTGCCCGCCTCGGTCGAACCTGCCTTGAGGTGGAAGCCATACTACCGAAACTTCAAACCGTCCGCCCCGTCGGCGGATCGTTCATTCCGGGGCTCGCCGCAAGCCTGCCCCGGTCCACGGGCGCCGGTCCCGTCGGCCCGCAGTCGATCGGCGATGTGATCCTGGCATCGCTCGATGACGACAAGGCCGAAAACACGGTCGTCATCGACCTGGCCGGGAAGACCGCCATCGCCGACACCATGATCATTGCCAGCGGCCGTTCGGCCCGGCAGGTCGGTGCCATGGCGGATCATCTCCGCGACAGGCTCGAAGCCGTCGGGGTCGGCCCGGTGCGGATCGAAGGTCGCGCCGGCGCCGATTGGGTGCTGATCGATGCCGGCGACGTCATCGTCCATCTGTTCCGCCCGGAAGTCCGCGCCTTTTACAACATCGAAAAGATGTGGGGCATGGACGCGCCCCTGGCCGGCCAGTTGAGCGCCTGACCGGACCGGAGCGCGGGACCGGAGCGGGGATCTGCTGCGGACGGGAGTGACGGCCTGTGCGGCTGTGGCTGATCGCGGTCGGCCGCAGCCGGGATGGCGCGGCGCGGGCCCTGTTCGAGGAGTATGCCGCGCGGCTGGCCGCCTTGCCGTTCGGGGCGCTGAACCTGCGCGAGGTCGAGGAGCGGCGGAAGCTGCCGGCCGAGGTGCTGCGCGACCGCGAGGCCGAACTGCTGCTGGCCGCCGTGCCGCCGGGTGCCACCGTCGTCGCGCTGGACGAGCGCGGGACTGACACCACCAGTGCGGCCTTCGCCGAACGGCTGGCCGGCTGGCGCGATGCCGGGATACGGGATCTCGCCTTCCTGATCGGCGGCGCCGATGGCCATGGCGAGGCGGTGCGCAATCGCGCCGCCGTCCTGCTCTCCTTCGGCCGAATGACCTGGCCGCATCTGCTGGCCCGGGCGCTGCTGGCCGAACAGCTCTACCGCGCCCAGACCATCCTGGCCGGCCACCCCTATCACCGGGGATGACCGCGGCCGGCGGGCGGATCTTCCGGGCCGGCGCGGCGATCCTACTGGCACTCGCGGCCGGCCTTGAAGCCGTAAAAGCTGTGCGATCCGAGCTTTCCGAGCAGTTCCATGCGCGGGCTGGGCGGGCTGTTGGCCGCCTTGTTGAACTGCAGCGGCGGCCGGCTCTTGACGCCCACCGGTCCCTTCGCCGGCAGCAGCGGCACTTTGGCGGCCTTTTCCGCAGCCTCCACCGCACCCCGCAGATGCGCCACGTAGGCGTCGCTCAGCGCGGCTTCCAAGGCGGCCTTGTCCTTCAAGGCGTCGGCGGACATGATCATCAACCACATCTTGGTTTTGTAGGCCTGGATCGTGGACTTGATGGCGCTGAGCACGGTGCCGTCACCGAAATGCTGGTTGTAGCACTTCCTCGCTCCTCCGGTGTATTTCGCGTAATGGGCCATGTTCCGGACCGCCAAACCGATGCAATACTTTTCGTCTTCGTTGGCTCCGCCGAAGGCCGCCGTGCCCGATTCAGCGAAGATCACTGCGGCGATAAGCTGGGTCTCGGCTTTCGCCGGAAGCTCGAAATCGATCTTTGCCATGAGTCCCTGTTCCCATCCCCGATTTCCGGACGCGTCGGCGCCTGCGGCACGATGGCCCTTGCGCAATGAGGCCGCAGCCCCGCCGCACGGTCTCAACACCTATGAGTGCCGGCACGGACCCCGGCAACGTCTCCCCGGATCGGCGATCACAGCGGCAGCCGCGGCTGGGGATTGTCCCGCGGCGGATCGACCGGCACCGCCTCCAGCGCCTCGTCCGCGAAGGGCCGCAGCAGCGGTCGCGGATCGCCGGCCGCCGGGTCCAGCCAGCAGGCGTGGTCCGCGGGCGCCAGGATCACCGGCATGCGGTCGTGGATCGGCGCGAGCAGCGGGTTGGCATCGGTGGTGATGATGGTGCAGGTGTCGAGATCGCCGCCCTCGGGCGTGCGCCAGCGGCTCCACAGGCCGGCGAAGGCGAACGGCTCGCGGTTTTTCAGCCGGATCAGGAAGGGCTGCTTGCGGGTGCCCAGCTTCTGCCATTCGTAGAAGCCGTCGGCGACCACCAGACAGCGGCGCCGGCGGAAGGCGTCGCGGAACGACGGCTTGTCCGCGACGCTTTCGGCCCGGGCGTTGATCAGCCGGTTGCCGATCGAAGGGTCCTTCGCCCAGTGCGGGATCAGTCCCCAGCGCACCAGAACCAGCTCGCGCCCTTCGCCACCGGCCGTCAGCCGCACCACCGGCACGCTCTGGGTCGGCGCCACATTGTGGCGCGGCGGCAGGTTCGGCCGCTCCTCCACCCCGAACAGCGCCCGGATCGCCTCCACCGGCGAGGTGATCATGTACCGTCCGCACATGCCGCGCAGCATACCACATCGCGCCGGCGCCGCGGGGTCCGGAGAGCGTCGCTCCGCGGCATTGACGGTCGCGGTTCGGGTCGGCCATGGTTGTGCCTGCGATTGCGCAGGGCGGGAGGCGGCCATGGCGGAACTCGGGGCGAAATTCGGCATCGGGCAGGCGGTGCGGCGCAGCGAGGATCTGCGTTTCATCACCGGCCGCGGCCGCTATACCGGCGACATCACGCTGCCCGGCCGGACCGTGGCCCATGTGCTGCGCTCGCCCCATGCCCATGCCGCGATCCGCGGCATCGACGTCGGCGAAGCGGCGGCGGCGCCGGGCGTGGTCGGCGTGGTCACCGGCGCCGATCTTGTGGCGGCCGGCATCGGCACCATACCCTGCGATGCGCCGGTCAAGAACCGCGACGGCTCGACCATGGTCATGCCGGTGCGGCCCAGTCTGGCGACCGAGCGGGTGCGCCATGTCGGCGACCCGGTGGCGCTGATCGTCGCCGAGACGCTCGATCAGGCCAGGGACGCCGCCGAGCGGATTGCGGTCGACTACGATCCCCTGCCGGCCATCGCGGATACCGCGGGCGCGCTGGCCGGGGGCGCGGCCCAGGTGTGGGACGAGGTGCCGGGCAATCTCGCCTTCGACTGGGAGATGGCCGATCCGGCGGCCTCGGATGCGGCCTTCGCGCGGGCAGCCCGCATCGTCGCCGTCGATCTGGTCAACAACCGGGTGGTGCCCAATCCGCTGGAGCCGCGCGGTTGCATCGCCGCCTGGAACGAGGCCGACGGGCGGTTCACCTTCTACG
>CAZTNV010000082.1:0-13497 GCA_964615535.1 uncultured Mycobacteriaceae bacterium | reverse complement strand
TCGACACGCCGGGCGGGCGCTACATGGAAGGCCTGGACCCGCCGCAATCCTATGCCGTGATGGAACGCCACGTGCCCGAAGCGATCCGCGGCTACCGCACCGAAGAGGAGCTGCGCTACCTGATCGGCACCGGGGTTTCGGCGGCCGCGATCTACCGCATGCGCGACGCGCTGGACGAGGCGGGGTTCAACCGCGTGAAGATCGTCGCCTCCTCGGGCTTCACCCCGGCGAAATGCCGGGTGATGGCGCTGGCCCGCGCACCCATGGACGTGATCGGCACCGGCAGCTTCCTGCCCGACCGCTGGATCGAGACCTACGCCACCGCCGACATCGTCGAATACGACGGCACCCCGCGGGTCAAGGTCGGGCGCGAATTCCTTCTCCGCAAACGCCCCGCGGAAGCGGACGCCCCGGCGCTTGAAGCGTGAGGCCACCGGACCGTCTCATTCTCCCGTCCCTGCCCGTGAACGGCGGTTTGATAAAATCGAGAATCGTGTTAATCCTGTTCTTGACTAGCCGCATTCGGCTATTCCTGTGAAGAATGATCGGCAGGGGCGGAACGGATGGTAGACTTCCTGTACCTTGGCGCCCATTACAATGGTCTGAACCCGTCAGGAGTGACGTTTCAACGCCAAACCAACGAGCAGACCTGCTGGGCAGCGTGCATCGCCAATGCCAGAAGCGTTCTTTTAGGGAAAACCGACGTCACGGATCTCGACATTCTGAAAGCGGCGCATCTCGATACTTTCAAGTTCCAGGCGCTGGCCGACAAGGAAATGGTCGAGTTGATCTCCTACGTTTCGCATATCACGAACGTCATGCCCGCGGCCAAGCCGCCCTCGCCGGCGATGTGGATGCTGACCGACCCGGGAGCGATCGACGCCCTGTCCGAGGTTGTCGCGAAAGAGCTGCCGGTCGTACTCGGGCTCGAAAACCCGAAAGAAGAGATCGGCCATGACGTCCTGCTGCTCGCGGTCGGCGGCCAGATGGGCCTGGATTACCTGGTCTACGACCCCCAGACCAACGGAACGCCGGGCCAGCATCTGGCGGTGTCGCTGGCGATGCAGGCCTTTACCAACCAGGATACCGGAGGCCTCAAGGTATTTTCCTTCGATATCATCAAGAAATACGGGAAATGGGCGATCCCGCTGAGAAAGAAGACCTGAACCACCCGCATTCCGGGCCGCCTATCCCGCCTCGCTGCCGCGGTCGGCGGCGCAGAACGCGCGCAACCCCGCGACGTCCCGGATCGTCACCACGGCGCCCGACCGCTCGACCCCGAAGGCGCGCAGCCGCGTCATGGCGCGGGAAAAGGTCTCCGGCTGCATGCCCAGGCGGCGGGCGATCAGCGCCTTGTTGAACGGCAGCTCCAGGCTCGCCGGGCCGCCGCCCGGCGGGCAGAAGCGCAGCAGGAAGCCGCCGACCCGCTGCGGTGCCGAGGCGACCTGCAACTGTTCGATCTGCTGCACCAGATGGCGCAGCCGCACCGACAGCGAGCCGAGCATGGCAAAGGCGATGTCGGGATCGGCGGCAAGGGTGTGGGCGAAGGCGGCGGCGGTCAGGGTCAGCACCTTGGCCTCGGCCACCGCCTCGGCACAGACCGGGAACCGCCCGCTGGCGAACACCGCGGCCTCGGCGAAGGTCTCGCCCGGCGCCACCACGGTCACGATCGCCTCGGCGCCGTCCGCGGTCAGCCGGTACAGCTTCACCCAGCCGTCGAGCAGCACGTAGAACCGGTCGGCCGGCTCGTCCTGCAGAAACAGCGTCGTCCCGCGGGCGACGCCGCGCACCGAAGCATCGGCCAGCAGGCAGTGCAAGGCGCGCTCGGACAGGCCGTGGAACAGCGGCACGGCACGCACCCGCGCCGCCTCGCGTCCGGCCAGCACCGGCACGTTCGCGCCCGGTTCGGTCATCGTATCCGCCTCCCGCGGCAATCCTTCGGAGTCGCAGTTTTTCCCCGCCCTTGACCGCGGTCAAGAACCACGCCGGGGCAACCGCTACAGTTCTTTGCGACCGATCGGGCGCGCCCGACCCTTCAGGAGACCCTCCGATGTTCTGCTATCAGTGCGAACAGACCGCGCATCGCACGGGCTGCACCGTTCTCGGCGTGTGCGGCAAGACGCCCGACACCGCCGCCCTTCAGGATCTGCTGGTTCATGCGGCGAAGGGCATCGCGATGTATGCCCACCGCGCCGCCCGGCTCGGCCACCGCGATCCGGAGGTGGACGCCTTCGTGGTCGATGCGCTGTTCACCACCGTGACCAACGTCAATTTCGACCCGGAGCGGATCGTCGAGCTGCTGCACCGTGCCCAGGCAATCCGCGAACTGGCGCGAATCGTCTATCGCGACGCCTGCCTGGCGAACGCCGCACGGCCTGACCGGCTTGACGGCCCGGCCGCCTGGGTCCCCGCCCCCGACCTCGACGGCCTGACCCGCCAGGGCTGCGAGGTCGCGATCCCCACCCGCATTGCCGGCCTCGGGGCCGACATCGTCGGTTTGCAGGAATTGCTGACCTACGGCGTCAAGGGCGCCGCCGCCTATGCCTGCCATGCCCGGAGTCTCGGCCGTGAGGACCCGGCGGTCTACGCCTTCTTCCACGAGGCGCTCGATGCCCTGACCCGCCCGTCGCCCGATCTTGGGGACTTGCTCGCGCTGAACCTGCGCTGCGGCGAGATCTCGTTGCGCGTGCTGGAGCTGCTTGACGGCGCCAATACCGGCAGTTTCGGCGATCCGGTGCCGACGCCGGTGCTGATGGGCCATGTCCGGGGCAAGGCGATCCTGGTCTCCGGCCACGACCTGAAGGATCTCGAAGCGCTGCTCGAGCAGACCGCCGGGCTCGGCATCAACATCTACACCCATGGCGAGATGCTGCCCGCCCATGGCTATCCGCACCTGAAAAGGCACCCCCATCTGGCCGGGCATTACGGCGGCGCCTGGATGAAGCAGCGCACCGAGTTCGAGGCCTTCCCCGGCGCCATCCTGATGACCACGAACTGCATTCAGAAGCCGGCGCCGAGCTACCAGAACCGGCTGTTCACCTGCGGTCTGGTGGCATGGCCCGGGGTGGCGCATATCCCCGATGGCGATTTCCGCCCGGCGATCGAGGCGGCACTGGCCGCGCCCGGGTTTGTCGAGGAGTCGCCGGTGCGCCATCACATGGTGGGGTTCGGGCATCATGCGGTGACCGCGGTCGCCGGCACCGTGATCGACGCGGTGAAGCAGGGCGCGATCAAGCGGTTCGTGCTGATCGGCGGCTGCGACGGTGCCGAATCGGGCCGCAACTATTATACCGAGATGGCCGAGACCATGCCGGACGACTGGGTGGTGCTGACGCTGGGCTGCGGCAAGTTCCGCGTGGTCGATTGCGATCTCGGCACCATCGGCGGGCTGCCGCGCCTGCTCGATATGGGCCAGTGCAACGACGCATTCTCCGCGATCAAGGTGGCGCAGGCGCTGGCCGGGGCGTTCGGGGTCGGGGTCAACGATCTGCCGCTATCGCTGGTCGTGTCGTGGTACGAGCAGAAGGCGGTCTGCGTGCTGCTCGCCCTGCTGCATCTCGGCATCCGCAACATCCGTCTGGGGCCGAAGCTGCCGGCCTTCCTGACCCCTGCCCTGCTCCAGGTGCTGGTCGAGCGGTTCAACATCATGCCGATCGGCACTGTCGAAGCCGATCTGGCGGCGATGGCAAACGCCGCGTAGAGGCTTCACGTCAGGCCAGTTCGTCCAGGGTCTTGCGGATGACCTGCACGATCTCGCTCTCATAGGGGTTGGCGGGCTCGTCGGCGGTGCCCAGCGTCGCGCGCAGCTCCAGCGGGGTCGTGGGGACGGATTGGGCCGCACGCTGAACGGCATCGTCCGAAAGGAGCTCGCCGGGATCGATGCCGAGACCGGCCGCCTTGTCGGCGCGCCAACGCTTCAGTTCGGCGACGATCAGGCTGGCGATCTGGGCAGCCTCTTCCTTGTCCCTGAGATCGCTGTAAAGGACCAGCAGGCGCCATCCATCCTCCGCGCAGGAGGTCTCGATACGCTCGACCTTCACCGCCCGCAGAAAGGCCGAGACGGCTTTCTCGTCTTCACCCGCTGCCTCGCCACCACGAATCCGGAACGTGCGGACGGTGACATTCATGTTCAAAACCCCTTTTTGCCAGACCATTGGACTTAGCAAGATGGGGGTTAAGAATTCGTGAGCGCACGGCGATGGCGACCGGCCAGGAGGCCACCGCCGGCCGGTCGTGCCTGCACGCCACGGCCCGGATCACGGTTCGCCCTGTTCCACTTGGAGCAACATTCGGGCCGAGCCCCCGGTTCCCGCTGACCGAGAGTCTCTTTGCCGATCCGGGGCGGGGGACTAGCGGCGCAGGACCGTCCGCCAGGCCATGGTCCGAAGCTGCCAGCCCGCCCGTTCGAGTTCGGCAACCGGGCTTTCTTCCTCGGGCCAGCCGATGCAGAGGATGGCGGTCAGGCTCCACTCCGATGGCACGCCCAGCGCGGGGCCGATTTCCGCCGGCTCGACGATCGAAACCCAGCCGACGCCCAGACCATGCATCCGGGCGACCAGCCAGAGCGTGTTGATGGCGCTGACCGTCGAATACCGCAGCATCTCCGGCATGGTTCGGCGCCCCAGACCGTGACCCTGAGCCGTAGCCTCGTCGGTGAACACGGCCAGGACGATCGGCGCGTCGATCAGGCCCGACAGCTTGAGCCGGGCATAGGTTTGCGCACGCTCGCCGGTATAGCCGGACAGCGCCGCAGAGTTGGCGCGCTCGAAATTGCCGACGATGAAACCCCGCTGCTCGGCGCTCTCGATCTGAACCAGTCGCCAGGGCTGGCTGTTGCCCACCGAAGGTGCAAAGACCATGGCATCGAGCACCATGTCCAACAGACCGGCCGGCACCGGATCGGTGCGAAATCGCCGAACGTCCCGCCGCCATCGCAGCAGGTCGAAAAAGCCGTCGTGGAATGCCTGGTCGAAGACCGGCGGACCTTTGGCCAAACCCGTCGGATCGTGATCCATCATCGCCGCTCATTCTGGCACAGGAGCGCGCTCTTAACGAAAGATTCCGCGATGCGCAACCCTGCTGCGAGTCCGCTCCGCCGCCATCGCCCGATCCGAACCGTCAGCCCGCAGCGATCCGCCGGTCCAGCCGCTCGTCCTGCAGCCCGGCCGGTTCCTGGTGGACGATGATCTCGGCGTCGGGAAAGGCATCGCGCAGCGCCGCCTCGACCGCATCGGCGATGGCGTGGCATTCGGTCAGCCTCAGATCGCCGTCGAGTTCCAGGTGAAGCTCGATGAACTGCGTCGTGCTGGAGCTGCGCGTGCGCAGATCGTGCATGCCGCGCACCCGCCGATCGGCCAGGACGACTGCCCTGATCCGGTCGCGCTCGGGCTGTGGCAGCTCGCGATCCATCAGCACATTGTACGCGTCCCGCCCGACCGCGGCGGCGTTCCACAGCAGATAGCCGGCAATTCCGAGCGCCACGGCCGGATCAAGCCAGTACCAGCGGGTCGCTTCCGTCGCCACCAACGTCACGATGACCGCCAGATTGGTCAGCAGATCGCCGGTGTAATGCAGGCTGTCCGCACTGATCGCCAGCGACCGCGTGACCCGGACGACGTGACGCTGAAACGCGACCAGCCCGAGGGTGAGGACGATCGACAGGCCCATCACCGCGTAACCAATGGCGGTATCGGTCACCGGTTCGGGCGCGATCAGCCGATCGATCGCCTGGAACACGACCAGAAGGCCCGAGCCGCCGATGAACGCCGCCTGGGCCAAGGCGCCCAGCGGCTCCGCCTTGCCGTGACCGTAGCGGTGCGACGTGTCCGGTGGACGCAAGGCGGCGCGCACGCTGATCAGGGTGATCACCGAGGCGACGACATCGACCATGCTGTCGAGCATGGACGACAGAATTGTCACCGAGCCCGTGACCAGCCAGGCGGCCAGTTTCCCGACCACCAGGGTCATGCCGACCGTGACGCTGGCATAGGTTGCCCACCGCCGCAGTCGGTTGGCTCCGCCGCCAATGCCGCTTTTTCGCTCAGCAGGGTCCGGCTGTTCCATGCCTCTCTAGTAGGATGTTCCCCTGGACCCTGTCCACCCCGGCAGATCAGCCATGCCGGTTCTGCGGACCCGGCTCAGGTCAGACCCAGCACCGAGAGCACGACCAGAATCACCACGATGACGCCGATAATATAAAAGATATTGGGCATCCGACCCTCTCCACCTTATCTCGGGTTTCGACGCCGCCCCTTGAGAACAACGCGGCATCGTTCGGTGGACAAACCCGCGAGACTCCAAATCGGTTCCGATCGGATGACTCATCCCCCGCCCTCGCCGCCGGAACCGGCGCTTGCGATTTCGGTTGTGTGCTGGACCCCCTCCAGAGTCGAAGCCTGCCCGTTCTCGGGGCGGCCGAGAACGCTGAAGGTGCCATCGGTCTCCAGCACGACGGCCTCGACCGCTGCGGTCGACGCGAAGCCCGCGGCGCGCATGGCGGCCCGCACCTCCGCCTCGGTGACCCGCTCCTGCATCGATGCGCCCTCCAGAAATCGGCCGCGGTGGAACAGCAGCGACGGCTCCGACTTGAAAAACCGCCGCGCCGCAGCAGAGCGGACCGACAGCCAAGCCACCAGATACTGCGCCGCAATCAGCAGCGCGAAGGCGGTCAGCCCCTCGATCAGCGCGACGTCGCGCGACAGCAGAACGGTGGCAAGGGTCGAGCCGAGCGCAACGGTCACGACCAGATCGAATGCGTTCATCTTGGACAGTGTGCGCTTGCCGGAGATGCGCAGAAACGCCACCAGGGCGACATAGGCCAGGGCGCCGACGATCAGCACCCGCCCCACGCTCAACCAGTCATCGAAGAGCATGGCTCCTCCAATCCGTTGGTCCATGATGGACGTCGCGACCGGCATCGCGCCATGGGTCGCCGTCCAGGACACAACGATCGGAAGGGGCATCAGGCTCCCGCCCTCGCACGAACACCGTGCAGCGCCCGAACGGTGCAGCGCCCGAATTGGGCAGCGCCCGCTGTCAGGGGTACAGGCGCTCGATCTGCCAGCCGGCGCCGTCGCGATGATACACGATGCGCTCGTGCAGCCGGAACGGCCGGTCGCGCCAGAACTCGATTCGCCGCGGCACCAGCCGGAAGCCCGACCAGTGCGGCGGACGCGGAATCGGGCTCAAGCCGAATTTCGCGGTGAACTTGGCAACCTGACCGAGCAGTTCGCCACGACCCGACAAGGACCGCGACTGCCGCGACGCCCAGGCCCCGATCTGCGAACCGCGCGGCCGGCTGTGGAAATAGGCGTCGGCCTCGGCCTCGCTGACCGGCTCCACGGGCCCCTCGATCCGAACCTGCCGCTGCAGGCTCTTCCAGTGGAAACACAGCGCAGCCTGCGGATTGGCCAGCAATTCGCCGCCCTTGCGGCTGTCCAGATTGGTGTAGAAAACGAAGCCGCGCCGGTCGAAATCCTTGAGCAGCACCATGCGCGCCGACGGCGCGCCGTCGGGCGTCGCGGTGGCCAGGGTCATGGCGTTGGGATCGTTCAGTTCGCCCCGCTCGGCCTCGGCCATCCAGGCGCGGAACAGATCGAAGGGTTCGGCGCCCGCCGGGATCGCCTCGCTCGCCACATCGGCGGCTTCGAGTTCTTCGGTCACCTGGTTCTGCCGTGATTGTGTCGCAGTTTCCTTCTACTTTAGGCGCATGTTTGCGAATGTCCACCGATCCGATCCGATCCGCCGCAGTGCCGCGCCCGGTTGCAGCGGAACGGCGATCCGATCCATTCTCCCATCCATGCAAGGAGGATAGCACCCATGAAGTCCAGAATGATCATTCCGTTGGCGACCGCGGCGGCGCTGCTCGCAGGCTGCCAGACCGGCGGCGGCGGCGGGGTCGGCGGCACCGGCTGGGGCACCGGCCAGACCATCGGCACCCTGGGCGGTGCGGCGGCGGGGGGGCTGATCGGGTCGCAGATCGGTCAGGGCTCCGGCAACCTGATCGCCACCGGCGCCGGTGTGGCGCTGGGCGCCTTTCTCGGCAACCAGCTCGGCGCATCGTTCGACCAGCCCTCCCAGGCTGCGGCGCAGAACGCCGCCCAGCAGGCCGGACAGCAGGCGCTGGACACCGGCCGCGTGACCAATTGGCAGGACCCGGTCTCCGGGGCCAGCGGCACCATTGCCCCGACCGGACCGGCCTACTTTCAAGGCAATCGGGAATGCCGCAACTTCAACCAGTCCGTGGCCGTCAACGGTCGCCTGCAGTCGAGCAGCGGCATTGCCTGCCGTACCCCCCAGGGTTTCTGGCAGGTGGTCACCTGACCGCATCCTCACGATCCGGCCGACCCATGCCGCCGGCACTTTTCCCGAGTGGCGTCGCCGCCTCCGGGCTGCAGCGCGGCGGTGACAGCCGCGCCGGTTCAGGATAGCTTTGTCCGACCGTGCCGGCGTTCGGCACGGTCGGAACTGGAGACCGATTCACCGGATGCGTGATCCCTATCAAGTTCTCGGTGTGTCCAGAACGGCAAGCCAGGACGACATCAAGAAGGCCTACCGCAGGCTTGCCAAGAAGTTGCATCCGGACGTCAACCCCGGCGACCGGACGATGGAACAGCGATTCAAGGAAATCTCTGCGGCCTATGATCTGCTCGGCGACACTGCCAGGCGGACGCGGTTCGATCGCGGCGAAATCGATGCGGACGGGCGTGACCGGCACGACACTGCCTTCCACCGCGCCTATGCCGAAGCCGCCGCGGCCAGCCGCGGGCGTGGACGCGGGCGCGGCACGGCGGGCGGTTTCGATGGCGGCAACATCTTCGATGATTTCCTGGCCCGCGGCAGTTTCAAGGCCAAGGGCGCCGATGTCGCCTATGTCCTGAATGTCGGGTTTTCCGACGCCATCATGGGCGGCAAGCAACGGCTGACCCTGTCGAACGGGCGCGATCTGGAAGTCACCATTCCGCCGGGCACCGATGACCGCGACACCTTGAGATTGAAGGGCCAGGGTCTGGCCGGGATGGGCGGCGGCGGTGACGGCGATGCGCTGGTCGAAATCCGGGTGGCACCGCACCCGCATTTCAGCCGGCACAACCAGGATGTCCATCTCGATGTGCCGATCACCCTGCACGAGGCGGTCCACGGCGCGGTGGTGGAGGTGCCGACCATCGACGGCAAGGTTGCGCTGAAGATACCGGCCGGCGCCAACACCGGCACCACGCTGCGCCTGCGCGGCAAGGGCGTGCCCGACCGCACCGGCGGCCGTGGCGATCAGTATGTCCGGCTGATGGTCGTCCTGCCCGAAACCTCCGAGCCCGAACTGTCCGACTTTCTCGCGCGTTGGCGCCCGCGCGGCGCCTACGAGCCGCGGCGCAAGCTCGAATCGGACAAGCCCGCATAGGAGCGGCCTGCACGGTCTCCACTGCTTCCGCCATGCGGTTTCGCCCTGAGCCAGAAACTCCGGCAGACTGCTGCCGGCGAATTTGACACCAAAAGGTGACGGAACCGGGGTTCCCGGTTTGACGCCAGGCTGCAACGACTCCTTTGTGTTGCAATCAACCCGCCACGCGGCCAGGACTAGGGACTTTGGTAGGATCGGCGACTCTCTTGGCCAATTGTGCCGCCGGATCAAATGTGTAGCATCCCTCGGGATGCCTGACGCCGATCTCATCCTGCTGGGCTTGACGCCGACACTGGAACTGATGGCCGATGCGGTGGTCGTGACGACGGCGTCGCTCGATCCGCCGGGACCGGCGATTCGTTGGGTCAACCCGGCGTTCACCGCCATGACGGGATATTGCCTCGCGGAGATCATCGGAAAATCGCCGCGCCTGCTGCAAGGGCCGAAGACCGATCCGGCGCTGCTCGCCCGCCTGCGCCGGGATTTGGAGGCGGATCGGCGCTTCTTCGGCGAAACCGTCAATTATCGAAAGGACCGCTCCGAATACGTGGTCGAGTGGCAGATCGTTCCGATTCTGGATTCGGCAGGCCAGACACGGTATTGGCTCAGCGTGCAACGCGACGTCACGCCGCGCCGCGCCGCCGCCGCGGCCCTGGAGCAGACGGCCGCGCGGCTGGATCGGGCCGAACGGCTGGCGAGGCTGGGGCATTGGCAACGCGACCTGATCACCGGGGACGGCTACTGGTCGGAAGAAGCCTGCCGGATCTTCGGCTTTCCGCCCGGATTCTTTCCGTCGACCGAAGAGTTCCTGGCGCAGGTCCATCCTGAAGACCGCGAGGCCGTGGCGGCGTGGCGCCGCGACGCGATCGCCGGGCGCCGGCCGTTCGACATGGCGTTCCGCATCGTCCGGCCGGACGGTGCGATTCGCCATATCCGCTCCAGGGGGAAAGTCACCGGCGATCCCTCCGGCCGCCCGACCCTGGCCACCGGCACGGCCCATGACATCACCGAACAACACCGTGTCGAGGCGGCGCTGCGCGACAGCGAGGCAAGATTCCGGTCGCTGGTCGAGAACATGCCGGACATCCTGTTCTGTCGCGGCGAACGGGGTGACGGCCCCTGGGGCTATACCGCGGCGGGCGTCAGCGTCTATGGCGCCGATACCCGGCTGCGCGCCGGCATGGCGACCGCCGATGGGCGGGCCGATCCGGCCTCATGGTATTCCCGCATCCATCCGGACGACCGGCCGGCCTATATGGCCGCCCAGCGCTCCCGCATGGAAACCGGCCAGGGTTACAGCGTCGATTACCGGTTCATCCATCCGGCGACCGGACAGCAGAGCTGGGCCCGCGACATCGGTTGGCGGGTGACCGATCCCGAAACCGGGCAAGTCTTCCTCGACGGTGCCATCCTCAACATTTCCCACCAGAAAGAGGTGGAGCAGGCTCTCGCCGATTCCGAGCGGCGGCTTCGCGCGTTGCTGGAGACCTCGCCGGATTGCATCACGACGCTGAACCCGGCCGGCATCATCCTCTATCTCAACCGTGCCGACCCGCCATTGTATGTCGAGGATGTGGTCGGTACCTCGGTCTACCTGTACATGACCGCCGAATCGGCAAAGCATTATCGGGAGGCACTCGCGCGGGCGGCTTCGGAGGGTACGATCCAGTCGGTTGAGATCGTCAATATCCGGCACCGCACCATGGCGATCCGGATCGTGCCGCTGAGTTCCGGCAATCACGCCAACAGTGTCATGGCCATCGGCACCGACGTCACCGAACGCAGGCAAGCCGAACGGGCGCTGCGCGACAGCGAACGCAAGTTCCGCTCCTATGTGAACAATGCCCTCGACGCCTTGTTCGTGGTCGATGCCGGTGGCCGCTATCGCGATGTCAATCCGGCCGCTTCGGCGTTGCTGGGGTATTCCCGGGAAGAGCTGCTGAACCTGTCGATATTGGACCTCGTGCCGGACAAGCCCGAGGCGCGCGAGACGGTCCTGGCGCAATTCCAGGAATTGAAGCGCGATGGCGTCTGGCGTGGTCTCATTCGCCTCAGACACAAGGACGGCCAACTGCTCGACGTGGACCTCAACGCCATCGAGATCGAGCCGAACCGGTATCTCGGCATCGTCCGCGACATCTCCACGCGCGTTCGCCTTCAGGCCGAGCTGGCCCGGTTCCGCGCAGTGGTGGAACATTCCCATGAGGCGATTGCCATTGCCGACATTGATGGCCGCATCTCCTACGTCAATCCGGCCCACGAACGCCTGTTCGCCCGTCCGCTCGATATCGCGCGGACGCTCGGCTGGAATGACCATTATCCGCCAGCCGTTGCGGCCGAACTCGCGGCCAAGATCGATCCGCGTCTGCGCCGCGGCGAAACCTGGGAGGGCGTGGTGGAGGCCTGCGATACCTCGGGCCGACGATTCCCGCTCTGGCAGCGAATCGACGCTGTCCGCAATGCCAAGGGCGACGCCATATTGCGATTTGGAATTATGCACGATTATTCCGCCGAGCAGCGCCTGAAGAACCAGTTGCGTCTCGCCAAGGAGCAGGCCGAGCAGGCCAGCGCCGCCAAGACGCGGTTTCTGGCCTCGGCCAGCCATGACCTGCGCCAGCCGCTGCAGGCCGGAATCATCCTGCATTCGATCCTGACGCGGCGCAATCGCGACGGCAGCCTGGACGAGATCCTCGGCAAGTTGGGGCAATCTTTGGTCGCTTTGCAGGACATGCTCAACACGCTGCTGGGCGTGGCCCAGATCGACGCCGGCATGGTGGCGCCGGAACCGGCTGATTTCCCGATCGGGCCGATGTTCGACCGGCTGGCTTCGGAATTCCTGCCGCGGACGGAGGCGGAGGGGCTGGAATTCCGCATGGTCGAGACGAGCGCCACGGTGCACAGCGATCCGCATCTGCTCGAGCGCATCTTGCGGAACCTGCTCTCCAATGCCGTCACTTATACCCGGACCGGTCGCATCCTGCTCGGCTGCCGACCGTCCCGCGATGCCGTCCGCTTGCAGGTCTGGGACACCGGAATCGGCATCCCCGAGGATGAATTGACCACGATTTTCGAGGAGTTCTATCAGATCGGCAATCCGGCCCGAGAGCGTCAGAAGGGGCTCGGCCTGGGCCTTGCCATCGTCGAGCGGCTGGCCAGGGTACTCGATCACCGGATCACCGTTCGCTCACGGCTCGGCCACGGCTCGATGTTCGAAATCATGGTGCCGCGGGCGCGCGGTTCGTGCGCTCCCAACCGGCCGGAGGCCGAGCGCAAATCCTATGATGTCGCCAGCGGCGCGATCGCGGTGGTGGAGAACGACGCACTAATCCTGGATGCTTTGACACTGCTGCTCGAGAGTCTCGGCTATACCGTTCTGGCGGCCGACAACGCGGATGCCATGGTCGACATTCTGCGCCGCGACCATATCGTGCCCGACCTGATCCTGGCGGATTACCGGCTTTCGGGCGGTGTGACCGGGATCGACGCCGTCACCAGAATCAGGAGCGAGTTCGGCCCGTCGATTCCAGGAATCCTGCTGACCGGAGATACCTCGCCTCGTCTGGTCGAAGAGGCCAAGTTCCGGGAGCTTGGCGTCCTGCACAAACCGATCGCAGCCGATGATCTCAACCGGTTGCTGGTTCGCATCCGGCAACGACCGCCTCTCCCCTCCGCGCTCAGCCGGTCTCCCATCGCATTCGGCTGACTCCCCCATCGGTACATTTGGCAAGGCCGCAATCCCGGCTTATCTCTTGGCTCAATACGAATGCCGCACGCCCAATCGTGGTGCGCCGCGGTATCGACCCTTGTCTTTGATGACCAGACCAGGCAGCCGGAGGGCAAGCATCGAACCGGAATGGACTCAGCACTGAAACCACGCAATATCTCTTACCAAATGCATGCATCGCCAACGGTTCGGTTTTCGTCAGAATATCCAGGCTGCCGGCCGTGACAAACTTGTTCGTGCCCTTAACAGCCGGATTTTCGATTTGGTCTCGCCAGGAGAGTTCTGGTTTGTCCAGGGCATCCGATTTTTATTCTAAAGGTCACAATTTCCCTATCCAGCTAATGCAGGTGCTGCAACCGAACCGGATCGGCGCCGC
>CAZTNV010000081.1:0-13570 GCA_964615535.1 uncultured Mycobacteriaceae bacterium | reverse complement strand
CGGGCCTGCGATGCCGGCCAGGCCCAGGCGGTGCTGGTGCGGTTCGCGCAAATCCTGAACGTGCGGGTCTTTGCCGGCACCGGCACCCAGCGCAACACCATCGGCCATTTCAACACCGGCGACTATGTCCGCGCCGACCCCGATGGCAGCTTCCACAAGAAGGTCGGCCGGCCGTGACGCCGGCGCCATAGGCCCGTTCGCGAGTCATCGACAGGCGCCAAAATTTGCCGGCGCCAAACGCCAAAAGCCGCCCAACCATTGGCTGGGCGGCCGTACGGCAGAACCGACGTGAAACCCGAACCGGCGCGGAGCCTAATACCCCTCGCGTTCCATGCGCTTGCGCAACAGCTTGCGCGCCCGCCGCACTGCCTCCGCCTTCTCGCGCGCCCGGCGCTCCGATGGCTTTTCGTAGTTGCGACGCAGCTTCATTTCACGGAAAATGCCCTCGCGCTGCATTTTCTTCTTCAGCGCCCGCAGCGCCTGATCGACATTGTTGTCACGAACGGTTACCTGCACGTCTGTCCCTGCTCCTTCCCAAAGGGTTTGGCCAAGACCGGAAAATTCGAAGGGTTTACCAACCCTGGTGGCGGAAACTATCATGCGGCGGGCCGGTTGCCAAGGCGCCGTTGCCGCACGGCCTATCTTTACTCCGGTGGGGGCCTTTACTCCGGTGGCGTCTTCACCCCGGTGGGCGGGCCGGCAAACCGCGCCGCCGCCGGTCGCGCGGGGTTGCCTGCCGGCCGCATCGTGAGAGTTGGGAATCGCCATGGCCTTGCTCAAGATCGCCCGCATGGGCCATCCCGTCCTTCGCCGGGCGGCGGCGCCGATTGCGGACCCGACGGCCCCGGAGGTTCGGCGGCTGATGCTCGACATGGCCGAAACCATGCTCGATGCGCTGGGCGTCGGGCTGGCGGCCCCCCAGGTCCATATCGGCTTGCGGCTGATCGTGTTTCGGGTTCCGTCCGCGCGCCTGGAGACGGGTGAGGCGGCCGGGCCGGCCGGGGTCAGTATCGTCATCAACCCCGAAATCGAACCGCTGGACGAACGCCTCACGGTCGGACCCGAGGGCTGCCTGTCGATTCCGGGACTGCGCGGCATGGTGCCGCGTCATGCCGGCATCCGCTATCGTGGCCTGACGCCGGACGGCGAACCGATCGAGCGCGAAGCCCATGGTTTCCATGCCCGCGTCGTCCAGCATGAGGTCGATCACCTTGACGGAATTTTGTATCTCGATCGCATGACCGATCTGACATCGCTCGTTTTCGAGAGCGAGACGCATCATCTTGTAAAGCGGCCCGAAGCCTGAAAGGCGGCACAGCAATGGCGGACCCGACCGGACCGGACGCTGAGAGCGCGGAGCAGGTCTCCGCGGATCAGCACCTCAAGGACGAAATCCTGGTGTCGATGCTGGGCAATGTGGTGTTCGACGGCTGGACCGAACGATCCCTGCGCGACGGGGCAACCATGGCGGGACACGATGCCGCCGCCGCCCTGCATGCCTTCCCTGCCGGCATTCCGGACGTGATCGTGCATTTCGGCGGCTGGACCGATCGCCGGATGACCGCCGCTCTCGAGGCGATGGGCGAGGGCTTTGCCGGGCTGCCGGTTCGCGATCGGGTGGCCCGGGCCCTGCACGCCCGGTTTGCGGCACTCGAGCCACACAAGGAGGCGGTGCGCCGGCTGCTGGTGGTGCTGGCCCTGCCGCAGAACGTCGCCCTGGGCACGCGGCAGCTTTACCGGGCCGCCGATGCGGTCTGGCACGCCGCGGGCGACGACTCGACCGATTTCAGCTTCTATACCAGGCGCGCCAGCATGGCCGGGGTGCTCAGCGCCGCGACCTTCTACTGGCTGGCCGACCGGTCCGAGGATCATGCCGGCACCCGGGCCTTCATCGACCGTCAGATCCAGAAGGCACTCTCGGTCGGCCGCACCGCCGGCTGGGCCGGCTCGATCGCCGGCGGCCTGACCGAAGCCCCCTGGCGCCTCGCCGCCACCCTGCGCGACTGGACGGTGGGCCGGCGGGCGGGATAGATCTCCGATCGCAGCCGCAGGTCGAGCGGCCGCGAGTCCGCCGCCGCGACCGACCCGACCTGTTGCTCGTGGTTGCTGTGAGTGGGCGTGCAGGGGCATGGAGTTCACGACTGGTCGTCGTCAACCTACCCGCACAGATGAATCTATGTCGGCTGTCAGACTTTCTACGCCCTCCTTCGTAAAGGGATAGAGAGCGACATAGTTATCCTGCAAAATGGTCTCGATAGAGTCCCGGTTACGGGGGTTCACCGAACGGAACTCGCCGACTATGATCAACTGCTGTTCTCCTCGATTTCTATCAGGATTTTTATACAAGAAACTCCCTGCCACGGCCAACTCCGATGCCAGATTCCTCCCCTTACGATGCTTCAAATCTGCAAAATCGGCTGTTTGAACAAGACGATATCGGCCATTGCGATAGCCGAACGGGATGCGCCACGGTTTATGGTGTGTTGGAACATCAACCTTCAGGTCTTGTTCGATTGCCTCCGAAATTTTGCGACTTTCAAAATGTTGTTTCAGTTCGGCGGCGATGCGGGAGCCGTGCCCGCTGTGATGGCCAAAATCATCAACTTTTCGCGGCCGTACCAAATCCTCAACCAAATGCCTCATGTCCGTCTCAAAGTCCTCAACCCGCATTTCCCTCGGCGCGGTCAGCCGTAGTCGGCTGACCGGCGATATTCCCAATGACCGAACATCTTCAAGAGATTGAGCATCGGCAAGCTGTTGTTCCAGCCGTTGACAAAATCCGGCCACACTCAACCTAAGCGTTTCAGGATCATCGCCTGCGACGCGTGCGTGACGCCCGACCATTCGTGCGTCGAACACCGCACGGCCGGACCGCCGCTCCGGACAGGCCAGCACCACCCCGATATTGACCGTCTCCATCCGGTCGATATCCGGGCAGAACTGGATCAGGGAATAGTAGGCCTTCTGCATTCCCAGCCTCCGCTCAACCCAGACACCCGAGCATGTTCAGCACCAACTGCTCAAGTCTTGTCGACAGATATTGAGCCCGCTGCGTCAGGAAGGAAGCAACGGCCGCCAGTTCCGTCGAAGAGACTCCCCAATCGGCGGGCGTTGAGGAAACCACCGCATTGATGCGATCCGCGCCAAACCGGGTCATGTCGTCGATTGCCGAAGCCAACTCGGCGCGACCGATAAACCGCTGGAATTCCGGAAACATCCCGAGCACGCGGCCGTCAGAGACTCCCTGAAACGCCGCGCCCAGGCGGAAAATGTCCGGACCTCCAAAGACATGGGTATGATCGATCGGCAGGAGTATCGGTATCTGGCCGCGAATTGTCCGGGTGGAGATAAAAACATTGCGATTGTTACGATGAACGTTTGGTGCCGGCACATGGCGATCAAGGTTGCGTATCCATGTGTCAAATACAACAAGTAGTGGCGAGGTTTTGGCGGTTCGATAATCACGCGATCGTTTCGACATCACCCTGCCAGTCATCGCCGGGCTCAGCTCTGGTTGCGAATACCGTCCCGGAACGGATGGTCTCGCCGCCGGCCAGAGCGAAATCTGTTCCCACCGGGATGTCGATCACGCCATGATCCAGGGTCGGCAGTCGGAAGTGGTCGGCCAACCGGGTTCCGATCCATTCCTTCACCAGCATATGGTCGCCGTCTTTGCCCTTCGGTCCCTTCACATAGAGCCGGCCGGCGTCGCTGTTGACGACCAGAAGCTCGGCACTGCCGTTGTCGCGCTGAATGACACGGCGAATTCGGGGATTGGGGCTGAACCGGATCAGCGGCATATCGGGCCGTGCAACGCGGCCGGATCGGCGCTCGCCTGATCAGCCGTCAGGAGCACCGCCTCCGCCCCTTTGGTCGCTGGCAATCCTCTCACTCACCCCTCCGCCCCCAGCGCCCGGGTTGCCGCCTCCAGCCAGACTCGGGCGGCGCCGGTCAGGCGGGGGGCGATGGTGGCGCGGACGCGGGCGTGATAGGCGTCGATCCAGGCGCGCTCGGCCGGGCTCAGCAGGTCGGTGTCGATCAGGGCGCGGTCGATCGGGGCCAGGGTCAGGGTTTCGAATTCCAGGATCGGCCGCTCGGCATCGGGCAGGCCGGTGCAGGGCTGGGCCACGATCAGGTTCTCGATCCGGATGCCGTACTCGCCGGCCTTGTAGTAGCCCGGTTCGTTGGACAGGATCATCCCCGGTTCCAGGGCGACGTTGTTCGCGGTTTTGGAAATTCTCTGCGGACCCTCGTGCACGCCCAGATAGCTGCCGACGCCATGGCCGGTGCCGTGCTCGAAATCCAGGCCGGCCTGCCATAGCGCGTGCCGGGCCAGCGCATCGAGCTGCGATCCGGTGGTGCCGCGGGGGAACCGGGTCGTGGCCAGCGCGATATGGCCCTTCAGCACGCGGGTGGCGCGTTCGCGCATTTCCGGGGTCGGCGTGCCGACCGCGATGGTGCGGGTGATGTCGGTGGTGCCGTCGAGATACTGCGCGCCGCTGTCGACCAGATAGAGCGAACCGGGTTCGATCCGCCGGTTGGTTTGCGGCGAGACGCGATAATGCACGATCGCGCCGTTCGGCCCGAACGCCGAAATCGTGTCGAAACTGATGTCGCGGAACAGCGCCTCCTCCCGGCGGAAGGCGCGCAGCCGCTCGGCGGCGTCGATCTCGGTGATCCGGCCGGATGGCGCCACCTGCGCCAGCCAGGCGAGAAACCGGCACATCGCGGTGCCGTCGCGGGTATGGGCGGCGCGGGTTCCGGCCAGTTCGGCCGGGTTCTTGCACGCCTTGGGCAGCGCGCAGGGATCGGGGCCGCGCCGCAGCCGGGCGCCGGACTGCTTCAGCCGGTCGAAAATCCATGCGGCCGCAGAGCCGGGATCGGCCAGCACGGTCCGCCGCTCATGGCCGAGCCGCTCCAGCGCCCCGGCCAGCGTGTCCGGCGGCTGCACCGTCACCTGATTGCCGAGATGGCGGTCGAGGCCGGCCGTCAGCTTGCGCCGGTCGATGAACAGCTCGACATGGGCATCGGCGTAGAGAATGGCGAAGGACAGGGCCAGCGGCGTGTGCGGGACGTCGCCGCCGCGGATGTTGAGCAGCCAGCAGATCGAGTCGGGCGCGGTCAGCACCGCGGAATGAATACCGCCCTGGGCCAGCGACCGGCCCAGCTCGGCGCGCTTTTCGGCCGAGGGCCGGCCGGCATAGGCCAGATCGTGCGGCACCACCGGGGCCAGCGGCGGCGGCGGCTGATCGGCCCACACCGCATCGACCGGGTTGGACTCCACCGCGACCAGTTCGGCGCCGTGCTCCTCCACCGCCTTGCGCATCTTCTCGACCCAGCAGGCGGTGTGCAGCCAGGGATCGTAGCCCAGCCGGCCGCCCCGCGGCAGATGGGCGGTGACCCAGCCGGTCTGCTGGTCCTCGGCCAGCGGGCGGAACTGGAAGAAGCCGGGATCGACCTCCGCCTCGGCCTGCAGCGTGTAGCGTCCGTCGACGAAAATCACCGCGGTGTCCGACAGGATCACCGCCGTCCCGGCCGAACCGCCGAAGCCGGTCACCCAGGCCAGCCGTTCGGCGCGCGCCGGCACGTATTCGCCCTGATGCTGATCGGCGCGCGGCACCACGAAACCGTCCAGCCCGCGCCGCGCCAGCTCGGCACGCAGCATAGCCAGACGCGTGGCGGCCGGCGGCTCGGGCGGCCGGTGCGATGGCGCGGCCAGTGCCGCCTTCGCGTCGCGCAGATGGCGAGCGATGTGCGGGGGCGCACCCGGTGCGACCAGCGCGAGCCAGGCGTCGGGATCGGCGCCCGGCGGGGCGGCAGCAATTCCGGCCAGCAGCGCGCGGAGATCGGCGGGAGATCCGGCGATCCCGGCCTGTTGGATCAGACCGGCCAGCGCCGCATCATCCGTGATGCTTTGTTCCAAGAAGCCCCCCGGATTGGCAATCCCTGAAGAGTGCAGCGGGACGGCCCTGCGGTCATTGACTTGGCGCAACATGGCGTCGGGCAAGGGCCATGGGACTGCCCCGAACCGATGGCATGGGAAACCGGTCCCGGCCGGTCGGGCTTGCGGCCATTCGGATGGCAGGGAACCGTGGCGCGGGCGATCAGACCGTCGGGGCCTGGGTGAATCCGACCGGACCGGGGTCCGACGCGGCCGAGACCGACACGTCGATCACCTTGGCCATATCCGGGCCGCGCCGGCAGGCCCGGATCATGGTCTCCACGGCATCGGGCGGGCCGGCGACCAGCGCTTCGACCGAACCGTCGGAGCGGTTGCGGACCCAGCCGTCGAGGCCGAGGCGCGTCGCCTGATCCACCGTCCAGCCCCGGAACCACACACCCTGTACGCGGCCGTCGATCCGCAGGCGGGCGGCCTTGCGCCCATTCTCGCTCCCGGTCTCGCTCCCAGTCTCGCTCATTACTACGGTGATCATTCGGTTGCGAAGAACGATGCCCGGACGGTCCCACAACAATCCGGGAAAATCAAGCATGCGGCTCCTCGGATCGGCGGGCGCGGGCCCCGCAGCCCTCGGCCGCGCCCGACCCCGTGATCCGGCGTCACGGCCGGCGCAGATGCTCGGCCAGCCGCAGGGCCAGCGCGGTCAGGGTGTGGGTGGGGTTGGCGGCGGGCGAGGTCGGGAACACCGACAGGTCGCAGGCATAAAGATTGTCGTAGCCGAGGAATTTCAGATCGGCATCGACCACGCCGTCGCCATAGTTCCGCCCGGCATCGGTGCCCATGCGCAGCGTGCCGACCTCGTGCGCCACCCCGCCTAGCCCGGCCTGGATCAGGTCCAGCGTGCGGCCGGCCAGCGGCTGGCCGCCGAACGCGGCGACCACGGCATCCTTGATCCCGTTGATTTCCGCCCATTCCGGCCCGCTGATCCGGCCCGCCTGCATGTCGATCTCCGGGCGGACATAGGACGGGCCGGTCTGGCGCAGCGTGTTGCGGTCGATCAGCGGCTCGTCGAACAGGAACACGATCTCGCACAGCATGGTGTTGCGCCGCTCGCGCAAATGCGTGTCGAGGATGTCCGGATCGATGAACCGGCCCTGGTTGAAATCCGCGCCCAGCTCCAGGATCGCATTGTAGCGGTGGCGGTCGGCCGGGGTCTCGCCGGCATTGCGGTGCTGCATCAGCACCTTGGCGGCGGAGCGCTCGGCATAGAAGGGCGCGGTCGCGGGCACGGCGAAATGGCAGAAGAAGATCGGATGATCGGTCAGGCCGGTGCCGATCTTGCCGTTGGGATCGGCCAGCCCGCTCAACAGGGCGATCTTGGCGCTCTCCACCGTACCGGCGGCAAGGATCACCCGGTCGGCGGTGAAGCGCCGCTCCTGGTCGGAGATCAGATCATGCGCGATCACCGCGGTGGCGGTGCCGCCCGCGGTCTCGATCTGCTTGACCGCATGATTGAGATTGATGGTCAGATTGCGGGCGCCGGTGTCGTCGTCGGTCAGCCGGGATTCCATCAGCAGATCGGCGGTCGAGAACACGCCGGAGGGGACGGTGCGCGCCTCGGGCTGCGACTCGGCGATCGCCATCGGCGCGGTCTGGGCGATGAAATCGGGAAAGCGGTTGGCCAGAAAGGTCAGCACCCGCCGCTGAAACGCCGAATCGAGCAGCGATAGCTTTAGCAGTTGATTGGCCAGCTCCAGCCCCGGCCCTTCCAGATACCAGCGCACCGGCTGCGGCCAGGGATCGAGCTCCCACCAGCTCATCCGCGGGATCAGCCCGCCCCAGAACAGCGAACGCCCGCCCAGATTGAACCCCTGCGCCCCGGCATAGGCCGAGCCCGCCGCATTGACGTAGTTGGTGGTCTTGAACCGGTCCCACAGCCCCCAGATGTTCTTGTCGAACTGGCCGCCCAGCAGGTGCCGGCGCGGCAGGTTGCCGACATGCGTGGGGAACAGATAGCTGCCGGCCTCCAGCACCAGCACGTCGCGTCCGTAATCGGAAAGCTGGTCCGCCACCACCCCGCCGCCGATGCCCGAGCCGATCACGATCACGTCATACCGCCGCGCCTCGTTCAGGTCCGGGGCGAAGAAGTACTGCTGCACCAGCCCGTTCTCGACCACCACCTCGGTCATGGGCGGGAACGTCACCTGCGCATCGGTGTACAGGTAATCGCCGCCCGGCACCGGAAACAGCACCAGATTCGGCCCGGTCATCCAGTACTGCTCTTCCAGCCGGAACTTG
Organism: uncultured Mycobacteriaceae bacterium; assembly: GCA_964615535.1. GTDB lineage: Bacteria > Pseudomonadota > Alphaproteobacteria > DSM-16000 > Inquilinaceae > CAZTNV01. The sequence continues at coordinate 5,373 of CAZTNV010000081.1, read as the reverse complement.
AACTCGACCCGCGGCCCGAACGGATCGTCGGGCAGCCGGAACACCCATTCATCCGCCTCGTAATTCGCCGCCAGATCCTCCTGCCAGCCGTCGGCGCTGGACCGGATGGTGATCTGGAAATCGGGCCGATAGCGGATGGTGCGGAACCGGATGGTGAACATGGTCTGGGCCTCCCGGCGCCTGATCCTGCGGCGCGTAGTCTTGCGGCGCGTAATCCTGGCGTGAAGCGAAGTTTGACGCAGCGGGGAGGGGAGGGCAACGGGAATGGCCGGGCCGCCCGGGCTCCGGCAGCGCACGACCCGGAATTTCCCGAATCAGAACCATTCGCGAAAGAGCATCATATCGGAAAGGACGCCGAGCGACACGACCCAAACGAAAAAACCGATCCCGACCGATTGCCGGGCGCCGATCTTCTCCACCCAGGTGCGCGGCGGAGGGCCAAACAGACCCGCTTCGGCCGCAACGCGCGTGAGTTCACAGTTGACCGTGCTTGTCGCGCGCGGCGTGACCTCAAGTGCAGCAGACCTTGGCTAGGTCTCGTCGTCGGACCCGTGATCGCCGGCGCGGTCCACGATGGGTGGTCCGGAGCCCGGCCCCCGTCCAGCATCGGAAAGCCGAGCTCTTTCGGCAAGCTCCTCGGTCATCAGGCGAACCAGACGGTCAAGGCGATCGCGGTCGCGGCGGTTTTCGGGATCGGCTTTTCGTCCGGTATCGTTCGCGGGTTTCGGCAGCGGCTGCATGGATATTCGGCTCCGGCGACTGAAGGCTGTACCAAACTCAGCCTCCCATCGGACCTGATCCACCCGCAACGGCAAATCCGCACTTTACCTACCCATGCGTCACCCGGACGGGCGCTCGCTCACGCCTTCGCCGCCGCCTTGCCGGTGCTCCAACTGGCCGGGCGGCTGGCCTCGCAAGGGTGCATGGGCCAGGGCTGCGGGGCCGGTTTCGCAGGGGGGGTGGCGGCTTCGGGTTGCGGGGCGGGGCCGCAGGGCGGTTCCGCGGCCATCGCCTTCAGGTAGGGCTTCAGGCGCAAATCGGCCAGGATGACGTGGTGGAGCAGCCAGTCCTTCAGCAGCTCGGCCAGCCCGCCGACCACATCCTCATAGGCATAGGCGTCCTTGGCCGTGCGCAGACGATTGCGGATCTTGTCGAGGCATTTGATCAGGTCGATGTGCTTCTGGTGATGCCCCTCCTGCTCGGGAAAGCCGGCGGCCCGTTGTACCGCTTCCTCGCGGATGAAATGGTATTTGGCATAGGCGTCGAGCCGGGCCAGAATGCGCTCGATCTCGCGGCGGCTGCACTCCAGGTTGATCGCTTCCTCCGCGGCATTGATAATGGCGATCAGTTGCTTGTGATCGCCGTCGATCAGCTCGTGACCGAGGCTCCACTCGTCCTTCCACACGATCGTCATCGTTCGCCCCCCTGCCGGCGATAGGGGATCGCCGACGCCTGAATTTCTTATCAATGTATGAATAACCTACCGCACCTGCGAAGACGGGACCAACGCGCCCTCCGCATGGTCCCTATGCCGCCAGCCCAGGGCTCGGCGCCCGGCCGGGATCTCTTCCGCCGGCGCCCCGCGGCCCGCGTGCAACATGCGATCGTTCCGAGTGTTTCATGGGCATCCCGATCGGGCCCGGCTTGCCGCCGGGGCCGGACGACACCGAGGGAGCCGCGCGATGCCTTTGCTCATCCTTCTGATCCTCGCCATCATGATTGCCCAGATCGGCTTCTGGGATACCCTCAGCGCCATCGTCGGCGGCGTGCTGATGATCGCGCTGCTGGTTCTGCTGGTGGTCGCGGCGCTGGTGCTGGTCGGCTTTCTGGCCGTGCGGCGGACGCGCGGCGGCTGATCGGGAGGGGCGGTTCGTCCGGCCCGGAGTTCGGCAGAGATCCGATGCCGGCGGCGGAGCGTATTCAGCCTTGATGCGCTCCCGCCCCGTCTCCTGAGATCCCGCCCGTGCCCTCTGCCCCGCGCCTGCGCGCCTTCGTGCTGATCGCCTATGGTGCGCCGGCGCTGCCCCTGGCGGCGCTCAGCCTGCCGGTCTATGTCCACTTGCCCAGCTTCTATGCCGACCGGCTCGGGCTGGGGCTGGCCACGGTCGGGGCGGTGCTGCTGGCGGCCCGGCTGTGGGACGTGATCACCGATCCGCTGATCGGCGCCCTCAGCGACCGGATCGGCACCGGGCTGGGCCGGCGGCGCCCCTGGGTGATCGCCGGCACGCCGCTGGTGCTGGCCGCGACGTGGTTCCTGCTGGTGCCGCCGGCGGGCGCCGGGGCCGGGCATCTGCTGGGCTGGAGCCTGGCGCTGACGCTCGGCTGGACCATGATGATCCTGCCGCTGACCGCCTGGGGCGCCGAGCTGTCCGGCGACTATCACGAGCGCAGCCGGATCTCGGCCTATCGCGAGGCCCTTCTCCTGGTCGGCACCCTGCTGGCGCTCGGCCTGCCGGTGGCTCTGGGGCTCGGCGGCGGCGCGGCGGGTGCGGCGGATCGGGCCGCCGATCCGGGCGCGGCGCTGCATGCCATCGCGGTGGCGGTGATGGTGCTGCTGCCGCTCGCGGTCGGGCTGCTGCTGGCCGTCGTGCCGGAGCCGCGGCCGATCGCCCGGGCGCCGCTGGCGTGGCGCAAGGGCGCCGCGCTGATCGCGCGCAACCGGCCGTTCCGCCGCCTGATCCTGGCCTATCTGCTGAACGGCGTCGCCAACGGCCTCCCGGCGACGCTGTTCCTGCTCTATGTCGAGCACGGCCTGGCCGCGCCGGAATGGGCCGGGCTGCTGCTGCTGATCTATTTCCTCGCGGGCATTCTGGCGATGCCGGGCTGGCTGGCGCTCAGCCGGCGGTTCGGCAAGCACCGGGTGTGGTCGGCTGCCATGATCTGGTCCTGCCTGTTCTTCGCCCTGGTGCCGCTGCTCGGGCCGGGCGACGTCTGGTGGTTCCTGGCGGTGTGCGTGCTGACCGGGGTCAGCCTGGGTGCCGATCTGGTGCTGCCCGGGGCGATGCAGGCCGATGTGGTCGATCTCGATGCCGCGGAGTCCGGGCGGCAGCGCACCGGCCTGTTCTTCGCGCTGTGGGGCATGGCGACCAAGCTGGCGCTGGCGCTGGCGGTCGGGCTGGCCTTTCCGCTGCTCGATCTGGCCGGTTTCAATGCCGGCGCACAGAACCCCGGCGAGGCTCTGCTGGTGCTTGCGGCGCTGTACAGCCTGGTGCCGGTGATCTTCAAGACGGCGGCGATCGTATTGATGGCCGGATACCCGATCACGGCGGAGCGCCAGGCCGAGCTGCGCGATCGGATCATGCGACAGGGCAACCGCGATGCCGGGGAGACCCCACACCATGCGACTCCTCCTCGTGCCCTGGCTGGCCTTTCTGCTGGCCCTCACCGGATGTAACTCGATGAAACCGGAAGATTTCGCCGCCGCCCAGCCGCGCTTCGTGCTGGAACAGTATTTCGAGGGGCGCAGCCGCGCCTGGGGCCTGTTCCAGGACCGGTTCGGCAATGTCCGCCGCCAGTTCGTGGTCGACATCACCGGCACCCGCGACGGCGACGAGTTGACCCTGGTCGAGGATTTCCGCTATAGCGACGGCGAGACCGAACAGCGCATCTGGCGCATCCGCAAGCTCGACGACCATACCTATGAAGGCACCGCGGGCGGTGTGGTCGGCACCGCGCGCGGCGTCGGCTATGGCAATGCGCTGAACTGGCGCTACGATTTCGACCTGCCGGTCGGCGACTCGGTCTGGCGGGTGCATTTCGACGACTGGATGTTCCAGCAGGACGACGAGGTCATGATCAACCAGGCGACGGTCACCCGCTGGGGCATCGAAATCGGGCAGGTGATCATCTTCTTCCGCCGCCTGCCGCCCGGCACCGCGGCGCTGGATGCCGGCGGCGGCATGGTCGCCGACGCCGCGGAGTAGGCCGGCCAACCGCCGTCATGCCCCGCCTTTACAATGATCTGGCCTGGCTCTGGCCGATCATCAGCCCGCCCCAGGACTATGTCCGGGAAACCGGGGATCTCGCCCGGCTGATGCGGACCCATGCGCGGCGCGAGGTCGACACCGTGCTGCATCTCGGCTGCGGCGGCGGCCATCAGGACTGGACGCTCAAGCGGCAGTTCCGGGTGACCGGCCTGGATCTCAGCCCGGCCATGCTGAGTCTGGCCCGGCGGCTCAACCCCGAGGTTGAATACGTCCAGGGCGACATGCGCTCGGTGCGGCTGGGCCGGCGGTTCGATGCGGTCGCGCTGTTCGATTCGGTCGATTACCTGCTGGATGCGGAGGCGCTGCGGGCCGGCTTCGCCACGGCCTTCGCGCATCTGCGGCCGGGCGGCGTGCTGGTGACCTTCGCCGAGCAGACGCGCGAGAGCTTCGTGCAGAACCGCACGAGCTGCTCGGCCCATGCCGCGGACGGCGTCGAGGTCGCCCTGTTCGAGAACGACTACGACCCCGATCCGGGCGACACGGTGTGCGACATGACCCTGATCTATCTGATCTGGCGCGGCGGCCGGCAGACCATCGAGATCGATCGCCACGAATACGGCCTGTTCCCCCAGGCCTTGTGGCCGGAATGCCTCGAGGCCGCGGGATTCCGGGCGGCGATCGCCGGGCGGGACGGGCTGTGCGAGGATCTGGCCCAGCTTCCGGCGATTTTCGCCGCGGTTCGCCCCCCGGATTGACCCGCGAACGCCCACCGCCCAGCCCCGGCCCCGCGCCGCGCCTCTTTCGCCGCGGCAAAACCCTTTCCAGTTAGGGGGTATCGCGGTATTGTTTCTACAAGACTCAGCAGTGAATCACGCTGCGAGACCGGGTTCATGGGGGAACCGATGCCGCTCGATCGCGCGCCCGGACGGGGCGCCGCCGCCACCCTTGCCTTCGTTGCCATCGCCCTGGGGGCCGGCCTGCTGACCGCGGCGACCGTCGCGGCGCAGGGCCCGACCAGCTTCCACGCGCATGTGCAGCCGATCCTGCAGACCCATTGTGTCGAATGCCATCGGCCGGACGGCCAGGGCTTCGAGGCGATCGGGCTCGACATGACCAGCTATCAGGGTCTGATGCGCGGCACCCGGCTGGGGCCGGTGGTGATCCCCGGCGATCCGATGACCAGCAATCTCGTCCGCGTGGTCACCGGCCAGGTCGCGCCGGAAATCCGCATGCCGTTCCACCGGGCGCTGATCCCCGAGCTGCAGGCCACGGTGATCCGGCGCTGGGTCGAACAGGGCGCGCGCAACAACTGATCGGCGTCGCCCCGGCGTGCTCCGTCCTGGTCCGGGCGGCGCAGGACGGTGCTTGACCGGTGCCGGCCGGCTCCCACATGCAGGTCGCGGGGCCGGCGCGTGCGCCGGGCCGGATTTGCCTGCCCCTTCGGGCC